>JAEYTP010000076.1 GCA_023433945.1 Bacillota bacterium | reverse complement strand
GTTTTCCTCATAAGAGAGATGATATTCAAGATATAATAAGCCGATTAGGGCGTGTTCTCCCTCATATTAGAGATATAAGAAGATTAGGTTCGCCTGCTTTAGATATATGTTGGGTAGCATGTGGAAGGATGCAAGGATTTTATGAAGAAAAGTTATATCCATGGGACGTTGCTGCTGCGAAACTAATAGCGATTGAGGCTGGAGCACAGGTGGGACATTACAAAGAGGATAAATGCCAGGTTCCTGAATGCATAAACGGGAACAGCGTAATTGTTTCAAGCCCGAAAGTGTTTAGTGAGCTTAATAGCATTCTATCTAATAAATTAGAATAGAGGAAAACATATGATACTCAGAAATGTAAGTTATATTAACTCAATTGATGAAAAACTATTTAGTGAGAGTTTGATACATATAAAAAACGGAATAATTGAAGACATTATAAGCTCTGATGAGGATGTTAAGATTGATTCAGAGCATTCTTTAGATTTAACGGGATATACTCTACTCCCAGGATTTATTAATGCACATTCCCATACAGGATTTAAGCAGCTAGGTGGAGTGATATTTAATGACTTTCATTTATCTTACCTAGAGAAATCTTTAAATGAAGGTGTAACTACTATCCGTGATGAAGGAATGTTTTCTGATTTTGAAATAGATAACTATGTCAAAAGAAAACAGGAAATTAGTAAGTCAGATATGTATCCAACTATTATTGGCGTGGGGAAGTTTTTTTCAGCAAAAGGTGGTTATGGGGGGACTTCGCCTATAGGTATTGATAATATTCAAGAGTTAAATGTAAGTTTTGACAAAGCCTTAGCAGATGGAATTGATATGGTCAAAACAGTTCTAGAGGATGGGCTTGACGAAAGTACATTTGGATTACCTAAACTATCTGAAGAAATGCTAAAAGAACTTTGTGATTTAGCACATGCAAATAATCTGAGAGTATCGGCACATGTTACTCAAAGCCACAATTTAGAAAAATTGATTAATGCGGGGATAGATGATGCTGCACATATGGTTTATGATTTTTTATCTGATGAATTAATTAAACAAATGGTGAAGAAGAAAATTGCTGTTGTACCAACGCTTACATTTTATAAAATGATTAAAGATAAATTTCAGGCACCTTTATTAGAGATAGCAAAAGATAATTTAATAAGGTTTGTTAAAGCAGGTGGATTAGTTGGTGTTGGAGATGACTTTATCGAGGAGGAATTACCATGGTATCGTCTCGGTTTGCCAAGAATGGAATTAGAACTACTAAAAGAAGCAGGCTTGACAAACTTTCAGATAATTCAGGCACTAACAATAAACGGATCAATCATTTGTGGAGTATATAAAATTGTAGGAACAATTGAAAAGGGGAAAAAAGCTGATTTAGTTATTGTTAAAGGCAATCCGCTAGAAAACATTAACTATTTGTTCGATGTTGCAATGGTTATTAAAAATGGAAAGATTGTAATAGATAATACTTGATAATAATAGCTTGGTTTATTAATTATGGTATATACTGCTATAACATGGTAAAATATTGAATAAATGAATATTTCTGATTTTCAATTCAGCAAGATCTGATTATGCTGAAAACAAATTTATCTTGGAGGTTAAAGCATGAAAATAGTTAAAATTAAAAAGTTTAATGTAAAAAGTGTATTTAAAGCGGTACTATTAGCATTAGCTATTCCTTGGACGATTGGAGTAATAATTCTAATTTTATCTGCAATAGCTTCTACTATTACAAGTAAGCCATTAGACGTTGAACAGGCAATAGGCTCAATAATACCTTTCCTTTTTATGCCTATTATATATGCTGCAGTAGCTTTACTATTTGTCTTATCATATAATTGGCTAGCACCGAAGTTTGGAAGTCTTGAAATTCAAATTGATTGTGAAGAAATACCATAACATCAAATTTAGAATTCTTTTAAGTGCAGCTAGTCAATATATGACAATATAAAAGAATAGTCACATTGTACTCCACTCCCGCAAGGGCTGGCGAGGCTATTTGATTAAAATATATTTAAATAAGAAAGGATAATTAACCGGTGAAGTATACTCATATTATATGGGATTGGAATGGTACATTGCTTAATGATATTGATTTGGCAATTGAATGTATGAACAATATGCTCAGAAAAAGGAATATGACACTTATTAACAAGGATTATTATAAAGGTATTGTGAATATTCCGATAATTGAGTATTACAAAGCACTAGGCTTTGACTTTAGTAAGGAGAGATTTGAGGATTTATCATATGAATTTTTAAGTGAATTTGATATGCGAATATCTGAATGTAGTTTACATAAATATAGCGTTGATGTGTTAAATAAATTAAAGAAAAATGGAATATCTCAGTCTATACTTTCGGCGACTGCTAAGGATACACTTGATAAAACCTTGAGGGAATATAAAATATTTGAATTATTTGATTATGTTATAGGACAAGATAATCATTTGGCTGGAAGTAAGGTCGAAAATGGCAGAGAGTTAATTCATAAGTTAGGGATTGATTCAAGGAAAGTATTATTAATAGGAGATATTACACACGATTTCGAAGTGGCAGAAGCAATGAACTGTGACATGATTTTAATATCGCATGGGCATCATTCTGAAGAGCGACTAAAGACACGAGGCTGCCATGTAGTAAATAATCTAAAAAAACTTATTGAATATATTGAATAAATAAATACAGAGGTGGAAAAGTGATACCAGTTGTGAGGACTATAAAATATCAAGCGTAAATGATTTAGTAAACATTTTATGAGTATAGCAGAACCAATTGTTTGATGATGGTGAATTTATGAGAAATATATTACATCTAATGCAGAGAGATTTACGTACCATTTACAAGTGGATGTAGAAAAATTATTATAGATGTTTTTTATATAGGGGGACAAATGTCTATTGAAAAAGAGTTTCCAATACTAGAATTTGATTTCAATAAAAACGCTAAAATTGAGCCGTCAAATTTAATACAAAAGATTGATGTTCCTGAATGTTGCGTTATCACTTTTTTTGGCGATGTAATTAATGAAATGTTGCAATCTAGCAAGCTAAAGCAAATCGCTACATTCTATACTGCTACCGTTCACTTGCCAATATATGAAACTGTATATAACGAAAAACGTATTGCAGTGGTGCAAGGTTTCTTGGGTGCGGCTGGTTCTGCTGCGCAATTGGAGGAACTTATTGCAATGGGATTTACAAAGTTTATTGTTTGTGGTGCTGCTGGAGTTTTGCAAAAAGGTATTCAGGTAGGGCACTTAGTTGTCCCATATTCAGCTGTTAGAGATGAGGGTGTTTCATACCATTATGTTGAACCTTCAAGAGAAATAGAATGTAATGAACATGCTATAAATACCATTGAAACAATTTTAACAAGGGAAAACATTCCTTACATAAAAGCAAAAACATGGACTACTGATGCATTCTACAGAGAAACAGAAGAAAAAATATCTCTACGAGTATCAGAAGGGTGCGTTACAGTAGAAATGGAAGCTGCTGCATTCTTTGCAGTCTCAAAATTCCGTAATGTAGTCTTGGGCCAAATTTTATTTGGTGGTGATGACTTAAGTGGAGTTGAATGGGATTCTCGCAAGTGGGATAGTCGTGAGGAAATTAAAAGAAGCCTTGTAGAATTATCCTTTAAGGTTTGCTTGCAGTTATAAACCTTATTTATGGCGAAAACTCGGTTTTTAAATTGGATGGTGCAAAAAAGTTTTGGCACTAAAAGCATTAAGGAGGGGAATAAATGACGTTTACTTCTAAAGATAGTTATGTTAGAAGAAGTATACCTATTATTATTATACTGGTCATAATTTTTAGCATGCAACAGTTAATTAATTTCTTTTCTTATGATTTTAGAGGACCGTCAGGAGTAGTGGTAGATTTTTTGTCCAAATTGGGGTTAGAAGAAGAATTCACAAGAATGATAATTTGGAATATAATGCAACTAGTAATTACGTTAATATTGACTAAACTCTTTATTAAAAAGTCATTTAAGGATATAGGCTTTAATTTTAACAATATTTTACTGAGTTTGAAGTACATAATAATTTTTTTATTATCCTATCCCGTTTTGTGCTTTATAGGATGGTTATTTTTAGAAAATTGTGGAATGAACATTGTTCCCGCAGTATTCAATAATCAAAGTTTAAATTATATAATTAAAGATTTATTAGCATATGGTACGCTTCCAGGAATTGGTGAAGAACCACTTTTCAGAGTATTCATAATTCAATTCTTATTATTAACTACTTTTAAAAGAAGTAGCTTAGATAACAGAAAAACAAGATTATGCTTAATTATTTTATCAAGTATGTTTTTTTCGTTAGGGCACATTTTTATATCCTGGTCACCATTTTATATAAAGTTTAATGTAGTACAGTTAATTTTAGCTTTTATATTAGGTATTTTTTATGCTGCAGTATATTTAAAAACTAAAAGTATTTTTGCTCCTATTATATGTCATAACTATTCTGACTTTATTTCTAGACTAATGATATTAATATTTAGATAAATATACTTTTGTTTTGGAATATCTATTTGTAATATAGTTTTCTATTGACTCTGTCGTTGGGGAAGCATTTATACTTAATGCATATTAGCGACGAGGAGGATTACCATGAACGAACTAATAAAAATCAGAGATATGTCATCAAAGTATAACATATCTGCCCGCACATTACGTTATTATGAGGATATGGGGTTAATAACCAGTACCAGAAGCAACGATTACGCATACAGGTTGTATGATGAAATTGCTGTTAAAAGATTGGAACAAATCCTAGTTTTACGTAAGCTGAATATCAGTATCAAGGATATTCAGAGTATATTTAATACTTCTGGCTCAGAAGCCGTTTTGGAGGTGCTGGGCAAAAAAGTAAATGATATTGATGGAGAAGTTGCTCTTTTGCATGAATTGAAGGAAATTGTTTTAGAGTTTATTCGTCAGATAGAGCAAGCGGATTTTGGCAACGACTCTGATGTAAACAAGCTATACCAAAAGGCGAAAGAGATTGAAGGTCAGCTTACTAATGTCTCTTATAGCGGGAACCCATCCAATAGTAATCGCCTATTTGAAGTAGCTGAAAAGATGAAAAAAGCCCCTGAGGTCAGAATTATTCAAATTAATCCTTTTAGGGCATTTTCTTCAGGACTGGATACCATAGACAGTGTTATGGGTACTTTTCAACAATGGCAAGAAGAACACAATCATTTAGTAAAAAAATTAATATATGGTGCACCCGATTTTCTTTGGTTTGAGGAGGATATGAGGGCGGAATGGATTTGGGCTGTTGAGGATTGGGTAACTGAAGCAGATGTGGAGCCTTATGAAATCATAGAGTTTGCAGGTGGGCTTTATGCAGCTGCTATGTCTGTGGATGGAGATGACGATATAAACGGCAGGGTATATGAAGGTATAAAAAAATGGATAGAAACCAGTAATTTTTCACTTGACGAGAGGCCTGGCCGTCGGACACTCTGCCATATGGTAAATCCAACCGACGAGATTAAGGCTGCACTTGGATACCATCAGCTAGATATTTATGTTCCAATAATGGTTCGTGAATAGATATTTCAGAATTCACAAAAGACGATGTTTCTGAAATATTAAGGCTGTTACATAAGCACATATTTATTCCTTGCTACACTTATCTCCTATTTTTGATAGGAGATTTTTTCTTTCATTTATTAATACGATGCTGCTATATAATGCTAATTAAGATATTGAAAAACTAATAAGGATTGGAAAATATATACTATTCTTGTATAATAGTGTTATTAATCAACTGTTTAGAAATATTAATAAAGTGGGGGCAATATGAAGAAAGTTTCTATAGTGATAGTACTTGTTATGGTAATACTTTGTGCTTGTAATCAACAAAGTGATAATGAACAAGCTACACCTACGAAGGTAATAGAATCATCAATGGTAGCTTCTCAAGCTAATAATTCTACCGAAAAAGAAAGCATTAATCCTGAACTATATAATGAAATAAAAAAAGAAATTGAACAACTTTATACGGGATTGATTGCAAATATTAGTATTAGATATGATGAGATTAGTAATCAAAAAGTTGTAGATTGTTTACTAACATACCCTACTGATATCAAACCCGAAAAATATGTTTCACAGTTGACACAAGCAAAAAGTATTATATCGAGTTATGAAACTGACAAAAGTAGTCTTATCGTAGTAACCATACATTGTCCAAGTTATAAGGGAGATATAATCACTTTAGGAAGAGATGATACTTTATTCCTTTTTCAAAATCTAGATAAATTAAATAAAATATTAAATAACAATAAATCATATTTATCTTTTAATGATGCAAGTAAAACCTTAGATAATTGGTTAAAGCCTTTAGATGCCAGTTCTAAAACCAAATTCTTAAATTTAAGGATAGTTGGTCAAAATGTATACTATATGTATTCGGCATCATTGTTTAGAAGGGATTTGTTTTTTGTGAATGCTTCAGATGGTTCAATAAGCTTGCTCTTTGATGGGGAAGAATATGTGCCAGTTAAGTATGCAACTCAAAAACAAATAGATGCAGTACTTTCATTCTTAAACTCTCAAAATAACAATTATAAATTAGACAAAGTTAAAGCATTGCTAATTAATAATAAATATGTTGATTTATTGACTAATGACGTTTACTTTCCATTTTTATTGAAGGAGAGTAATGGCAAAGCAATAGCTGAGCCCTATGAAGAATATACTGGGGAGTAAAACGTAAAACGGTGAAACTCCGTTTCAAAATACTAACAGAAAGAAAATATAAAAGCGAGGGATAGAAATGAGACTACATCATATTGCATTTTGGACAAGGAATATTGAGTTGTTGGTTGAGTTTTACAAAAGACATTTTAATGGAGAGGTTATATCTCAACATGAAAATGGGGATTTCAAGTGTGTATTTATTAAAATATGTTCGAGTATTATAATTGAAATAATGACTCGTACAAACTTACATAGTTTTGATAAAGAAGAAAGGATAGGCTATTCTCATTTTTCAATAGAAGTTGATAGTAAGGATGAAGTTAATAAACTAACAGATTGTTTTATTGAGCAAAATATCCCACTACAGAAGAATAAAGAGCAATATGATGATGGCTTTTATGAAAGTGCTGTTGTCGACCCTGATGGAAATATTATTGAGATAGCATATGTTGATAGATCTATTAATCCAAACGTATAAGAAGTAAAACCATATAATGAATCTGAGATAGATAATGAATTGAAGAGAGAAATTGAAAAACTTTATATGGGATTGACTGCAAATATTGATATTAGATATGCTGAGATCAGCAATGATAAAGTTGTAGACTGTTTATTAACATATCATACTTAATGTATGGGGGTCACAGATGATTGTTGGAATAATTATATTGTTAACTTTTATAGGGTTAATACTATATTACTATATTTTACCTGTTAAAGATTTGATTGGTGTTAAAGAAATTCCGAAATCATATTTTATTAATAGTCCAAATAGAATAGATTTTCAGAGTAGAAATGAGTGTGCAGCTTATTCGGCAGCATACGTTCTGAGGCATTTCAATATTGAAGCGCAAGGAAATAATATTTATAAGGGGTTTCCCTATAAACTAATTGATGGCACAATTGCACCAAAAGGTATAATAAAATACCTAAAAAAAGCTGGTTTATCAGCTGGTTTATGTAGAGGAAGCATTGAGACCTTAAAAAAGCAGCTTAGTAAAGGGATTCCTGTTATTGCATTTATAAGGGTATATCCAAATAAAAGATATTTACATTACGTTCCTGTTGTTGGTTATGATGAAAAGTATATCTATTTGGCAGATTCTTTAAAGTTCATGGTGAATAGTAGTGATACTCTTTATAATCGTAAGGTTGATATCAAGGATTTTAGTACTCTTTGGAGAACTTGGATACCAATGTGCAACAATACATACTTTATTATAAATAATAATTAAAATTCAATTTTCTGCAAGGAGGCATTTATATGAAATGTACAATAGATATAAAAAGGGAAGGCAGTGCAGTTCTTGCATATCTTCCATTTAATCCGAGAGTAGAATTTGGAATTCGTAAAGGCTCAATCTATGTTATATGTTCAATAGGTGGGGTGGAGTTTAAGTCGAAATTAATGTCAAGGGGAAATGAACAATACTGCATTTTTTTCAGTAAACAACTTCTCAAAAATCTTGGCTTAGATGGAGAAGAGCATTTTAACATTAAGCTTGATATTAATCGTGACAGACTTGATACTGTTGAGGTGCATGAGCCTGAAATAATGGATAATGAGACAATAAGAAGTATTATTGAACGCGCTAGTATACGCTCTTTTACTGACAAACAGATTAGTCCTATTTTACTAGAATCAATATTATACGCCGGGCTTTGTGCACCATCTGCGACAAACAAGCGCCCATTTCACTTCGTTGTTACACAGGATAGAGAGAAAATGTTACATATTATAGGGAATAACCCTTATGTAAAGATGCTAAGTACAGCAGCTGCCTGCATAATTGTATGCGGAGATAAAATTGTCCAAGGCATACCTGAATGGCTAATAGAAGATTGTTCAGCCGCAACACAAAATATACTTCTTGCGATTCATTCACTTGGCCTTGGTGGTGTTTGGTGCGGAGTAAAGCAAGGTTCTGATTTTTACAAAGATATCGTTAATGAGTTTGGGTTACCAAGCCACATACGACCAGTTTCACTGATTGCATTTGGATATGCTGAAACGAAAAAAACACAGCCAAACAGATTTGAAACTAACAAAATACATTACGAATCATGGGAATGACATCACATTACTTCTTAGTTGTACTTGCTTATAGGCATAAAGGCATACACAAACATATTTATTGTTAATTTCGGAGGAGATATGAGTAATAAGAAGGCATTAATAAAAATTTGGTTAGTTTTTATTGCATTTCTAGTTTTATTTGTTGCAAACTTTTCAATTAAATCCAATATTTCACCAACTAGTAGAATGTGGTTGGTGCTTGATGTATTTGCTTTAATTATTGCAATAGTAATTTTGGCTAAATATGGATTACCTAATAAAAAGCACATAATAATCTCTGTTATATTAGGATTATTAATGTTTGTTGCAGCTCTCAGCTTTAATTTCTCTTCTATTAAGTCATTTATTTGTACAACTATTGCTGCTTTAGCAGTATTATCAGTTTCGGAGAGATTTGAAAAGACAGGACTAGTATTATTAGGTTCCAAGTCTAAGAAATATGTTCTTATAACAATTGGTATTGGAATTTGCGTGGGAGTTGTTTTAGGGATAATTAATCTTGCCATTTCAAATGGCACACTAAATCTAAAACTGAGTATTGAGTGTATATTGTTGTCATTAAACCCTGGAATATATGAGGAAATTGCATTAAGAGCATTATTTTTTTCTTTTTGCATTGCAATGTTAAATGGCGAAATTGTTACAAGATTCGAGAATTTCACATGCTATTTTATAATGATTATTCCTCATGTAATGATTCATACACCGGAACAGTTTCTGAATTATGGAATTATAAGTGGGATAATGAGTATTCTTATTTTTACAATTTTATTCGGATTACCTTTTGCAATTCTTCAACGAAAAAGAGATGTTACTTCTGCAATGATTTCTCATGGATTAGTTGACAGTATACGATTCAGTTTTTTAGGATTACCATATTGAGATTGGTCGTTATAGGGTGAAACCTAAAATCATTCTTAAAGATTTTTTAACACAAAATGCGAGAATTTTGAGAAATATCTTAACTTTTAAGTAAGAAGTTAAATGTATCAAAGCGGTAATGTAAAAACTACTTTTGTGTGTAAAGGAAGGTTTCTTATGAGTACCAAGGATAATTCTAATAAAAGATTTTGGCAAATGGTAGCAAAGCTATATACTACAATCATTGAGAAAAGAAATAAATCTATTTACAATGAATTATGTAATGAAATAGGCAAAAGGCTAATAAATAATATGCAAGTTTTAGAACTTGCCTGTGGCACAGGTCAATTAACGTTCTCTTTGTCTGAAAAAGTACATACATGGGAAGCAACGGATTTTTCAGACAAAATGATTGCTGAGGCAATCAAAAGAAATAAATCTCACAATATTAATTTTGCAGTACAGGATGCAACAGATCTGCAGTATGCAGCAAACAAATTTGATGTGGTAGTTATTGCAAATGCGCTACATATTATGCCAAGACCTGAGGTAGCATTTGCTGAAATAAAGAGGGTGCTCAAACAGGATGGATTAATGATTGCTCCTACATTTGTTTATGATGGGCAAGTTAATAAACTTATGGTAGGACTCTTTGAGAAGGTTGGATTTCGCACATTTCATAAATGGACATCGAGGGGATATAGAGAGTTTATTGAGAATAATGGATTCAAGGTAGAAGATATGAAAACCATTAATGGGAACTTACTTCCAGAGTGTCTATTATTTTGTAAGCCTTAAATTTTAGGTTTTTGCTTACACTCAACAGAGTTGGTCTATAAAATTTTGGAGTTATTCTAAGGAGGGTTTTATGAGAGAGGCAGCAAAAGAGATTGGAGAAATAATTGAAATATTTAAAAATGATTTTACTAAAGTTAGCGAGGAAACAGCATCAGTTAGAGTCGCAGAAGATAAGTGGACGTTAAAAGAAATAATAGGGCATTTGATTGATTCTGCATCCAATAATCATCAACGCTTTGTACGACTTCAATTAACCGAAGAACTAGAGTTTCCTGACTATAAACGTGATCAGTGGTTATCAATAGAAAATCACCAAAACATGAAATTGTCTGAACTTCTAACGTTATTTTATTATTATAATATTTTGATGATCAATATAGTATCAACCGTTGATGAGAAGTGCTTAAAGAATAAGTGGAATATTAATTGGGACGAAAATACTACTTTTTTTACTCTGGAAAATTTAATAATCCACTATGTAAACCATATGAAAACTCATTTATCCCATTTTAGAGAAAGATTGATGGAGACAGAGGATTTTATGGAAGATAAAAAGAAGCATTAACAATAATAAAACAGCTTTTTTTGAATTACATTTATATTATAAGGACAAGATAAAATCGTTAAGTTGGAGTATAACGATATTCCTATAGCAAGCTTCTAGACATTACCCACGTTTTGAGTACATATCCAGTTTTGAAGATATGAATAGGCTTTTCATTAAATTGAGGGTGATTAAAAATGAGAGATAATATTACACTGAGGAACGCAAATCATGGAGACTTAGAAGCTATAATAAATATTTATAGAGAAGCAACAGAGGCAATGGAAAGTACCGGTATATACCAATGGGACCACTTATACCCCAATGAAGAGATTCTGAGAGAAGACGTTACAAAAAATGAAATGTTCCTAGGTGAAATAGGAAATGAGATAGTTTCGCTTGTCGTTCTAAATCATGAGTATGATAGTGAATATATATACGGAAATTGGCAATACACAGAAGATGCCTTTTGTGTAATTCATAGACTATGTGTTAATCCCGCACATCAAGGTAAGGGTATTGGAAAAAGGACATTGAATATAATAGAGGAATACTTAAGGAGCAAAAACTATAAAGCTATTCGATTAGATGCATTTTCTAATAATTCTATTGCAGTAAAAATGTATGAAAAACTGGGATATAAGAGAGTTGGAGAAGTTAATTGGCCAAAGGGCTTATTCTATTTGTACGAAAAATTGATTTAGATTAATCGTATGTTCTTTTAACATATCAAGATGTGCTTTTAACATATCAAGATGTTCTTTTAACATATCAAGATGTTCTATTAATATATACTAATAGAAACTATTCGAAAATATTCAAATGGCGTTATATATTGGAAAAAACTGTAGTTTTCATGTATAATAGATTTATTATTTGTGAAACAGATACACTTGAATATTTAGATTTTGATACGCATAACGAGATTGATATTGCGTTTTATCCTGATTCGGGGAAAGTAGGAATATGGGGTAAAAATATTAATAAACTTTTTAGATTAAACCAGAAAGTAGAGTATTACGATGGAGAATAGCAAAACTGCGCTGAATCAAATTTGGGAGACACGAATAAAAGATAATGGCGTTGATTTTGTGTATTTTGTAGATATTTCAACGTTGCCTGAGGATAGTACGAATGGGTACTCTTGCGCTATTCTCTTTGGAAAAAAATTATCGAAAGAATATATTAGGACGATCAGGGCTGACCAAGTACCAAAGCACAAAGAGGTTTTTAACACCGAACACAAGATGGACGCTCTTGCTATAAAATTAGCAAGTCAGTTGGAAAAGGAAGGCTACAAAAGTATTGCCAAGCTAAAAACAGGGGTACTACCACATAAAACTGTCGCGCTCAGAGCCGGATTGGGGTTTATTGGCAAAAACAACCTCTTGGTTACTACCAAGTATGGTTGTGCGCTTATGCTGGGGAAAGTATTAACAACTGCTCCCTTTATCACCATGAGTGAAAAACCACAGCAACCGCAATGCGGCAATTGCAATATATGCGTAGATGTATGTCAAAATAACGCATTGTTAGGCAAGGCATGGAGTGTCACTACTACCCGCGAGGAAATTATTACTAGAAAGCTTTGCAATTTATGCTTAAAATGCTTGGTCTGGTGCCCTCATACAGCGGAATACATAAATGAGTAATAACTAGTCTCAATAGTCATTAACTAAATATTTTCTTATTTTTAAGGAGGAAAAAAATGAAGACATGTCCGAAATGTAAGGAACTAAATGGGGAAACAAGAACTGAATGTTGGAAATGTAAAACTTTTTTAGGAGTAGTTGATACATATAAGAAAATTTGTCCAAAATGCGGAAATACATTTTTAGCAAAAGCGGAGAATTGCGATAAGTGTGGAGTAAGATTATCGGTATATTCAGGAAGTGATAGCTATGCAAATGCAGGTTCAGATAATAGTGGCTGTTGGATGTATGTAGTTTCTGCTATTATTCCGTTAGTCGGAATTATATTGGGGTGTATCTATATTGCAAGACATGAAGACGAATTGGGCAAGTCATTAATTATTACTGGAGTTGTATCAAATATCATTATGGTAGTATTGAGTTTTTTACTTGCAGGATGTTCAATTTAATTTTTATTATCTTATCTATTTTCATACTGTTTTTATACTATTTTTGCAATATGCTATTATCCTCTTTTTCAATACTATAATTTCTCACTAGATTATTTCTATAATACTATATTCCATTTGATAGCAACAGTGGAAAATGATACAATTCAATACAGGTGAATAGACACTTTTTATCTGAAATAATAGAAAATGTAAAAGGAGGCTATTTAGTGGACGCAATTGATACTATTTATAAAAGAAGAAGCATAAGGTACTATTTGGATAAGATTGTAGAAAAAGATACTATTATTACTCTGTTAAAGGCTGCTACAGCAGCACCTACAGCAGCAAATTGTCAACCATGGGAGTTTATCGTTATTGATGATGCTGAAAAGCTTTCTACTTTAAAAGAAAAATTAATTTTTGCTAGATACAATGCTCCTGCTGCTATAGTTGTGTGCGGTAATATGAAATTAACTAAGGGCCTGCCTCAAGACATGTGGGTTCAAGATTGTAGTGCAGCAATAGAGAATATTTTAATTGCAGCGACAAGTATTGGACTGGGTTCAGTTTGGATTGGAGTATATCCTCAAAAAAGCAATGTAGACCAATTAAAAAATATTTTAAATATACCTGAATATGTAACACCTCTTGGTTTAGTGTATGTAGGATATCCAGCTGAAGAGAAAGAAGCAAGAACAAGGTTTGATGAAAAAAGAGTGTATTGGCAGGAGTATGAGCCAAAACGTAAACATAGAACCAAGGATAAACCTATAATTGGACATTACTAAAGGCTGTATAAACGTTTACATCTATATAATTATAGGGAGGGTGCCATGAAAGCTAAAATACTCTTAATATCAATTTTTATTATGTTAAGTTTAGTTGCATGTTCAAGTGACAATAATAGCAGCCCCTCAAATGATGAAGGCGAATCAAAATCAGGTATTATTGAAATTGATTGGGTTGATTTTGTAGTACTAAATGACATTAATTATCATCGTGCTTACATGGACAATTATAAATTACAAAAGGACAAAGTAGGTAAAGTCATAGGTAAAGTTGAGTTTACTGTTGCCAACAACATTTATGATCCAAAGTATAAAGTTAAAAATGGAGATGCTGCTTTTTTAGAAAAAGGAACAAATATATATAAACTAAAGGATTATAGTACAAACTTTAGAGTAGCTGTTTACACAAATAATGAATGGATATTATATGAAGCTGACAATAATCCTAAAGCCCAAATTGGGGAAGATTTGCTTGATATTAATAATAAAGTTACACGAATTGGTATTAATAGTGAAACTGACGGGGAGACAGAGCTTGCTACAATAAATGATAAAGCTACTATAAATAGGTTAGTGGAATTAGTTTCAAATGCAAAAGTAAATCAAAATAACGACAATCATAATGGAGAGCGATATTTCATCAAGTTCTATTTGGAAGATGGTTCTTATGTTAATAGAAGTTACTGGATTGAGTCAGGGGAACTTTCTAGGGGCATAATGCTATCAGAAGAATTTGGAATTGTTATAAAAGATTTTTTAAAAAAACAAGTTAGAACGGGAGAATTAAAATGAAATACATTGAAGATATCCAAAATTATGTTCCAGTGAATGCCCAAGAAACTCATGATAAGCAAGTAATCCTTGACTATATTAGCCATTTTCTTGAGAATGTTTTGTTGAGAGATAATAAAATAGCTCATATCACAAGTTCTGGTTTCATTATGAATGAAAAGCTAGATAAAGTTCTATTTGTTAAGCATAATATTTTACAAAGGTGGGCTTGGACAGGTGGGCATGCAGATGGTAATGAAAATCTATTACAAGTCGCGATAGAAGAGGCCAAAGAGGAAACTGGAATTGATGAAGTAGTTCCTTTATCGAGTAATATTGCATCGATAGATATACTTAATGTGGGTGCACATTTAAAGAATAGAAGGTACGTAAACCAACATCTGCATCTTTCAATTGCATATATATTAATAACTAGTGAAAATCAGAAGTTAAAGCTAAAAGAAGATGAAAATAGCGGGGTAAAATGGATAAAAGTAGAGGATATAGATAGTGAGATATTTGATGAGTATGACAAATATTTATACAGAAAATTAGTAAACCGGGCAAAAAAATAAAATAATATTAACGAAGTGTTTTAAATTAAGGTAGTATTATTTCTACGTAAATAAATCAATTGGTTTTATAGAAACATAATTTTTTTATTGTATACAATAGAAAAACTCAACTAGATAAAGAGTTCTATAAGCCACATAAGAGCTTTAATCAGGAGGAACAAAATGACTGATAATACTCATCGGTTTAGTGGTAAAGCAAGTGTCTATGCAAAGGCAAGACCGAACTATGCTCAAGATTTTTTTGACTGGCTGTTTTCAAATTATGTTTTGACATCGGATACAGTTATAGCAGATATAGGCTCTGGAACAGGAATACTCACAAAGGTACTAGTTGAAAAAGATATTAATGTGTATGCTGTTGAGCCAAACGATGATATGAGAAATGTTGCAGAGTGCAGTTTAAAGGATAACAAGTATTATCATTCAATTAACGGAACGGCTGAAAGTACTGGTCTGCCAGAAGGAAGCATTGATATAATAACTGTTGCACAAGCATTCCATTGGTTTGATGTAAAAGCTTTTAAAAAGGAATGTAAAAGGATTTTAAGACCACAAGGAAAAGTTGTTTTAGTTTGGAACCAAAGAGATAGCAGCTCTTCTTTTGTAAAAGAAAATTCGGAGATTTTTAAGAAATACTGCCCGAACTTTACTGGATTTAGTGGAGGGATTGAAGAAAATGATAATAAAATAGAGCTTTTTTTTGATAAAAAATATTCCAGATTTCACTTCACTAATAATTTGACTTTTGATAAAGATGGATTCATAAATAGATGTCTTTCCGCTTCATACGCTTTAAAGAAATCAGATGAAAAGTTTGATATATTCGTACAAGAACTAGAAGTACTATTTAATAGTTATTCAGAGGCTGGATTATTAACGATGCCAAATGAAACAGTTGCATATGTCGGTGAATTATAGAAGTAAAAATAATGCTGGTTACAAAGGAGATTTATAATATGATACTATCTGGAAAACAAATATTAAAAAACATTGGGAAGGACATTGTAATTGAACCTTTTGATGAAAAATTAGTCAATCCTAACAGTTACAACTTAAGGTTGCATAATGAACTCTTGGTATATGATGAACAGATACTTGATATGAAGAGAGAAAACAAAGTTAAAAAGATTAGTATTCCTGAAGACGGCTTAGTTTTGGAACCTGGTACATTATATCTAGGAAGAACTGTTGAGTTTACTAAGACTGAGAATTATGTTCCGATGCTAGAGGGAAGGTCATCAACAGGTAGGCTTGGATTATTCATTCATGTAACAGCAGGTTTTGGAGATGTTGGATTTTCAGGATATTGGACACTTGAAATTTTTTGTATCCAACCTATTAAAATTTATCCCAATGTGGAGATATGCCAAATTTATTACCACACCATTGATGGAGATTATGAGAAGTACTCAAGTGGGAAGTACCAAAATAATACCGATATACAGCCAAGCTTGATGTATAAGGACTTTATGAAAAACAAATAAAGACCATTTAGAAGTTCTATTTTCAGAGGAGCACATAAACTTTAAATAATTTACTTTATTAAGTAAGAAGGGAGTTTGAAAAATGGTCAATGCTGTTAATATAAAAGTTAGTTTAGATAGGGCTGGACTCATTGATGCAGAAAAATTGCTGGAAATTCAGAAGATTTGTTTCACTCCTCACCTTGAACGCTATCAGGATTTTGATATGAGCCCCGCAATGGTAAGTTTAGATACTATTAAGTGGCAGATTGAGAATGAAAATTTCTATAAAATTATAGCAAACAATAATTGGGTAGGCTCGATATGTCTAACAAAACTAGATGATAATGGCAACTACAAACTACATGTAATCAATATCCTGCCACAATATCAAGGAATGGGCATTGGCCAAACTGCAATAAAGCAAGCTGAAGCATTATTTTCTGAAGCTAGAACATGGTCATTAGAAACACTTGAAGATATGCCAAGCAATCGGCATGTTTATGAAAAGCTAGGGTACATATTTACAGGAAAAACTGAAAAGGTAAACGATAAATTGACATTAGTATTTTATCACAAGGAGATTAAAATAGACAAATAGATTGTAGATAATTTTTACTAAAGGAGAAAAACAAAATGGTGCACTTGGTATATTGTGATAACGTTGGCAAATCAGGAGAACGTGTTCTTGATAAGATTATGAATGGTACAAAAACAATGGTGGTGCGTGGAGCTGCTGGACGAAAAATCCCTCATAGTAGAGTTTTTGAAGGTGAGACCCTATACTTTATGGAGAAGGGAACCGGCAAAATTTCTGCAACAGCAAAAGTGAAGTCGGTCCAAAACTATATTAAATTGAGCGAGGATGAAATTGACCAAATTCTCAAAGATAATCAAAGTAAACTTAACTTAACCGATAAGCAAAAGGAACGATGGTACAAAAAGTGCTTGTGCT
>JAEYTP010000077.1 GCA_023433945.1 Bacillota bacterium | reverse complement strand
GAATATGTATATGGTACAATGACAGACTGTGTAAACAGATATATGTATTCAATTATTGAAGATAAATCAATCAAGAAAGTTTTTAAAGATGCTATTAATATATTTGAAAAACAAAAACAGGAAGTTTCTCAGTTTATAAAGAAAGATGGATTCCCTGTACCTTTAGGGTTTACGGATTCTGACATTAATATGGAAGCTCCTAGGCTGTTCACAGATATATTCTGTTTACACTACTTGCATATAATGACTTTGCACGGTTTACTAGCACATATAACCTCGTTAAGTGCTTCAACCCGGAGAGATTTACGGCAGATGTATGATTCCTTCGATAATGACGGAAAAAGAATATTTCATCAAACTATTGAATTATTGCTTGAAAAGGGTAAAATTCAAAGAGATCCACTCTTCTATCCAGATGATAGTGTTGAGTTTATAGATAGTAAAGATTTTGCAAGTGGTTTATTAAAAACAAATAGAACTCTATCTGCTACAGAAATTGTAAATCTCTCATTTAACATTAAAAAGAATATTATGGCTAAAACCCTTTCCATAGCTTTTAGTCAGGTAGTCCAATCCAAAGAGGTTAGAAAATTTTTGGAAGATAGTCAATATACAGCTGATAACCAAATACAGATATTAAGCAAAGTTTTACAGAATGATAATCTACCATCTCCGTCATCCTTTGAAACAGAAATAACAACATCTCAAACAGCTCCTTTTTCCGATAAACTTATGTTATATCACATAGGACTTTTGTATCAAGTTGGTCAAGTGTACCACGGAGCTGGTCTTGCATCGTCTATGAGAGCAGACCTCATAATGACTTATGAAAAGGTTATATTAAAAAATATAGCAGTAGTAAATAACTGGTTTGACATAATGGTTAAGAATAAGTGGTTAGAACAACCACCCCTTGCACCTGATAGAAAAGAAATAGCAAGAGATAAGCAGCATGTTAAAGTATAATAAAGATATTTTTTAAGAAGAGGAAGCATTCCTGTAATAAAGTTTAATGAAATTTGAAAAATTAAGTGCCTCCAAGTAGAATATTGATAGTGCGGAAACGCCCAAGTTAAAGCACTAATCAAAACTACAGGAGGCAACTAATATGAATTATAAACAAAATGAAAAGATACTTCAAGTAACAGAAAAGACATTGGTGGTCGGAATTGACATTGCAAAAGAAATTCATTACGCAAGAGTATTCAATTTCAGGAGGATAGAGCTTGATAAGGTGATATCATTCAGGAATTCATTAGGTGGGTTTGATTCCTTTAGAGAATGGATCAGAGCAGTAATGAGTAAGCACAAATTAGATAATGTTATTATTGGCTTTGAGCCAACAGGTCATTATTGGTTTAACTTTGCAGAATACTGCAGGAACAATGATTTAAAGTATGTAATGGTAAATCCGTTTCATGTTAGGCGAAGTAAGGAGCTTGATGACAACAGCCAGACAAAGAACGACAGAAAAGATCCGAAAACCATTGCAATGCTTGTAATAGACGGCAGATTTTCTGAAACATACGTAGCAACTGGTATTTATGCTGAACTGCGTAATGTGGTCAAAATGTATGACCATGTAATTGGTTGCAAAAGTGTTGTGCAAAACAAGATAACACAATGGCTCGACATTTACTTTCCGGAATTCACAACGGTTTTTGGGGACTGGGAGGGTAAGGCAGCAATGATAACGTTAAGTTCATTTCCGTTACCGTCGATGATAGTGGAACTTGGTGAAGCCAAGGTGCTGGAGACATGGAAAAAGGAAATTAAGCAAGGCATAGGCATAAAGCGTGCAAGCAAGCTTTATGAGACCGCACAAGCTTCTGTTGGATGTACAGAGGGCTTGAGAATGGCAGTAAAAGAGCTTAAATATCTTCTGAGAGAGTACAAAATGTACATGATGCAGTTGGAAGAAATCAAAGCAGAAATGGAAGAGTTATTAAAGCAGATTCCAGGAGCAAAAGAGGTCCTTGAAATCAGAGGGATTGGATTAGTGTCGGCAGCAAGTATTATTTCTGAAATAGGTGATATAAGCCGATTTGAAGATGCCAGACAAATACAGAAATATGCAGGTCTGAGCCTGATAGAAAATAGCTCTGGTAAGCACAAAGGTCAGACCACAATCAGTAAACGAGGCAGAAAACGACTTCGGGCAGTATTATTTCGGGTGACAATGCCGATGGTGGCAAAAAACCCGGAATTTAAAGAACTACATTTGTATTACACCACAAGAAAAGATAATCCGCTTAAGAAAAAACAATCACTGATATCACTTTGTTGTAAGCTAATTAGAATAATCTTTGCTATGCTGACAAAGAAGGTATCATATGATGGAAATAAGCTAATGAATGACATTAAAAGAACGGATAAGGTAGCGGCATAATTACCGTTTGTTTGTTTGAAAACAAGGTCAAGTACCTCTATTGTTGATTTGTAAATCTTGCATTCAAAACAGTATTTTAGCACATGTAAAAACGAGCAGTGTTAAGATGTCGTAGAGATTTTTAAAAAATGTATTTATGATAAAGCAGGAATGAGAGCGATGAACTGACTGAATCTAAATATGGATGATGCACCGTAGAAAGGAAGTCAGGATTAATATCAAATGTTTAGCAATAATGCAGTTTTGAACATTGAAAACAGAGAGCAGGGATAGGCTGGAAATAATACACTCCGTTAGGGCATTGACCCGGTAAGAAAGCATATCCGGCACCCACCTCATGCAGACAGAACGAAGGAATTTAGGGCACTGACCTAGTGAGACATGGAAGGGTAAGTTACATGAGTTATTTGTGGGCATCCATAGCCAATATAAGCTGTAAAAATGGTGTATCTTTTATTGGGTTAACTATGAACTTACATTTTTATGTTGATTTGGGATATGTGCACATTGGGCTCTCTGGATAGATTATGAAAAACTAAGATATC
>JAEYTP010000074.1 GCA_023433945.1 Bacillota bacterium | reverse complement strand
GATGTCTATATGTGCTACAAAGCTATGAAATTATTTTTAGAAAAGTGCGCACAATAGCAGGGGAAGTATTAACTTAGAAGCGATTTATTAATGCTAATTGGAGAAGTGTGCACAATAATACTATTTGCAGAAATGAACACAATAGTAGCAGAAGTATTAAATAAGAGGCCATTTAATAATACAACGATAAAGCTACAGTAATAAAGAAGATTTATATAAGTATAGTATAAAAACTAATTTGAACAAGTGTGGAGAGTAAACTATGATTCGGTTTGGACCATCAGGCAATTCGGAAAGCTTCTATGAACAGGGGTATAAGTCATCTGCTCAAATGCCAGCATGGCTAAAAGGAATGGGTCTGGAGGCATATGAGTATTCCTGCTCAAAGGGAGTGAAGATTGGAGAAGCAACTGCAAAAGAAATTGGTCAGCAGGCTTCTGAGAATGGTATTTTCTTGAGTATTCATGCTCCATATTATATAAGCATGTCAAGCGAGGATGAGCAGAAGAGAGCAAATTCTATTAAATATGTGATGGATACCCTTAGAGTCGCGAAGTGGATGGGTGCAAAAAGAATAGTTATCCATACAGGGTCATGTAGTAAGGTGGACAGAAAGTGGGCACTTCAGACGGCTATTGGGGTGTTGACCGATACAGTTAAAATTGCTGATGAATCGGGATATGGGGATATTACCTTATGTCCTGAGGTTTTGGGTAAGCACAATCAGCTTGGAACACTAGAAGAAATTATAGAGATGTGCAAAATAGATGAAAGACTTATCCCTTGTGTGGATTTGGGGCATGTTCATGCCCGTGGTCTGGGAATTCTCAACAGTGAAGAGGATTTTGCGGCTGTCATGGATATAGTAGAAAATGAGTTGGGTAAAGAGAGAGCGAAAGTGTTGCACATTCATTTTAGCAGGATTGAATTCTCAAAGGGTGGAGAAAAGAAGCACTGGACATATGCAGACACTCAGTTTGGCCCGGAATTTTCTCATTTTGCACCAATATTGGTCAAGAGAAAAATGGAGCCCGTCATTATCTGTGAATCTAGAGGTATGATGGCAGAGGATGCATTGACCTTTAAAAGGATTTATAACGACTTTCTGAATAAGTTAGGTTGAGTTTAAAGAGAACTATATTCAAAGAGCATTATTTAAGGTAAATTGTAATTAAGCTTTCTTTGTAGGCAAGCAAAATGAGGGGTGTTAAAATGAAAAAGATTTTGATTATTAATGGTCCCAACCTGAATTTATTGGGAACTAGAGAGCCGACTATATACGGGAGTGAAACACTGTTGGATATAGCAAAGGCAGTGGAGGTCAAGTCCATGCAGCTTGGGCTTGAAACAGATTTTGTACAATCAAACCATGAAGGAGAGATTATTGAAAAAATTCATGCTGCACGAGGTGTTTATGAGACAATAATCATTAATGCTGGTGCATATACTCACTATAGCATTGCTATTAGGGATGCAATTTCAGCATGTGAAATACCTACTATCGAAATACATCTTTCTAATATTCATGCAAGAGAAGAGTTTCGGCATAAGTCAGTAATAGCAGCCGTTTGCAAAGGCCAGATATGCGGTTTTGGCAAGAACAGCTATTTATTGGCGCTCCAAGCTGCTGCTGAAATGTAGTGGAACAAGTAGTTCATTAAAGATTTGGGAGGCAGTAATGTTTAGCAACGAGATTTTAAATAACAGATTAGAAGCAGTTAGAACAAAAATAAAGGGAAATAACCTGGATGCGGTGTTTATTACAAAAAGGGAGAATTATCTATATGTTTCCGGGTTCACCGGCACTTCAGCATTCTTGCTTATTACCAACGATAAGGCATATCTATTAACAGACTTCAGATATGTTGAACAAGCTGCTATGCAAGCTCCTCAATTTGAGATAGTAGAGTACAAAAAGAGCCTTGTAGATACTATTAAAGAGCTCTTAACCAAGGAAAAAATACAGAGGCTCGGATTTGAAGACGAAAATGTAAATTATGCAACATATAGTTCCTACAAAAAGGCCTGGATTAATGTAGAACTTATCGGTATTGGAAGTATGGTAGAATCGCTCAGAGCAATAAAGGATGAGGAAGAAATTGCACTGATAAATAAGGCTGTTGAAATTGCAGACGCTGCATTTCAACACGTTATTGGCATTATAAAGCCCGGAATTACCGAGCTGGATGTAGCTGCAGAGCTTGAATATAAAATGAGGAAACTAGGTGCATCAGGAGGCTCCTTTGATGCTATAGTGGCTTCAGGACTAAGATCATCAATGCCTCATGGCATTGCTTCTGACAAAAAGCTAGAACTTGGAGACCCTATTACCATAGATTTTGGAGCAACTTATTCAAATTACTGTTCAGATATGACCAGAACGGTTTTTTTGGGTCAGCCAAGTTCTGAAATGCTTAAAATATATAATACTGTCCTCAAGGCGCAAATGGAATCATCAGCAGGTGCAGTCGCTGGTTTGACAGGAAAGCAGGTGGACAAAATTGCAAGGGATATTATATATGGTTCGGGCTATGAAGGCAAATTCGGGCATGGTCTAGGCCACGGTGTTGGACTAGAAGTTCATGAATACCCCAGACTATCTTTCGCTGCTGAAAATCTCGTAGAGAACAATATGGCTGTCACTATAGAACCAGGTATTTATGTAGAAGGATTAGGTGGAGTAAGAATAGAGGATATAATAATTATTAATAATAGTAAGCCGTTAACTTTAACTAAATCGTCAAAGCATATTATTATTATATAATAGATATAATTTTTACTTAATGACAAATAATAAGTTTGGGCTTGATTTAATGTGTTTGAAACCATGAAAATTTTAGTGTACAGAATTATATGATTTTAGACATTGTTGAAAATTTTTCTTGCCTAATGTATAATTATATTTTAATATTATTTAGGACGCATGTAATGTTTTATTTTTTATGTTCTTTAATTGTATAAGAATAGATTTTATTTATGGAGGTAAAATATGATAGTTGCTGGTGATTTTAGGAATGGTGTAACGTTTGAATATGACGGAAATATCTTTCAGGTAGTTGAATTTCAACACGTTAAGCCAGGTAAAGGGGCTGCATTCGTAAGAACAAAGCTCAAGAATGTAGTTACAGGTGCTACCGTTGAAAGAACTTTCAACCCTACGGACAAAATGCCAAAGGCTCACATTGAAAGAAAGGATATGCAGTACCTTTACAATGATGGGGATTTGTTTCATTTCATGGATGTTGAAACTTTCGAACAAATGCCGATAAGCAAGGATACAGTTGGAGATGCACTTGCTTTAGTTAAGGAAAATGAAACAGTTAGAATTCTTTCACATAAAGGAAACGTTTTTGGCATAGAACCTCCAACATTTGTTGAATTGGAAGTTGTTGAGACAGATCCAGGTTTCAAGGGTGATACTGCAACTGGTGCTACAAAGCCAGCAACAGTTGAAACAGGAGCAGTAATAAAGGTTCCACTTTTTGTAGATAAAGGTGATAAGATTAGAATAGATACTAGAACTGGTGAATACATGGAAAGAGTAAAATAAAATATTTTGACCATGATGGTACAAAAGGAGGATTTAACATGAGCTATATTAGTGAACGCGTAGCCTATATTAAAGGCTTGGCAGAAGGTATGAAGGTTGATGACTCAACCAATGAGGGTAAGCTACTTACTGCAATAATTGACGTATTGGAGGATGTTGCTCTAGCACTTGCAGACCAAGAAGAAATTCAGGATGAAATGAGCCAGCAGGTTGATGCAATAGACGAGGACCTAGCTGACATTGAAAAGCTTATTTATGATGAAGATTTTGAAGATGAAGATGGTATTGAGTTTGAAGAAGTTGAATGCCCATACTGCGGAGAGGCTATTGAGGTAGACATAGAGATGTTGGACGAAGATGCAGAAGCTATCGAGTGTCCTCATTGCCATAAGAAAATCGCCGTAGACTGGGATTGTGACTGCGATGAAGGTTGCGGTTGCGGCTGTGGATGCGAAGACGACGATAAGTAAGAGTTATCATTAAAATGAAAAAGGTTGTGGTTTAATAAACCATAGCCTTTTTATTTTTTTAGAATATAGGAATTTATAAGTTTTAGAGTGTTACAGAAGTGTTGGTAATGCTGAGATTGAATGCTTACACTAGAAAATCCTT
The DNA here is from genome assembly GCA_023433945.1 of Bacillota bacterium. Lineage (GTDB taxonomy): Bacteria > Bacillota > Clostridia > Acetivibrionales > DSM-1351 > Ruminiclostridium. The sequence continues at coordinate 30,116 of JAEYTP010000074.1, read as the reverse complement.
AGAAGAATAAATTTCTATATTCGGGGATTGAAAAGGGGATTCCCCTTTCCGGTTTCAGGAGGGTGCTCAGAAACATGAAATGTTTCGTCGAAGGGAACCTAGGGTTCACTAGCGAACAAGAAAATATACTGAGCAAGATAAAATAGTAAAATAAGCACTGAACGGATTTGCGAAGTAAATTTTCTTGCAAATATATTGACTATTGGGAAAAAGTGATGTATTATTGTATTAAGTGATTAATACAGTAATACATTAATACAGTTTTGAAGGAGTTATTGTAATGGAAAAGAGGTGATTAGTTTTGGGAAATGAGTACTTATCAAATGTGCCAATTTATATTCAGATAATGGATGAACTTAAGTTAAAAATTATTTCTGGGGTATGGGAACCGGGGCAGAGACTAAATTCAGTGAGAGAACTGGCTGTTGAGTTTTCTGTAAATCCAAATACAATGCAGAGAGCCCTTTCGGAATTAGAAAGAGAGGGGCTGCTATACACCGAGAGAACATCGGGGAGATTTGTTTCTTCTGAAAAGAATGAGATTGATAGGGCTCGTGATGAGCTCGGAGACGAGTATACAGATAATTATTTCATTAGTATGGAGAAGCTTGGTTACACAACTAATGAAATTGAACAATTACTTGAAAAAAGGTTAAAGGAAAGGAAGGACAATAAATGATTAAGATAACTGGGCTCAATAAGAGTTATTCAAAGAAAGTTGCGCTAAACAATATTAACTTAGAGATTAAATCTGGTACAATAGTAGGTCTACTAGGACCAAATGGTTGTGGAAAAACCACACTGATAAAAACAATTGCAGGACTTATCAATGACTACGAGGGAACAGTGACCATTGATAATCAGGCACCGGGGCAATATACCAAAAGTATAGTCTCCTACTTACCTGAGAAGACCTATCTTAGCGATTATAAAAAGCCGAAGGATGCAATTAACTTCTTTGAGGACTTTTATGCAGATTTTGATAGGAAGAAAGCAGAAAAAATGCTGGAGCAATTCAAATTGGACCTTAATCAGCCCATAAAAAGCATGTCAAAGGGTATGCAGGAAAAAGTACAACTTATTCTGGTTATGTCCAGACGAGCAAAGGTATACCTATTAGATGAACCTTTAGGTGGATTAGACCCTGCATCCAGGAAGGCAATGCTTGACATAATTCTGAATAACTATAGTGATGATGCAGTTGTTCTTTTATCAACACATCTCATCCATGATGTTGAGAGAATATTTGACAGAGTAATAATGATAGGGCAAAGCAATGTATTAGTTGATGATTCGGTTGACAATATTAGAGAAAATACTGGTAAATCAGTTGAGTCTCTTTTTGAGGAGGTTTTCAAATGTTAAGTAAATTGTTTAAGTATGAAATAAAAGATACCATGAGAAGCTTTTCAATTCTGTTTGCAGTTGTTTTTCTGCTTGGAATTATTTCAACAATATCCTATTTTAGTAAGATTTCATTTTTTAATGTCACATCATCGGTATTATTAATAATAGCTTCTATTGCATTACCTGTTGTAACACTGGTAATGATAATTATCAGGTATTATAAGAATATGTTTGGAAATGAAGGGTATTTGATGTTTACTCTGCCAGTTAAACCTCAACAGCTACTTATATCAAAAGCAGTTACATCTGTAGTATGGATGATTTTAGCTGGGATTGCAGCAGTTGCAGCATTACTTTTAGGGCTTTATTACTTGGGAGTTGTAGATACTTCTTTGCTAAAAGAAATATGGGGGGAAATTTCAAAGTACAATTTGGACAAATTTGTATTAGGTCTTATTCCAATTCTGTTATTAAGCACTGTGTGGCTTATATGTCAAATTTTCTTCTCAATTACCTTATCAAATGTAAGGCCTTTCTCAAATATGGGTGCTGCAGGAGCGTTTGTGATCTTTATTGTAGTTTATATAGCAGGCAGTATACTTAATAGTATTTTCGCAATACTTGCTCCCATCTCCATTACAATTAGTGATATGGGGGTTAAGCTTGGAACAACTAATATGGTAGCTTATATGATTGATAGCTTTAAGGGTACACTGACTAATCAGGTCGTTGTTGGCTTGGGAGGTTATATATTTGTAATTATAATGGCTTGTGTAGGATTCTACTTGAATGGCAGATTGCTTAATAGAAAGGTTTCTATACGATAAGAGTCAAATAATCATTCTAGGATAAATCAATTTATTATCTTTGATAAATTAAATAATCAAACTTTTTAAGAAGTTATTTTAATAATAACTTCTTTTTTATTTCTATTTTGTCATAAATGTGGACAAAGCCCAATATCTATATATAAAGATTTATTCTAATGAGAACGGGGTGGAGTACATATGAAGTCAATAGATGAAGAAATCCTTCCATATCTAGGACAATCCCTAAGACTAATCTTTAGTAAAATGTGTCAGGAAAACAAGGACAAACTAGAAGAAATAAGGCTAAGAGCACAAAAACCTCTTATGGTATCTTGCAGTGCTGCTGATTGGTTTGTTACAGCCGATGGGCGTATTTCAAAAAAATTTTTTGAAGCATATGAAGTAACTCAACAGGATGTATTCAGAGTAATTGAGCTCATGAGTGAGAATTCCATATACGCTTATCAGGATGAGATTACTTCAGGCTACCTCACAATAAAGGGCGGACATAGAGTGGGCTTGAGCGGAAAGGTTGTAGTAGCTGAGAATAAGATTAAAAATATAAAGGAATTTAACGGCCTCAATATACGTATAGCAAAGGAGGTCACAGGCTGTGCTCTGCCGGTGTTTAAATACATTATAAATGGGTCGGGGGATGTCTATAACACTCTTATTGTAGGTCCTCCTCAATGTGGCAAAACAACCGTTTTGAGGGATCTTTGCCGGCTGCTGAGTAATGGTAGTACTGAGCTGGATTTTAAGGGGATAAAAATCGGAGTGGTGGATGAGCGCTCTGAAATTGCTGCATGCAACAGGGGTATCCCTCAGAATGATGTTGGGATGAGAACGGATGTACTAGATGGTTGCCCTAAAAGCATTGGAATGGAAATGCTGCTCAGAAGCATGTCGCCACTAGCCATAGTAACCGATGAAATAGGAGTACAGGGAGATAAGGATGCAATACTGAAAGTTCTCAATTCAGGTGTAAAAATTATAACTACAGCACACGGTTATAATATCTCTGAGCTAAAAATGAGAGATGAACTATTACAGATAATAAAAAGTGGCATATTCGAAAGATTCCTGGTTCTGAGCTCAGCAAATGGACCGGGCACACTAGAAGAGGTGTGTGATGGAGGCATGAGAGTCTTGTACAAGAGAGGGAGTTAAAATATGTTGATTCTAAAATTAATAGCTTCTGCTATCATACTTTTTTCTTGCGCTACTATTGGTTTTACTCTTGCCAGGGATTGTGCAAAACGTCCAGTAGTGTTACGAGAGCTTCAGGCAGCATTACAAATGCTTGAAAATGAAATAAGTTTTATGTCAAATCTCCTACAGGATGCATTTGTTAGAATAGCCGCAGCAATAAATACTCAGTCTTCTGTTGTTTTTACGACAGCAGCTGAAAATTTAGGTGTATTGGGAACACAGGCGAGCGAAGCCTGGGAAAAATCCATAAAGCAGAATGCTCATCAATTGGGGCTTAAGTCAGAGGATATCTCAATCTTGATTTCATTTGGCAAGATGCTTGGAAGCTCAGATACATATGGACAAATCAATAATATCAGACTGGCATCAGCCCAACTTAAATTGCAGCAACAAAAAGCAGAGGATATGAGAAAGAAAAATGAAAGAATGTATAAAAGTCTGGGTGTATTAGGTGGTATGGCAGTGATTGTTATTCTGTTTTAGCAGATGTTACTAATGTAAATTAAAACGGTTTTGTGAGCTAGCTTAATCTTTTAGGAGGGACAATTATGGGGGTTGATCTGATTTTTAAAATAGCTGCAATAGGAATTTTGGTTGCTGTACTAAATCAAGTGTTAATTAGGTCGGGCAGGGAAGAGCAGGCTATGATGACAACTTTAGCTGGAATAATTGTAGTTCTGCTTATGGTATCAAAGGAAATAGCCATGTTATTTGACACTGTAAAGACTATGTTTCATTTCTAAACTACAGATAATGGGGTGATATAGCATGGATATACTTCAGATTGTCTGTATCGGCATAATTGCGGTTATACTATCCGCAACAATAAAGGCACAGAGACCGGAAATAGCCTTGCAGGTAAATATAATAACGGGCATTATCATTTTTTTGGTTGTGGCAGTAAAGTTGTCCGTAGTAATTGAGTTTATAGAAGATTTTAGCAAAAAGGCAGATATAGATTTTACATATATAACTATACTTCTGAAGATTGTCGGTATTGCGTATATTGCTGAATTTGGGGCAGAGGTATGCAAGGATGCCGGTGAATCCTCAATAGCATCAAAGATTGAGTTAGCCGGAAAGGTTACAATCATGATTCTATCAGTACCAATCATTAGCTCACTTTTGGAGATGGTTGTTAAACTGATGACTCAGCATTAAATGGCATTAACTAAAGTACAAAAGGAAGGATAAATGGCACATGAGGAATACTAAAAGGAAAAAATTAATCATAATTTCATTTGTCATTTTACTGCAGATTTGTCTTTCAACGGGTTGTGTTCTTGCAAATACTGATAAGGAGAGTATTTCTGAAAAAAGTGGTATTTCTGAAAATGACGGTGCTTATCAAGAAATCAGCATTTCTGAAAATGGGACTTCTCAAAAAATCAGTAATCCTGAAGATGACGGGGCTTCTGAAAAGGACAGCAAGAATCAGGAAAATCAAACGGAGAAAATAATAGAACAACAGCTGCAGGCCTCTGATTCAAGAGATATTATCAATAACGTCAAGAAGTATTACTCGCAGGATTCAAATAAAATATTCCCCGATTTTGACCCTGAGAAGATATTAACACAAGCAGCAAAAGGGGATTTTAAGTTTAGTATTGCCGATATGCTGAACAGAACAGTGAGATACCTGTTAAGTGAAGTTTTTCTAAATGTAGATGTTCTAGTAAAGATTATTATCCTCGCAATCCTTTGTGCTATTCTCAAAAATCTTCAAAACTCTTTTTTGAGTGAGAGTGTGGGTGAGCTTGCTTTCTTCGTTTGCTACATTGTAATTGTATCAGTGCTCATGGTTAGTTTTAGCACAGCGATGAAGATGTGTATGTCCATTATAGACAATATGGTTTCCTTCATGCACGCAATAATTCCTTTGCTAATATCATTATTGGTTTCAACAGGCAACTTTTCATCAGCAGGTATTATACAGCCTTTGCTTATTGTGTTGGTTGAAATCAGTGCTACCCTTATCAAGAATTTCTTCATACCTCTAGTATTTTTGGTGACAGTGCTGAATATTGTAAACAATATATCTGACAAGCTCCAATTGACAAAGCTTTCAGGCTTTATTAAGCAAATTTGCACTTGGGGATTGGGACTTATACTTACAGTTTTTATTGGAATCGTATCCATACAAGGATCTATGGGAGCTGTGGTGGATGGAGTAACTAGCAAAACTGCAAAATATGCTCTAGGTACTTTTATTCCTGTAGTAGGAAAATACTTAGCAGATGCCGCTGAAACCGTGGTGGGCTGCACACTTGTTATTAAAAATGCTTCGGGCATAGTAGCCATGATAGGCGTTATACTGATATGCCTTGCACCTTTACTAAAAATTCTTGCATTGATTATCTTGTACAAGCTCACTAGTGCAATAGTAGAGCCGATATCGGACAAAAAAATTACCAATTGTCTCAGTGATATGGCATCATCACTGACATACATACTTGGGCTTACTGCCGCCATTGCTGTAATGTTTTTGATAGCAATAACCGTTGTAATAAACACCACCAACTTATCAGCAATGATTAGATAGTCACAGTTGTTCATTTGGTAGGCTGTAATGAATTATTAATTTGCAGATTATAATGAATTATTAATTTGCAGATTATAGTGAATTATTAATTTAGTAGATTATATAGATTATTTATTTGGTAAGTTGATGAATTTTGATATAGATAGAGGGATGAATATGCTGAGCTTTTTAAGTTCCTGGGTCATTAATATTGTAACCGTATCAATAATCATTGTTTTGTTTGAAATGCTGATACCAAATGGCAAAACAAAAAAGATTATTAACCTTATTACGGGTTTTATCCTCATCATTGCTATAATAAATCCTTTTTTGTCCCTTAAAACATCTGATATCAATATAGCAGGCATTGCCCTTCGAGAAAGCAGTTATTTGGATAAAAAAGAGATAGAGAATAGTAGTAAGTATATGGGGAAAACCCAAATGAGCCAGATTACAGAGGTATACAAGAAAAGGGTATGTGAGAATATAAGTAGTCAGCTTGATAACATGGATGGAATAGAACAAGCAACGGTGAGTGTAGATATAAACGAAAATAATGAATCTGAATCCTTTGGTGAGATACAAAAGGTGTATATTACCATAAAAAAAGGAGAGAAATCAGAAAATACAAAGTCTATTAAACCGGTAATTGTAGTAAACAAAGTAGATATTAGCATAAAAAAGGAAAGCAAAAAAGCAGTAGTTGATTTTGGAGAACAAAAGCTACAGGATTCTGTGAAAGAGAACATTAATAAAACATTTCAAATAGATACTAAAAATATAGTTGTAAATTTTTCATAAAGTAGGAGGGAAAGAATATGGCTATCTTAAAAAAACTGATTGAAAAGTGCAAGGAAAAATTCCGTAAGCTATCAGCAAAGACCATTATTAAAAATACTGCTGTTGTAGCCGCTCTTGCTGCAATACTACTAATAGGAGCAAGTGAGTTCTTTTTAAAACCAGCAAGTACAGATAGTGCCGCTTTGACTCAGGGAGACAATACTCAGCAGAGTGCAGCAGTATCAAAGCAGGTTCAAAACGAAGACCGTGAGCTAGAACAAAGTGTTTCTGATATTCTATCCAAAATAGATGGTGCTGGTAAAGTAGACACATTTATTACCTACTATTCAAGTAAAGAATCTGTGCCCGCTATGGATGAAAAAACAACTGATAGCGATACACAGGAAAAGGATAAGGAAGGAGGATCGAGGAGCATAAAACAAACAGACAAGCAAAAACAGGTTATCTATGAGGAAAGCGGGGGAACAAAAAGACCATTTGTGACCAAAGAGCTTTCTCCTCAAGTAAAGGGCGTAGTGATTGTTGCTGAAGGTGCATCAGATATTGAAGTTAAGAGTAATCTTATAAACGCAGCCACAGCGCTTCTGGACTTACCTGCGCATAAGGTGCAGGTTTTTAAAAGAAACAATAAGTAAAAAATTTTGAAAAACAGAAATAAAGTGACAAGCAGAAGAATATACATAATCTTGAGATTAGCAGTAGTCCAGAAGGTAAAAAACGTTTTTCTGGAGCATAAATATTTTTTGATAGGAGGGTCATTCAAATGAAATTCTTAAAGAGAAAACAGATCATTGTATTATCATTGGTGCTAATGCTTGTGGTGGCAGGCTATCTGCAGTATAGCTACAACAAGAGTTCGCAATTTAGCGAGGGAGATGCTACACAGATTGGTGATGCAGTATACGTAGACAATCAGGAGTTATCAACTGATGCAACAACAGCTCAGGGCGATACACAGACAGCTAACGCTGATACTAAGGTCACAGCTGATGCAACTACTGGGGTTGCGGATACAAAGTCAGCCAGCTCAGATGCTAAGACTGCCGTAGCATCAAAAGAGGCTAATAGCTTTTTTGCACAAGCTAAGATGGATAGGGAAGTAGTAAGAGGTAAAGACATCGAAACAATGAAGGGTGTGGCTGAAGACCAGCTTGCATCAAAGGATGCAAAGTCAAAGGCATACGAGAAAATGATGAAGATAGTTGAAACCTCACAAAAAGAAATGAGAATTGAAACATTAATCAAGGAAAAGGGTTATAGCGATGTAGTAGCACTTTTCGGTGATGATGGGACAGTTGATGTAATAGTTAAGACTCCTGCAATCTCAAAGACAGATGCAGCAAACATAGCTGATATAGTTATGAGACAAGGTAATGTTGCTCTGAACAATATAGTAATAAAGCCTATGTTCTAAAAAGAAGTAGCTGCTTACAGTACCATGAAAAAAAGGGGACGGATAATAAATCCGTCCCAGATTATGTTGAGGTGGTTACTCAACAGAAATAGCAATATCTTTTTTACCTATTGAACACTTAACACTTATATTTATAGTGCCGACCTCATTGTTTGTTTCTACCCAGAATGCGAAGCTACCTCCCATCGCGGCTAAGCTATTTGGCCCTATTAGTCTGCCACAGCCGCTAACCTCAATAGAGAAAACCTCATTAAAGAATGGCATTAGGTTTCCAACTTGATCGGTTACTTTTACTACTACTCTGGTAGCATCCTTTTGGGAACTATCGAGGTTAGTACAATCTGGAGTAAGCACAAGCTCTGTTGGAACAGGATTGTTTGTGAATTTCTTTGTAACAACTACTTGATTTTTATAATACCCGTAGAAGGTTACATCGTGCCAAATCATTCCCCAAGCACCTACTTGTTCTGGCGTAATGGTTGAGAAATCCACTATTATAGGTGCATACGGAACAGCCTCAAATTGTTTGCGGTTGGGCTTTAATCCTCTGATAGGTTCATTTTGACCAAATTTCACGTCGACATAGTCGCAGTTAGTCATTATTACTAATGGAATAATGCCACCGATACTTCTTTCACCCCTTGCCCAATATGTTACCGGCTCTAATACAGGTTTTATATCTGGTGAACATTGTGAAGAGTACGAGTACGCAGCAAATTTGGGTAATCTGAACATATCCATAACACCATGGTAACAGATTTTATCACCTGATCCAAAATCTCTATGGGTATTGTAATCAAAAGCACACCATCCAATTCCACCCGAAATGCTATTATCTCTGTAATATGCATTTTGAATTCTCATATGCCTTAAGGCATGCTCCATCTGACGTTCTTCTTGGTCAAACCGCTTTGTTGGGTACATATGGCCATTAAACTCTGTCACGAGATAAGGAACCTTATGATCAAGGCCTGTAATCTCCTGCTGTTCTCTTAATGGACTAATAACATACTCTTCATTAAAGTCATTGAAGGTATAAACATCTTCTAAAAGATTACTGTTTTTGATATAACGAACACCACCTGTTTGCCTTGTTGTATCAAGAGAATGTGCAATTTTGTTTGTAGCTGTATAAAATGGATCATCATCTAAGGATTCATTAATCCTTACACCCCATATTATTATTGATGGATGGTTCCAGTCTCTTATTATCATCTCTTTTACATGATATAAGGACAGCTCCTTCCACTCTTCATTTCCTATGTGCTGCCAGCCGGGAATTTCTTCAAATACAAGCAGACCGATTTCATCACACCTGTCCAAAAAATGTCTGGATTGAGGATAGTGTGAAGTACGAACAGTATTTAAATTCAACTCAAACTTTAATATATCTGCGTCTTTTTGTTGAACTCTCTTAGGCATAGCATACCCAACATAAGGGAAGGCTTGGTGCCTATTTAGGCCGCGAATCTTAAGGGGCTTACCATTCAGGAAAAAACCATCGGGTCTGAACTCTGCAGTTCTAAATCCAAACTTTTGCTGATAATTATCTGTACCAAATGAAGTAGATAACTCTACATTTATAGAGTATAATACTGGATTATCAATATCCCATAATTCAATATCCGAAAGATTGTCAAGCTCAATATTGAATATAGTTTCAGATACCGACAACATTTGAGTAGCATTTTGTGTGCATAGTACTATATTATTACCATCACAAAGAGTAATAGTAATGTTGGAACTACATTGCTCTGTTGTGAGATTTTCTGCAAATATAGTTACACTAACAGCTTTTGTACTCTCAAGTACTTTATTTGTTTCAATCTTTATATTACTTATGTATGTCTTCTCAAATACTTCAAGGAATACCTCTCTATATATGCCTCCGTAAGTAAGATAATCAATTTGCCCACCAAAAGGTGGAATGTTTGGTAACTCATTTGAGTCAACAACCACAGTGAGCTGATTATCGTTACTATCCCAATCGTAATATTCATCAATTCTTACCTTGAAAGGAGTATAACCGCCTGAATGCTCGCCTAATAATACTTTGTTGATATAGACTTTTGAATATGCCATTACACCTTCAAAATGTACTAGCAAGATTTTGTCCTTTAACTTGGGAGATAGGCGTAAAGGATATTTGTAGCAAGACACAAACTGAAAGCTTGTTTCATCAAAATAATTAAATGGTAGTTCGGTGTTTGTATGAGGCAAATTTATTAATTCGTAATTATTTAGTAAGTTGTTATGTTCCATACCAACTATGTAATTTTTAGAATAATACCAGTTATTGTTTAAGCTAATGTTTTCTATCATAGTTTACCATCCTATTCCCTAGTTAAGTAAAAATTTATTTTATTGTTTAACAGAACCGAGCATTCCCTGTACAAAGTATTTCTGCAAGGAAAAGAACACGATTAATGTTGGTAGCGTAGTTATGACAATGGCAGCCATCATTGCCCCATACTGAGGGTTATAGGCTGATGACATTGATGAAACCATCAATGTAAGGGTTTTTTGCTCATTTGTTTGGAGTACAATCAAAGGCCAGAGGTATGCATTCCAGCTTCCCATAAAGGCATATATAGCTGCAGCAGCATAGGTTGACTTCATTGAGGGTACAAAAATTCTCAGGAAAATCTTTAGCTCACCAGCGCCATCAACTCTTGCAGCCTGTATTATTTCATATGGAAAGGACTTAAAACTCTGCCTGAAAAAGAAGATTAAGAACACCGATGCAAGTGCTGTCACAATAATACCAGTATGAGTATTTAAGAGCTTCATCTTTACGATTAATTTAAACAGGGGAATCATAAGCGCAGCAAACGGTATCATCATTGTTAGAAGAAAGAACTCATAAGTTTTTTCTCTAGCTTTCGAGTAATACATTTCAAATCCATATGCGGCAAGAGAGGATACTATAAGTATTCCTATTACCGATAGAACAGAGACCTTTGCCGAGTTAAAGATTATTAAACCAATATTGTATTGGTTTAATAGGTCATTAAGATTGGACACCAAGTGATTGCCAAAAAATAATTTGCCCTTGATTACATCTACTGGTGAATTTGTCATTCCAACAATCATCCAATAGAAAGGGAAAACTGAGATTATAAGACAAACACATAAAAAGGTATAAGTTAGGGTACGCGTAATAATTTTTTTTGTCCTCATTTTTCATCACCTGCCACTTTAAATTGTATTAGACTTAATATAGCCACAATAAATACTATTACATAGGACACTGTTGATGCATATCCAAAGTTAGGAGCATACTTGAAGCAAATATTATATATGTATATTGATAGGGTTAATAAAGAATTGTCCGGCCCAATGGTTGAAGCTGTTGTACCACTCTGCGATAGATTCATAGGTTCATCAAATAGCTGAAGGGTACCTATTGTTGACATTATAGCAGTAAATAGAATAATTGGCTTAAGTGAAGGTATAGTTATGTAGAAAAACTGCTTTATCTTTGATGCTCCATCTATTTCTGCTGCCTCGTAAATATCGTCAGAAATATTTTGCATAGCGGATAGGTAGAAGACCATATTATATCCAGTCCATCTCCAAATCATTGACAGGATAAGTGTTATCTTCGCCCAAAATGGATCCATCAGCCAAGGTATAGGTTCACTAATTAAGTGAATATTCATAAGAGCAGTGTTGATAATCCCATCATAAGCAAATAGCATTTTAAACAATATAGTATACGCAACTAGTGAAGTAACTGCTGGTAGAAAGATTGCGGTTCTAAAAATACCACGGTATTTAAGTGTCTTGTCATTTAAGATAGTAGCTAAAAGTAGAGCTAGACAAAGCATTATTGGAACTTGTACGACCAACAAAAATAAAGTATTTTTTAATGCTAGTAAGAAAATTGGATCGCTTAAAAGTTTTATATAATTATCAAAACCTACAAATTTAGATACTATACCTTTGGTGGATGTAGTAGATAAATATAGGGAATTAATTATAGGATATACCATAAATACACCCAATAAAATAACAGCTGGAGCTATAAATAACCATCCGTATTTATTCTGAGATTTCATAAATACCTTGTTACCGCCTGCCAATGTAACCACCTCTTTTTATATATTCTTTTTATAATGGATATAAATAGGGGAATAATACTTATGAAAGCAATATAGTATTATTCCCCCAAAAAGCTAGCTTATAAGTTGGTATTAATTGCCGATTTGTTGCTTGAGAGCATCTTCAGCCTTCTTTAATGTTGCATCGAGATCTTTTCCAGAAGCTATTTCTGATGAAAGACCCATAATTGCTGCGTCAGCCTGATATGTGTATAGGCCGTAGTCTACGCTAGGAATTTTCTGCATCCAAGAAGCTAGGTCTGCAAATACCTTCTGTCCACCGAAGAATTCATCTGGGCTTGAGTAAGCTGAGCCATTTGCTGCTGGAATATATGATCCAATAGCACCTTGCTTTGTAAGTATATCCTGATAGAAGTCTACGTTTGCCCCAAATACTGTATTTAAGAAGTCTATTGCAACTTCCTTATTCTTTGATTTTTCTAATACATACCAGCTGGAACCGCCAAGATTTGAGAAGTTTACTGAATTAGCATTGTTAAGCTTCGGAGTATTAGCAACTGCCCATTTACCGGACTGGCTTGCTTCAGCTTTGATTGAGCCGATTATCCAACAACCGGTTATAACTGATGCAACTTCACCCTTATTAAATGCTGCGACCCACTCAGTCCAACCCTTAGTTGGCTTTGCAATCTTTGCATCGAGAAGCTTCTTATATGTCTCTGCTGCTTCTTTTACAACATCGTTTGTAAGTTGAGGTTTGCCGTCATTGTCATAGTACCACTGACCTGCAGATTGCATCATTACTCTCATAGATCCGCCATCTGTTGGGTCAAATGCAAGCATATCTTTTCCAGTTTTAGCTTTAACAGTCTTACCAATTTCTATGTACTTATCCCACGTGATATTATTTAAATCCTCAGCCTTGAAACCAGCCTGCTCCATAATATCTGATCTATAGAAGAATGCTGTTACGCCTGAATCAAAAGGAACACCATAAGTCTTGCTATCTAGGGTCATAAGGGCAACCTTATATTTTGCAAAATCATCATATTTAATTTTACCTGTAAGGTCTGCAAATGAACCAGGATATGACTGCAAGTAGAGCTGAGCATTGTAGTCCTCAATAAGTGTTATTTCAGGAAGTCCTTCAGCAACACCTGATGCTAGGTTTGTATGTAATTTCTGTTCAACATCAGCTTTTGCGATATCTGATATTTCAAATTGAACATTTGGGTTAGTTTTATTGTATATTTCTGCAGCGGCTTTCATAACAGGGATGTTAAAGTTTGGGTCCCATGCCCATACTGTTACCTTTCCTGACTTCTCAACTGGAGCAGCTGCTGATGATTCTGCTGCTGCACTTGAAGTTGAAGCTACTGTAGAATCAGTTGAGGCAGTAGACTCTGAGTTACCACCGCAAGCTGTAAGGGAAACTACCATTGCAATTACTAGCATAAGAGATAATACTTTTTTCATTTCTAATTCCTCCTTAATTTTTGGTAAATTTTTCATTAACCTTGATATAATTTTAGTAAAATAATTAAAACATGTCAACAATAATTTACTAAAATTTTAGTAAATTATTTCTGTTGTTTTTTTAGCGTACAAGTAAGATAATATTAATAGAATTGAATTTAGTACTATTAAGGATTAAAAATATGGTAAAATAATATTGTGCTACTTATTTTACATAAAGCAGGAGGATTACAATTATGGCCACTTTAATGGAGATAGCAAAAAAAGCATCCGTATCCGTTGCTACTGTTTCAAGGGTGTTAAATGGTGACACATCCATGTCGGTATCGCAAGATACAAGAATGAGAATTTTGAAAATTGCCGAAGATCTAGAATATATTACAGTAAGAGAAAGAAAAATCTCTGAAAAAAAAGATGAACTTGTATTTGGGATTTTAGACTGGTACGGTGAGGACGAAATGCTTGATGATCCATATTATTTATATTTGATGACTACTGTAGAGCGTTCTTGTTCATCTGAAAATATAAATATAATTAAAATCAGAAAGGATGCTAGTGGCAACTATTTATTTGTAGATTCACAGTTAGATGGGGTTATTGCAATAGGAAGATTTTCAGACATAGAAATAAAAACCCTCTCAGAAGTTACAGAAAATATTGTTTTTGTTGATTCTTCGCCATATGAAAAAAAATACCCCTCTGTTTCACCAAATCATAGAATGGGGATAACTGAAGCTCTAGAGTATCTAATAGATCTTGGACACGAAAAGATAGGGTATATAGGTGCAGTGGGCACTGGAAATTATAAAGAAGTAATAGTTGATTACAAGAAAAAGCTTTTTAACGAAATATTGACTAAGCATAATATTTATAATGCAAAGTATGACTTTATAGGGGGAGTCAGATCCTCTAGTGAAGGCTATAACTTGATGAAGAAGGCTATAAATTCGGGAGACTATCCGACAGCATTTTTTATTGCAAACGATACAATGGCTACAGGTGCTTTGAGAGCTATTTCAGAAGCGAACTTTTCCGTTCCTGGAGATATCAGCATCATTGGATATAATGATCTCGCTACGTCAAAGTACTTAAGTCCACCTTTAACATCTGTAAAAATCCCTATAGGTTTTATGGCGGAAACAGCGGTGCAGTTATTGAGAGAAAAGATATGCAATGATGCAGGTTACCCCAAAAAGATACTAGTACCAACTGAACTTGTGGTAAGAGAAAGCTGTAAAAAAATAGGCAGGTGAGAATGTGAAACAAAATCCATTGCATTTAGATTTCATTATTAACACTAATAATTTTGAAAACATTCAGGACTCCATTTCAGCTGCAACAGATATGGCAATGCTGACGGTCGATTTTAGAGGTATTCCTGTTACCAAGCATTGTAGATGCAGTGAGCTATGCAAAAAAATCAGGTCTCATCCAGAATTCTCATCAGTTTGCCAGAAGTGTGATTCAAGAGGTGGACTAGAGGCAGCAAGACTAGGGCAACCATATATTTATTTATGCCATATGGGGATTGTTGATTTTGCTGTTCCTATAATTGTAAATGGTCAATACCTCGGAGCAGTTATGGCTGGACAAGTATTATTAGATACTGATAATGACAAAGATTTGCTTGAGCAAATTGTAGGTGAAAAAAGTGCTGTTATTGCTTCGTTTAATAAAACACAGCTTCAAGGACTTTATAATAAACTACCTGTAATGAAACTGGATAAAATCAAAGCAATTGCGGGCATGATCTATAACCTTAGTAATTATATTGTAGAAGAAGCAATCCTAAAAATAAATCTAAATGAAAAACAGGAAATAGTTCTTCAGAATGAATACATACGCAATAATTCTTTTACTCTTGAAAGCAATGGAGGGTCTAAGGATAATATACTACTTAGGCCAGCTTTGGAGTATATTGAAAACAACTACTCAAGACAAATTACATTGGATGGAATGGCTGCTATATGTAATATAAGTTCAAGCTACTTCAGCAAGCTGTTTAAAAGAGATATAGGAGAGAATTTTGCAAATTATATTAACAAGATAAGAATAAGAAAGGCAAAGGAGCTCCTAGAAACCTCTAATGATTCAATAACAAATATTTCAATGGATTTAGGCTTTGAGGAATGTGGTTACTTTATTAAGGTTTTTAAGCGCTTGGAAGGGGTTACTCCTGCTGTTTATAGAAATGACTTTAATAAGTATAGAAAATTTTAAGTGCTGAATTTTATTAAAACTGAATAAAATTTTACTACAAATTTAACTAAAAACTATTAGATTTTACACTAATTATGCGAGAAATTGCGAGTGTACTTTATAAATCTTATTTTATAATTTAAGCATAATCAAGGATGCGAAAAGTAGTCTTCATGGATAATATTATATGACATGTATTGACGTTGCGGGTGCATCCTTTTTATTTCTTTATATATGTATTATTTTTACTCAATTTGCTGATAGTGCTGAAAATGGTTTTTTAAATAAAATTTGTATTTCTTAAATGTTTTGGGTAGGAGGAGAGAGATGGATAGAACAAGTGTAATTTTTGGCAATATTATTCCCAACAAGGTTTGTAAAAAAGCAATTAAATCCCAAAAAAAGTATACTAAAAAATATGGAGATGACAGCAAAACGGTATATCCATTATGTACCAGTAAGAACGAAGTTCTGGATGAGTTTATAGGTGTACAAAATATCGAAATAGGAGCAGAGGGCGGTACACTGCATCCTGAAAAATCATTAATAGTTGGTAACATAAGAATGGGTTTTGGTCACTATAGAATTTCAATGGCAATTGCATCAGCAGCACACTCCATGGGATATATACCCTACTGGTTTGATCTTAACTCATACTCTCAGACAACAGGAGGCAAGGTTATTGATAAACTCAATTCTTTATACTCTATGGGGTCAAGACTGTCACAGAAATCTTCTCTTTTCAATAAGTTTTATTGGGAGCCCCTTAATTCAGAAGGGTTTAAAAAGCTAAGCTATAATGCCGTAGATCAAAAAGTAGCGGAGCTTATGACCCCTGTATATGGTCAATTACCTAAAGAAATACCTTTTATTGCAACTCATGTGTGGCCTGCTCAGGCTGCTGTTCATGCAGGGCTTACCCGGGTAGTAAATGTGATTCCGGATAACTGGCCCATGGCTCTCCATCTTGCAGAAGGTTCTATACATACTGTTCAAACACCCTCAGCTTTTATGGGTTATAAGACACTAAAGAAAATGGACGGCGATAAGATACTAAAACCAATGCCGGAAGGCTCTTTGGAATATGTCGGGCACTATATTGACCATGAACTCGTTTCAAACATCGAAGTTGATTGTGAAAGAAGAATGGATAGAATACAGAATAACAAAGCCTTGAGAGTTCTTTTGACGGTTGGAGGAGCTGGAGCACAAAAGGATTTTTTTATAAAGCTTATTAGAGAATTAATTCCTTTAGTTAGAAGTAAAAAATTAGCCTTGTTTATTAATGTTGGTGATCACAAAAATGTTTGGGAAGGTCTTGAAAGAGATATTCCAGAGCTTGAGAGTGAGAGCTGCAAGTACTTTGATGATTGGAATTCTACAAAGCAGATAGCAAAAAAGGCTTTGGAGCAAGAAATACATGGAATTCATGCATTTTATAATAATGATATTTTCGCAGCAGTTTATGCAACAAACCTGCTAATGAGATCAACAGATATATTAATAACAAAACCAAGTGAATTGGCATTTTATCCTGTCCCAAAACTAATGATTAAGAGGGTAGGTGGGCATGAGGCTTGGGGAGCAATCAGGGCAGCTGAAGTAGGGGATGGAACAATAGAATGTGACTCAATAGAAAGAAGCATTCAAATGTTGTATTTGATGATATCAGATAAATCATTTTTATCGATGCTTTGTGACAATATTATAAAAGGCAAGCAAATTGGTATATACGACGGGGCATATAAGGCAGTGAAGCTTGCAACAGCAAGCAGACCTGCCCCAATTATCTAATAGGGGGGCATTAAATGAATACAATTTTTAAAGCTAGTGACGGTAAAAAGGTAAATGTATACTGCTGGGATAAAACAAAAACCCCAAAGGCAGTAGTTCAGATTTTTCACGGAATGGCTGAACATGCAGGCAGGTATGAGGAGTTCGCTAATTTTTTGAATAGTAATGGCATTGTTGTATATGCAAATGATCACAGAGGGCATGGCAAGACTTCTGCTTCAGAAAAGGAACTTGGTTACCTTGGGAAAGATGGTTTCAACAGAGTTGTGATGGATGAAATAGAGATTAGCATGTACATAAAGGATAAGTACCCCGAAATCCCTCTTTTTATATTTGCACATAGCTTTGGTTCTTTTGTTGCTCAAGACTATATAACTAGGTTACCCAATATTGAAGGCGTAATACTTTGTGGCAGTGCTGCTCAAGTAGGGTTTGAATTTAGATTATCAAAGTTGATAGCATATATTCAAATGAAACTTATAGGAGAGGAAGCAAAGAGTAATTTGCTACATAAATTAGGTTTTTTATGGTTTAATAAACGCATCCCTAATGCTAAAAGCTTACTAGCCTGGCTCAGCAGTGATGATGAGGAGGTTAATAAGTATATAAGGGATAAGCATTGTGGGTTTGTATGTACTGCATCCTTCTATTATTATTTGTCTAATGCACTTATAGGTATGTATAACAAAAACAAGTTATCCAAAATAGACAACACACTGCCAATTTTTATAATATCAGGTGAAGAAGACCCTGTGGGAAAATACGGAAAGAGAGTTGTTCAGCTCCACGATATTTATATAAAAATGGGTATCAAGAATGTCAAATTAAAACTCTATAAAGATATGCGGCATGAAATTTTAAATGAGAGGAATAGGCAAATCGTTTTTGAGGATGTCTTATATTGGGTAGAGAATACCCTATCACTAAGGGGGAAAACACTATGAATAAAAACAAAAGTATGATGTATCTAATTGGTTTACCTAATTTAGGTGTTGGGCTATTGTGGGCTATGAACATGACACTTATTCCAATGTTAGTTGCTACATACAACGTAAGTAATGCAAAGGCAGGACTACTTATCTCAATGGGTGCTTTTACCGGTATATTTGTGCAGTACTTAGCAGGTCTTATAAGCGACAGAAGTAACTTTAAGATGGGCAAAAGGAAGCCATTTATGATTATGGGTGCAATTGTAACAACGATTGCGATGTTTGCTATGCCTTTTGCACCAAGCTATTCCAGTTTATTTGTAATTGCCTTCATTTTCTATTTTAGCTTAAACTTTTACCAAGGCCCCTATTATTCAATGATACCTGAAGTTGTTGACGAAAACCAATTAGGTACCGCAAATGGATTTGCCAGAGTAATAAGTGTACTTGGAGGAGCATTTATTTTTATCACTGGACCTATTTTATGGAATTTAAAATCAGGACTTAATACAAATCATAGCCTTGCCTTTTTTGTAGCAGGCCTTTTAGGTATTATTACAGTATTAGTCACAGTATTTTTTGTAAAGGAAAGAAAAGAGGTAATCGAAAGAAAACCTACTAAGATTGCTTTTGATTTTATCAAATTCCCTTCAGCTCTCAAGTTTTTTGCAGTAATATTCTTTGTATACCTAGGGCACGGCAGTTTGACGCCCTTCTTTGTTAAATACTGTGTGGAAGGACTTCATGTTAGTGAAAATACTGCTAGTACATCTTTATTAATGCTTACTGTAGTAGGCGCAATTTTTGCATTGCCTATGGGAATGATATCTGATAAAATATCAAAGAAAACAATTATGACAGGCGGTATAATTATATATGGTATTGCCCTTTTAGCGGCAAACTTCACTTCAGGCACAATTGCATTGTATATCGTAATGTCCATTCTTGGTATTGGATTTGTTACTATTCAGGTTACATCCTATGCAATATTAGCTGAAATAGTCCCACAGGAAAGACTTGGAGAGTTTATGGGAATATTTAACTTCTTTGTTTCTATTGCGCAATTCTTAGCTAATAACATTATGGGTAACTTACTAGATGCGGTTGGATATAAGGTTTACTTCCCAATTGCCACAGTTTACATATTCACTGCAGCAATAATTCTGGTATTCAGCAAGCTAAACAAGCACAAGCAAAATGCAATAAGTGAGCAGGTATAAGAAAGCAGAGTTATCCTTTGTTTCTGTATTTATTCGATAACTGGGAATGACTTTGATATATAATATTAATACCAGGAGTGAGATATATGAGAAATATTACTAAGTGTCTACTTTCCCTGATTATTGTCTCCTTGTTTTGCATAATTATGATAACACCTGCAGTAGCGGCTGTAGAAAAACCTACTGCTATAAATGGCTCACTTGACTTAATATCATGGGATTTTAAGAGAGATAAAACCATCAGTTTAGATGGTGATTGGGAGTTTTATTGGAACGAATTATTGACCATGGAGGACTTTAACTCCGACAGCTATAATAAAGAGTTTATTACTGTTCCTTCACCATGGAATGAGAAAGTAATAGATGATAAGAAGCTTGGTAGCGATGGATTTGCTACTTACCGATTAAAGGTAAAAACAAATGGAAATCAGAAGGACTTTGCTATTAGATGTAAGACTATTTCTACTGCATATTCTTTATATGTTGACGATAATATGATTACTTCTGGAGGTAAGGTTGGCACTGACGAAAAATCTTCTGAACCTGAATATAACTCAGGTGTTTTTGTATTTCATACTGACAAAGCAGAGTTTAATATTATCCTCCATGTTTCCAATTATAGTTTTGATAAAGGTGGAATATGGGAATCTCTCAGCATTGGCAACCCTGATGCACTAACGGCAAGTAGAGAAAAGGATATAGCAGTTGAGCTATTTACAATCGGGGCCCTCATTATTATCTCACTTTACTATCTTAGTTTTTTCATCTTTAGAAAAAAAGACAAAGAGATGCTTTACTTTGGTTTAGCATGTCTGATTATTGGGTTCAGAAGTTCACTTGTCGGAACTGGAATTTTTACTAAGTTATTTCCTATTATGAGCTGGGGGCTTGAGAGAAGGCTCGAATTTATCTGCCTTTATTTAGCTGCAGCAGCACTTGTATTGTTCTTTAAAAAGGTGTACCCGCAGGAGATTCATAAATTGCAGGTAACCATTACGCTGATAGTATCTGGCGCATTCACTCTTCAAGTAATTATATTGCCTCTAAAGATATTTGCAAAAACTAATGTCATATTCTTATTATTTACTGTAATATTGTTTATTTTAATAATTGGGCAGTTGATATTAGCAAAAATAAGACATAGATCAGGAGCAGGCTTATCACTTTTTGGTATAGCTACTTTTACATTTACGGGAATTAATGATATATTAAATTCTTCACAGATTATTTATACTACTAATTTGATTTCTTTCGGCTTGCTTGCATTTGTACTGACTCAAGCGGTAATTCTATCAATGAGAATTTCGAATGCCTTCTATGAGATTGAGAAATTATCGGTAACCAGTGAAAGAGCCAAGTTAAGAATTGAAAAAACGTTAAAGACTGTGAGCAGCACCGGAAGTTCTATTAATGGACTTGTTGAGGCACTAAATATAAAAACCGAAAACTTAATTGGCATATCAAACGATATTAAGGAGTCAATGACAGCAAATACTCAGAGTATTGAGTCAGAAAAAAATAGTATTCATGGGTCTGTACAGTCACTAAATAAGCTTAAAAAAGATATCACGGAAGTTTCTGATAAATCTACTGTCATGTCATCGTTAGCTATGAACGCAAATGAGGTATCTAGTGGACAAGTAGAAAAAATGAAAGAGATGCAGTTCCAGATCGAGACCATAAAAGATATAGTGCTTAATTTGAGTCAGCTTATGGAAGTAGTTCAGAATAATAGTGCAAAAAGTGTTTTAATGCTAGAAGCAATCAAAAAAATTGCTGACAGTACTAGAATGTTAAGCTTAAACGCTTCTGTCGAAGCAGCTAAGGCAAATGAATATGGCAAGGGTTTTCTAATTATTGCGTCTGAAATAAGAAAGCTCTCTGACGAATCAAATAAGTTGGCAAAGATAATAAATGATAATATTAATGGTATCCAGTCAAGCATTAAGGTTGCATTTGATAAGACACATGAATGCGTTGCTATGACAGCAAGAGGAGTTGACATTGCAAATGAGGCGTACAATTCCTTTGAGATTATCAAGAGTAGTGTAAAGACAATATACCAGGAATCTCAGAATGTTCAACAGTGTAGTAAAAATGCTGATGATATGGCATCCTTTGTTTTAGACGAATTCTCAAACATGGTAACTATGGTAGATCAGACATATTCTTCGGTAATGGGAGTATATGATTCTACTCAGATAGAGGACCAACTAATTAAAAAGGCAAAACAAGATCTAAATAGTATTATTGAGCAGGTAGAGATACTAAATAATGAATTGCAAGGGTAAAAAAGAAATAAACTAGATACATAAACTTTGATTAGCTACATACAGCAACATTAATAAGCTACATAAAATATACTACATACAGTAACATTTATAAGCTACATCAAATCTTCAATATACTACATACAGATAAGGCGTATAAGCCCAATTCAAGGTTTATACGCCTTATCTTTACTTTTAAATAATATCATCCAATAACCACTCTCAGCGAAAAGTTTAAATAAAGTAGCAGCTAATCATTTGCCTCTATTATATAGATTCTTGAGCCGTAGTCAGACAATAATCTGATTTTATCATTATAGCCTGTACCGGAGTATTGCTGAATCAGTCTAATACCATAGGCATTCAAAAGATCTCCGCCGGCAACATAGCTTTCATCGCTCATCTTTAACATATACTTTGATGATATGATTGTATGAACTACGCCATCAGCTTTTATTTCTACAGGCAGTTGGCTATTAATCAAATTACCGAAGGCCTTTATGTTAATATATTGTGTTCTTCCGGTAATACTATATTCAATATTATCCTCTAATCCGAATGTTCTTAGAATATCATAGCCCTTTCCTTCAGTAGCCCTACCCTGAAACATTCCTACTATTGCTTGCTTTTTATCATGGGATAACACTAGCCATATAGGTCTGTTGATATCCATTGGGTTTTCAAGTCGGTAGAATTCACCGAATTGAAAAAGCTTACGATACTTTTTATAAAATGCTATTTGCTCTTTAATTACGTTTTTATCAAAAGTTGTTAACTTTGTAAGGTCTAACTCATATCCTAAAAGTCCAAAAGCAGCTACGTTAAATCTGGTTTCTATTGGAGTATTTCTAAGTGTTGAAAAGCAGGGGCTAGCAGAAACGTGTGCACCCATAGCAGTTTGAGGATATCCGTACGATGTTCCGCTCTGTATATTTATTCTGGTAAAGGCATCGGTATTGTCACTTGTCCATATTTGAGGCATATAACAAAGCATTCCTAGGTCGAATCTATTACCACCAGCAGCACAGGACTCAAACAAAATATTGGGAAAACGTGTAGTCAGCTCATTTAGTATCTCATAAAGTCCTAGCATATATCTGTGGAAAAATTCACCCTGACGTTCTGCCGGAAGAGCTTTTCCGTAGAAATCGGACATATTTCTATTCATATCCCACTTTATATACTCAATATTTGCAGAAGAAAAAACTGTTGACATGCTTTGGATTATGTATTTACGGACTTCTGGTAAGGTTAGATCCAGTACAAATTGGTTCCTGCTATATGCATTACTTCTGCCAGGAACACCAATAGCCCATTCTGGATGTGTCCTATAAAGGTCACTATCTTCGCTAATCATTTCGGGCTCAACCCATAGTCCGAATTTCATTCCAAGGGCATTTATTTTTTTACACAGACCATCTATACCATCAGGAAGCTTTTTTAGGTTTACGTTCCAATCTCCAAGCGAGGAGGTTTCATCATTACGTTTACCAAACCATCCATCATCAAGGACAAATAACTCAATTCCTAATTCCGATGCATCCTTTGCAAGTGAAAGAATCTTTTTTTGATTGAAGTTAAATGAGGTAGCTTCCCAATTATTTACAAGAATTGGACGCTCCTTATCTTTCCAGAACCCTCTAATAATGTATTCTCGTACAAACTTGTGCATATTTTGGCTTATACCATTGAAACCCTTGCAGCTATATGTTAATACAGCCTCTGGTGTATAGAGCGTATCATTTGCATCTAGCAGCCAACAAAAGGAGGATGGGTTTATACCTGTCAACAGACGAGTTTTACCCTGATAAGTAACCTCACAAATTTCACTGTGGCAACCACTGTATATTAGATTAGATGCATAACATTCGCCATGTAACTCATTACACCCGGCTTTTGCCAACATTACAAAGGGATTATGTCTGCACGAACTATAACCTGTTTTAGAATCATTTACATATATACCGGGCTTCAATATTTTGTCGTTTCTGTTTGCTTCGCTAGACCAGCATCCATCAAAGCTAATAA
This sequence comes from Bacillota bacterium, assembly GCA_023433945.1. Taxonomy (GTDB): domain Bacteria; phylum Bacillota; class Clostridia; order Acetivibrionales; family DSM-1351; genus Ruminiclostridium. The sequence goes on along the minus strand of JAEYTP010000074.1, from coordinate 6,032 downwards.
AGCTATAATTACTTTCAAATAAATCCAGCTGTGCACTCATAAGTCTTCGGACTTTTAGCATATTACTACTTGTATTTGATATTTTTACATAACGTGTGATAATATCGCACTCTGGATAGCTGGTATAGTAGAGTGTAAGTGTTACCTGCTTTTCATCATCGTATAGTATAATCTCTGTAGTCTCACAATCTTCAGAAGGCAATGCACTTGGAAGTCCTTCAATAACATTTCTACCTGTATATGTATTATGGCTCTTATACTTGAAGTCGCAGGTAGTACTACCATCGTCAAAGGTTAGCTCTACTGCAGGTTCACGAAAATCTCCTTTACCCAGAGAAGAATACTCGAGACATTGGTTATCAAGACCTATATTTTTGTACTCTTGGGATGTATTTACCATGGTACCATAGGGAACGTCGTTTTTAGGCTCTAATACATAATAATCCTTCATTTTGTTGATTCTTTTACCGTAATATAGATTCTGTAGATAACCTGTAGGAAGTATACTCATAATATAACTGGTATTTTTGGTATTTAAGTGAATTACAGTGTTCATCATTTGCCTCCTTATAAAAACTGTCCCTTAAAATCAAGAATAAAAGCTAATCATCACCATAGCTAATGATCTTTACATACTATATTCTCTCCTTTAAAATATATATTTTTCTTTGGCACTTGTTAGTGCCAATCTTTATATTTTTGTTAAGGCTTAAGATTGTAATTAAATGGGATTTTAGGTAAGTACTTTGATAGTTCAAAATTTGACTACTATGAATTGATTATAAAATAGTTTTTTTGCGTATGCTTGTAAATAATTGTACTATCATAGCAAAAAAGAATAGTAATAATCAATACTTTTTAGTAAAATTTTAGCTAATAAAATTTCAAGTAATTAAAAGTCATTTCATAAAGACTTGGGAAATATAAATAATATAGATACTGTATTGATTTGATATATTGTGATTAAAGTGCTATAATTTAAATAAAACTATTTTCTTCAATAGTTTCACTTTTATTGAGAAAGGATTGAAGGCTTGGATGGAAGAATTGACCAATGTTGTTGATGATATGGGTACGGTAAAGATTTCAGAAGAGGTGGTTGCCATTATTTCTGGTGTAGCTGCTACTGAAGTACCTGGTGTCGCTGGTATGAGTGGTGGTATAGCTGGCGGTATTGCTGAGATTCTCGGAAGAAAGAACCTTTCAAAGGGAGTTAAGGTTGAGGTTGGTGAGAAGGAAGCTGCCATTGATTTATATATAATTGTTGATTATGGAGCAAGAATACCAGAAGTTGCATGGGATATCCAAGAAAAGGTCAAGACAACTGTTCAGAATATGACTGGTTTGAATGTGGTAGAAGTAAATATTCATGTTCAAGGTGTTAATTTTGAAAAAGATATTGCCAAAAAAGAGCAGGAAACAAAATAAGTTGTGTTTGTGTTGGCTATAATTTAAAATGTAGTATTATTCACGGGGCACATATGATGCCCTTTGATTTTATTTTTTTAATTTTTGCCATTTATTTATTGGGTATAAATTGCTTTTTGGCAGCGTTTCTAATATAATAGTGGTGAATTTTACTATTTTGAAAAGAGGTGACGTTTTTTAGTGAACATCATTTTGAGAGTGTTACTTGCGATATATGCTTTTTTTCTAACAATTGCATCATTATTTGCCATGTTGGTTACTATAAGGTCAGATTTATTAACAAAGACATATACCTACTTATTTTATGATGTTTTAAACTACAGAAATCCTTCTATTGTAATGTTCATTATAGCTTCTATTTTCTTCTGTTTAAGTTTGACATTCCTGCTTTCTGGGTTTAAGCCTGAAGGAGATAAAAAGGCAATAGTAAAATACAATAAGAACGGCGATATCCGTATTACCTTGAACTCGATAGAGAATATTGCACTTGCTACATCGAGAAAGCTCAATGGTATAAGAGATTCAAAGGCATATGTTTTTAAAAGCGGAGAAGGCGTTGTTATTACGGTAAAAGCAATTGTTTTGCCTGAAATAAATGTACCAGCCCTATCTGAGGACATGCAGTTCAAGATTAAGAGCGCTGTTGAGGATTGTACCGGAGTGCGTGTGGATAGTGTAAGAGTCATCATAGAGAGTATTTTTACGGGCTATAAGACAGCGAGAGTTGAATAGAAAAGGGGGTGGATAGCTTTGGATAAACAAATACTGCTTCAGTTCTACAAATCCCACAAGGGAGAAATACTAGGTGCAGGCATCGGGTTTACTCTGGCAGTTACTGTTTTATTACTTGGTATACTGAAAGCAATTTTCATTGTAATTTGTGTTGTCTTTGGATATTATATTGGTAAGAAGCTATCACACGACAAAGACTATGTAAAAAACTTATTGGACAGGATTTTACCGCCTGGTACATATAGGTAACATGTGATACAATTTACAAACTAATGATCCAAAACAGGAGGAGTCAGATTTATATGGGACGTCGAGCATCCAGGGAAGCTGCTATGAAGCTGCTTTACCAGTTAGAATTTCAGAAAGATGATAAAAAAGAACAAATTGAATTGGCCCTGGAGGATGAAAGCTTTACTCAAAAGGACAAACAGTATATAGAAGATATTATTGAAGGGGTTTACAGTAACGTAGATTTAATTGATAGTATTATAGAAAACAAGGCGACTGGCTGGAAAATAGGCAGACTCTCCAAAATAGATTTATCTATATTGAGAATTGGAATATATGAGATTTTGAAAAGAAATGATATACCGTACAGCGTCTCAGTTAATGAAGCTGTTGAATTGGCCAAGAAGTACAGCAACGAAGATGCAGGGGCCTTTGTAAATGGATTGCTCGCCAAGGTCTCAAAAGATGACCAGAAGAACGAGCAAGAGGAAGAATAAGCTTTTCAAATGGGCTGTTGCAAATTTTAATTGCAATGGTCCTTTTTAGTATGGAGGGATATGCAGTGAATGAAATTTTTACTGTTACAGAGATAAATAATTATATAAAAATGCTAATGTCCTCAAATAGTCTATTATCTGGGTTATCTATAAGGGGCGAAATCTCCAATTTCAAACATCATTATTCAGGGCATATGTATTTTACATTGAAGGATCATGACAGCATTCTTAAATGTGTTATGTTTAAATCCAGTGCTCAAAGCCTGAGATTTGCTCCTGAAAACGGTATGAAGGTAATTGCAAGCGGATATATTTCAGTCTATGAACGGGATGGACAGTATCAGCTATATATTAGTAACATGCAGCCTGATGGTGTTGGTGCCCTTCACATGGCCTATGAGCAACTAAAGGATAAGCTGGAAAAGGAAGGGCTGTTTGATATACGCCTTAAGAAGAAAATACCTTTACTGCCGGGGAAAATTGGTGTTGTAACATCCTCAACAGGTGCAGTTATTAGAGATATTATTAATGTCGCGGGCAGACGAAATGAAAACATGAAAATCTTAATTTATCCTGTAGCTGTACAAGGCACTCAAGCGGCAGCTCAAATAGCAGCAGCAGTGAGGAAGTTAAATGAACTGAAGCTGGTAGATGTGATTATTGTTGCAAGGGGTGGTGGCTCACTAGAGGAGTTATGGGCCTTTAATGAGGAGATAGTTGCTAGAAGTATATATGAATCAAAAATCCCTGTTATATCTGCCGTGGGGCATGAAACGGACTATACAATTTGTGATTTTGTATCAGATGTCAGAGCACCGACTCCATCTGCAGCAGCGGAGCTTGCTGTGCCCGATAGAGAAATGCTGAAGTACAAGCTTCAGAATTACAATGTAAGATTGAAAAATGCTTTGGTAAAAAAGCTTGATGCTGGTAGAAAAGAGTTGGATAAAATAAATTCCAGACCAATTTTTAAGCATCCTCTTGATAACATAAACCAACATAGGCTCAAAATAGATAATTTGTTACGGCTTTTGGGTAAAAATTCTGAAATACAGCTGAAAGCCAAGAAAACACAGTTCTCACTGCTTGTTGGAAAGCTGGATGCATTAAGCCCTCTTAAGATATTTGAAAGAGGCTACTGTATAGCAAGAAAACCGGATGGGGAAGTAATAAGATCTATTGTGCAAGTAGCAGATAGAAACGATGTTGAAATAAATGTGAGTGATGGGCAAATCTATTGTCAGGTAGTGGAGGTAAAAACAAATGGCAAAGAAAACAGATAACAAAACTTTTGAAGAGGCTATAGTTGAGTTTGAGCAGATTGTTAATAATCTTGAAAGAGGAGAGCTTACTCTAGAAGAGTCAATAGCAGGCTTTCAGAAGGGAATTGAACTTTCAAAGCTGTGTTCTTCAAAACTGGATGAGGCAGAAAAAAAGATAAGTATACTATTGCAGGATGAAAATGGGGATTTGGTTGAGCAGGATTTCTGTCAAGACTAATACTAAAAGGAAATAATTTTTATGCTGGGAATCGTAAAATATTAAGCTATATTTTTAATAGCTTAGTTTTGAAAGGAAAAACTACGGTGAGTTATAAAGAACAATACAAATTATATTTAGAAATGATAGAAGCTTATTTAGCAAACTGTATTGATATAATAAATCCATACTATTCAAATCTCAAGGAAGCTATGAATTATAGCCTGTTAGCGGGAGGGAAAAGGCTTAGGCCAGTATTGGGCTTAGCGACAGCTCAGCTGTTAGGGGGCGATATTAATATGGTTTTGCCTTATGCCTGCTCCATAGAAATGATACACACCTATTCTCTTATTCACGATGATTTGCCTGCAATGGACGATGATGACTTCAGAAGGGGTAAACCCACCAACCATAAGGTCTTTGGCGAGGCAATGGCCATTTTGGCTGGGGATGGACTTTTGAATTTTGCATATGAGAATATGCTGAAGGCAGCTCTTGATTCAGGGTGTGGTATCAACCAGGTGAAAGCTATCAGTACTGTTTCTCACTATGCGGGGATTAATGGTATGATAGGCGGTCAGGTTATTGACATGGATTGTGAAGGAAAGCTAGTGGAGGAAGATAGGCTCAAGTCAATGCATAGACTCAAAACAGGAGCACTTATTAAGGCACCTATAGAAGCAACCGCCATTATATGTAATGCTTCATTTGAGCAGATTGATTTACTGGTAAACTTTGCAGCTAATCTTGGGCTAGCATTTCAAATCAAGGATGATATTTTGGATGTTGAAGGAAATATTGAAGCAATGGGCAAGAAGCCGGGAAGCGATGCAATGGCTGAGAAAACGACCTATGTTACCCTGTACGGCATGGAGAAAGCAAAACTACTACTTGATTCAGCTACAGAAGAAGCGTTGTCCTGCCTTGGTAGATTAGACGAGCTTCAGTGTGACTCATGGTTTCTAAAAGAATTAACAATTGAAATGTCAAAAAGAGATAGATAAGCCTTCAACCTGCACATTAAGGAGATGACCTATGAATATTATTGAAGCTACAAATGTACAACGGACGTATATTGATATGTAAATATTAACTTTGTTTTAGCATAAATATATGGTATAATATTATACCAATAAGCTGTTATCAGTTTGTTGAAATGAAAAAAACAGGGTGGCGCAGTATTCTAGTCAATTCGGTGATTCTGAAAACGGGCCTAAAAATCCGTTAAAGGGCACATCGATGAAGTTTCTGGTGTCGGCTTGCTACGCCCAGTGGTGGGTTGGTGCTGGAAGTTAAGGATTAGGGGCGATCTGCAATGGCATGCGGGCGTTGACCCCTCTTCCGTGGAGACCCTGACTTGTGGATGAAAAGCCAAGTTACTTAACTTGCCACCTCATCTACGATAAGGGATTAAACCTGTTATGCGGTTCCGTTATGGTGCTGTGAACAGAGTAGCCTGCCTTGAGTGAATCTGGTGGATAATGGATCACATGCTATGTCTATTGGCCGATAGAAAGGCATTATTGCTGTTTGAAACCTTTTTTGCAAAAGAGGCTAGGAATTATTTAGAATTGTTGAGGAAAACTCCTAGACTGTTCTTATTTAGTGGTTTTTTGGGGATTAAGGTGTGGTCTAAGTGGTAATCAGGCCCCATAAGTGGTAACACTA
>JAEYTP010000014.1 GCA_023433945.1 Bacillota bacterium | reverse complement strand
ACGGTAATATAAATAACATTACAATAATTATAAAACTGACAACCTTATTAATAGTATTTTTATTGTTCTGAACTATGTTATCCAATAAGTAGAAGTTTAGCATTATATAGAAAAAGGATACAATTATAATTTCCAGACCTATATAGCCAGCAAACCCCGATATTCCTTTTATTATGTACCATACAAAGCTGAAAATTATCACTATTAAAGTAGGAACAATAGATACTAGAGAAAATATGTACCGATACTTTAGTATACTGGTCTTTTTTATCGGTAACATAAGTGATAGCTCTATAAAGCTTGTTCCACCTAGAGAAGATTTTGATCTAGTTATATTCCCCAAAGATAAAAAACACATTGAAGAACAGAATAAAAGATTTATTTTTTGAATTACAATACTTCCTATACGATCATAAGTACGATCATAAGTGCTTTCATTATTTGTTGAGCATACCATTATAATGTTTACAGTAAAAAGGAGTAACATCACTACTAAAAATAAATACTTAATCCACGGTTGTGATTTTTGTTCTAGATATCTTGCTGCCCTGAACAATTTTTTTATTTCATCCATCACTTATTCCCCCATATACTGAAAGTTAACATGTTCTCAATATTTGGAATTTGCTGTTCGAAGCGGAATGATAGCTTGTGCGCTCTTTCTCTCAAAATTAAACCTTCAAAACGCGTAGTTCCCTTACGTATACCTACAAACTCTGACTCAATTCCGGAAAGTTCGGATAGAGCACCAGATATTAGAACATACTTTTCTTCTATTTTGTCTATTGAAAGGCTTTCTAGAATTGTTCCATTATTAATGATTGTAATATAGTCAGCTATCTTATCTAAATCCGAAGTAATATGAGAAGAGAATAAAACTGAGCGCTGACCATCAGCCACAAAATCCCTAAGCAGGTCCAATACCTCTATTCTAGCTACAGGGTCGAGACCAGCTGTCGGCTCATCCAAAATCAACAACTCGGGACTATGAGCAAACGCCAAAGCCAGCATTGCCTTTGTTTTGGTGCCTTTTGACAGTTCATTCAGCTTCTTGTCAAGAGGTATTGACCACCTATCTGCATAACTTCCTAACAAATCGTCATCCCATGTGTCATAAAATAATTTCAGTGCTTTAGCATAATGTTTCAACGTCATTTTTGGCATAAAATAGTCCTGGTCTGGTATGTATCCTATCTTAGCTTTAACGTATACCTCATGTTCAAGATTATCTCTGCCAAATATGTTGACCTTTCCCCCATCCTTATTAATTGCATTTAAAATTAGCTTTATTGTTGTTGTTTTGCCTGAACCATTTTGTCCAACAAAGCCCATGATGCAGCCCCTCTCAACATTAAAGCTGATATCGTTTAGTTTAAAGTCCTTAAACGCTTTTGATAGACCATTTATCTCCAAAATATTATTCATCTTCCTACTCTCCTTTTTATAATGCTAAACACTACTAACCACATTTCTTTAATTGACTATTAATCGAAATCCTAATAATCAGTTCATTTCTATCTCACTACTCGTCGTAAACCTGCTCCACATAAATAATACTAATCAGTTAATTTCTATTCCCTATTCCTCATATATCTTCTCCACTACTGAAATAACGTCTTTTAATGGAATCCCAGCATTCTTGATACCTTTTAATTGCTCCTCAAGCCCCGATAAAATTTGCTTATTTCTCTCACTAATAATGATGTCAAAGTCATTTACCTTTGCAAAAGTACCCTTTCCGGAGATAGTATAAATAAGTCCATCATGTTCTAGCTCCATATAAGCACGCTTTGTAGTTATCATACTTACATCGAGGTCCCTTGCCAGCTGTCGTACAGATGGGAGCGGATCGTTGTTTTTGATATTACCGCTAAAAATCTCATGCTTAATGCCCTCTTTTATCTGTTCATACATTGGTATTCCGCTACTATAATTCAAATTAAAATTCATTACATCACCACTCTTTACTGTGTATATCATATATATACAGTAATACAACTATATATATTTGTCAACACATTTATAAAATATTGTTAATATCTGTAAAAATATCCAAAGGAATTGAAACGAAAAATTAAGAATATTGCAAAAATTATTAAAAATCTAAAGTAAATGTCGCATAATTTATTAAAAATAATGAAAAATGATATTATGCTTAATTTTGCTTGCAATTTTAACAAATTAAGGGTATCTTTATTTTATTGTAATCACGTTAATAATTAAGGAATTTTACTGCTGGTTTCATTTTTAATTTATATAAATGACCGAAAGGATTGAAATTGATGAGTTTAAATGATTTATTTGGTTCAAATGTATTTAACCATTGCGTTATGCGTGAAAGATTGCCAAAAGCTACTTTTAAGGCATTAATGAAGACTATTGATGAAGGTGCTACTCTTAGTTTGGATGTTGCTGAAGTAGTAGCAAGTTGTATGAAGGACTGGGCAATTGAAAAAGGTGCAACACACTATACACACTGGTTCCAACCAATGACTGGCATTACTGCTGAAAAGCACGATTCCTTTATTTCCCCCACTTCTGACGGCAAGGTAATACTTGAATTCTCTGGTAAAGAATTAATCAAAGGTGAGGCAGATGGATCTTCTTTCCCTTCAGGTGGTCTTAGAGTTACTTTTGAGGCAAGAGGCTATACTGCATGGGATTGTACCTCACCTGCATTTATCAAAGGTAATACGCTATATATACCTACTGCTTTCTGTTCTTACACTGGTGAAGCGCTTGATAAGAAAACACCCCTCCTACGTTCTATGGAAAGTCTATCCAAAAGTACATTGAGAATACTGAGATTGTTTGGTAATACCTCTGTAAATAAGGTTATTGCAACAGTAGGCCCTGAGCAAGAATATTTTTTGATAGATAAAAAGATGTATGACAAAAGAAAAGACTTGATTTTCACCGGACGCACAATTCTCGGTTCAAAAGCACCAAAGGGTCAGGAAATGGAAGATCACTACTATGGCAGCATCAAGGAGAGGGTTTCAGCCTTTATGAAGGAGCTTGATATTGAGCTATGGAAGCTCGGTATCTCTGCAAAGACAGAACACAACGAGGTTGCTCCTGCTCAGCATGAGCTTGCACCTATTTTTAGCAGTGCAAATATTGCTACCGACCATAATCAGTTGACAATGGAAATGCTTAAAAATGTTGCATTGAGGCATGGTTTGGTTTGCCTGCTACACGAAAAACCCTTTGCTGGAGTAAACGGTTCTGGTAAACATAATAACTGGTCCATTTCAACAGATGATGGCCAGAATCTACTTGATCCAGGTAAAACTCCGCATGAAAATGCACAGTTCTTATTCTTCCTTAGTGCGGTAATTAAAGCTGTTGACGAATATTCAGATTTATTGAGATTAGCGGCAGCAAGTGCCGGAAATGACCATAGACTTGGTGCTAATGAGGCCCCTCCTGCAATCATTTCAATATTCTTGGGAGATGAATTAACATCCATAATAGATCAGATTGCGGCTGGAGAGATTTGCTCCTGCACTGAAAAGACAATATTAGAGACTGGGGTTTCTACATTACCAGCACTTCCAAAGGATTCAACAGATAGAAACAGAACTTCTCCATTTGCTTTTACAGGCAATAAGTTTGAATTCCGTAGTGTAGGATCGTCAGCATCAATAGCTTCGTCAAACTTTTTCCTAAATACAGCAGTGGCTGACGTTCTTGAGCAGTTTGCCGACCGACTTGAGAAGGCTGATAACTTCAAGGTAGAAGTACAGAATATTATTAGGGAAGTTGCAATAAATCACAAGAGAATTATTTTCAATGGAAACGGTTATTCCGATCAATGGGTTGAAGAAGCAAATAGAAGAGGTCTTCCAAACATTAGAAATACCGTTGAAGCTATTCCCTGCTTGATTTCCGAAAAAAATATAGCACTTATGGAAAGGCATGGTGTTCTTAGCCGTGTTGAAATGCATTCTCGCTATGAAATTACTCTTGAGAAATATATAAAGACAATCAATATTGAAGCAATGACTATGTTAGAGATGACAAAGCGTCAGATACTACCAGCTACAATTAAGTTTGTAACTAATATTGCTCATTCAATCAATGAAATAAAAGCTTGTGGTATTGCAGCCAATACAAGTGCACAGGAAAGCCTGCTTTGCGAAGTAAGTGAGCTTATAGCTTCATTTAAAAATGAGATTTCTATACTTGAACAAAAGCTTGCAACTGCACAGGGCACTCATGAATGCACTTACAATCAGGCAAGCTACTACCGGAACGAAGTATTTATGCAGATGGGCAATGTCAGGAATATAGCTGATAAGTTAGAAACTATTGTAGATGAAAAGTTGTGGCCATTCCCAACTTATGCTGAAATGCTGTTTAATATTTAATATATTTTTAAAAGCTCTGTCAAATTGGCAGAGTTTTTATATTGAGCATATGTTGTTGTTTCCATACTTCCACAAGATAAAGTAATTTCAGAGCATTATCAATATTTATTGCTCAAAGCCTTCTTTGACTAAAATGATACCTATTGGTATGAGTATCAATGCTACTATAATGTCATACCAAACAAAGCCCTGCACATAAACATGCAGGGCTTGTGTATTTTTAATGGAATTAGTATTGTAATATCGGTAGTATACTATTACGGTAGTGTAACAAACAGCAATTGTTACAAATATACCGTTTGAACTTAAATTGTTAAATATCGCTTGTAAAATAACACTCTTAGTAGTTAGCTCCCAAATCAAGTGCTTTCATTTCCTCTGGAATCATGGCGTGCTTCTTCTCTGGAAGTACCTTCTTTAGCGCTGCTTCAAAGGATTCCTTTGAGATAACACCACTCTTTTGAATTAGCTTTCCAAGCAGCATAATACCAGCAAAGGTAGCATTACCCATATCAGAAGCCAGCTGAGTAGCAGGAATTCCAACAAAATCAACGTCTGTTCTCTTAGCCTTTTGTTCAACGAGTGAGCTGTCAACTATTATAAGTCCACCTGGAACAACCAGCTTTTCAAACTTTTCTAATGATGGACCGTTCATAGCTATCAAAACATCGCATGTATTAAGAATTGGAGATCCAACCGGTTCTTCAGAAACAATTACGTGGCAGTTTGAAGTGCCGCCTCTCATTTCAGGACCGTAAGATGGAAGCCAAGAAACATTTTTGTTTTCAAGCATTCCAGCATATGCAACAAGTCTGCCAGATGAAAGTATACCCTGTCCACCAAACCCTGCGATAATAATATCAACCTGACTCATATTTTACACCTCCAAGTCCTTTCCTTTATAGTTACCCAAAGGATAGAAAGGCATCATATTTTGTTCAAGCCACTTTATTGAAGCTATAGGGTTCATACCCCAGTTTGTTGGGCAGGTTGAAAGTACTTCTACCATTGAGAAGCCCTTTTTTGCCTTCTGTACAAGGAAAGCCTTTTTGATTGCTTCCTTGGTCTTCTTTATATTCTTAACATCGTTTACCGCAGTTCTTTCGAGGTATACTGCTCCTTCAAGGGTAGAGAGCATTTCACAGACCTTTATTGGGAATCCGTGGATCTCTGGTTTTCTACCAAATGGTGAAGTTGTAGTAACCTGGTTCATAAGTGTTGTTGGCGCCATCTGACCAGAAGTCATACCATAGATAGCGTTATTAACAAATATTGTAGTTATATTTTCTCCTCTTGTAGCTGCATGAACTATTTCAGCAGTACCAATTGCTGCAAGGTCTCCATCTCCCTGATATGTAAATACAAAATTATCAGGGTTTACTCTCTTGATACCAGTTGCAACAGCTGGAGCCCTACCGTGTGCAGCCTGAACAAAATCAAAATTGAAATATTCGTAGTTATTATAGCTGCATCCTACTGGTGATACACCAACAGTAGTGCCTTCTATACCCAATTCATCTATAACCTCAGCTACTATCCTGTGAACAATACCATGAGTACATCCCGGACAATAGTGTTGAGACACGTCTTTCAAAGCATTTGGCTTTTTAAACACAGTTGCCATTTTAACCCCTCCTGTTCGAGTTTTTATTTATTCAAAATACTTTTAATCTTATTCAATATTTCCTTCTGACTAGGAACCATTCCACCCATACGACCGTAGAAATGTACTGGACGTTTGCCATTTACAGCTAGACGTACATCTTCTACCATTTGACCAGCGCTTAATTCAACAGAAAGGAATGCTTCTGGAGTTTCAGCATACTTCTCAAATGCTTCATTTGGGAAAGGCCACAAAGTAATTGGTCTTATAAGACCAACCTTAATTCCTTCCTTTTCAGCAAGCTTGATAACATTCTTTATGATTCTAGCAACTGTACCATATGCAGTAACGATAATATCTGCATTTTCACAGTTGTACTCTTCATACCTAACTTCATTCTTTTCGATTTCCCTATACTTCGCCTGAAGCTTCAAGTTATGATTTTCAAGCACCTCAGGGTTTATGTATATAGAGGTAACCTTATTGTCGGGTCTTTCCATCTTTGTACCGGTAGTCGCCCAACTCTTGTCAGCTTTGTAGATGTATTCTTCATCCTTGAATTCTACTGCTTCCATCATCTGACCAAGCATACCGTCACCCATTATCATGGTCATTATTCTGTATTTGTCAGAAATATTAAATGCTTCAACAGTCATTTCATATAGTTCCTGAACTGAACATGGAGCAAGTACTACCATCTTGTAGTCTCCATGCCCTCCACCCTTTACTGCCTGGAAATAGTCGCACTGCGCTGGAAGGATTCCTCCTAAACCTGGTCCGCAACGAACTATATTAACCAATACACATGGTAACTCTGCACCGGCAATATATGAAATACCCTCCTGTTTTAAGCTAACTCCAGGACTAGATGAAGAAGTAAGTACCCTTGCACCTGCTGCAGCAGCACCGTAAACCATATTTATCGCTGCAACTTCGCTCTCTGCCTGTACGAAGGTTCCATTTATCTCTGGCATTCTCTTTGCCATATAGTGGGCAATTTCTGTTTGTGGAGTTATTGGATAACCGAAGTAATGCTTGCAACCAGCTCTTACAGCCGCTTCAGCAATAACCTCGTTGCCTTTCATCAATAATTTTTCAGCCATTGTTATTTACACTATCCTTTCCGCTTATATATAAAGCTTTTATTTTTCAACTTCAATTACAC
>JAEYTP010000119.1 GCA_023433945.1 Bacillota bacterium | reverse complement strand
CTACTTATTGGATAACATAGTTCAGAACAATAAAAATACTATTAATAAGGTTGTCAGTTTTATAATTATTGTAATGTTATTTATATTACCGTCTTCATTTATATTAGTTACGACTTTTTTACAAGATTCTAGTATTCACTACGGCTTGCTAGGCAAAAACATGGCTCCGTTTATTAATAGTCTAGAGATTCTTGCAGGGCCATATGGCATACTGTTTATAGTTGCGACATTGATTGTGGGCTACTTTATCAGTTGTGTGCTACCGATGAGAGTTTTCAAGAAAAAGGGGTGGAATATATGAGAGAATTATGTAGAGACTTCTGGTTGCTCAGAAAAGCTGGCTTTACTAGAAGTGGTGAAAAGTTCATTGTTTTTTTCATAATACTAGCAGTTATAATGTTTATTGTAGGCGGATTATCTAGCATTCCACAGTTTGCTGCTTTGTTTGATTTCCTTGTACTACTTTTTATCCCTATTGCTGTTACTTCTTCAGTAGCATTGGGAAAATACCGACTATTGTATTCAATGCCCATAAAAGCAGAAAATATTGTAAAGCAGATTTATCTCAATTCATATTTAGCAATAATTGTCTCTATTATAGTTACTACTATTTCCTACAGCTTTGTGTCAGGAGTAGCTATAATATCCATTCAACTAATAAAAGCAGTTGTTGCTCTGACCTTTACAAACTGGTATGTACCTATGTCTGTAGCGCCAGAGATGAATTACGAATATATGCAGGGCAAGAAAAATAGTCCTCTTATTTTATTGTCGACGTTTATTGGAGTTATATTCGGATTAACAAGTATAATAATTACCAAGCACGATTTAATGAATTTACTTAATACTGTAAGCTCTAGTGTATGGACGGTTGTAGCTGGCTTGATAATTCTAATATTGTGTGTAGGTACTGTTAAATTTTCAGTAAAAAAGTCCCTAATGATAGTTCGTATGTAACAAAGACAAATACAGCTAAAACAAAAACAGCTAAGACAAATACAGCTAAAACAAAAACAGCTAAAACAAAAACAGCTAAGACAAAAACAGCAAAGACAATTAGCTCAGATAGATATTGCCTAGACAAAAATAGCTTAGACTAAATTTCATAGGTAAATATAGATTTGGCAAATATAGCTTTGGCAAATATTCCATAGGCAAATATTTCATGGCAAATGTAGAAAAGGGGAAATATTCAAATCACCTAGTATATGTTATAATTACTGATATCATGACAAATTTGTAAAGGTGAGATTTTGAGTATAAATCCTGTAAATATAATACTGTTGTTACCAGTTATTATTATATTGGTATCATCATTTATTACCCCTTTTACAATGGATAGGATTGAGAAGGGCGTATATAGAATATTTAATAATATAGAATTTATTTTTGCACTTATTGTTGCACTGTATCTGACCAAAGGAATCTTCTTTGACAGAAGCAACGCTTTCTTCCAATATGTATATGACATTTTGCCCGCTACTATAAAATCAAGTCTAGCAGTAAACAATGTATATACTTATCTTTGTGCTGCTTTCATAATACTATTGCTAGTTGTATTGCTGTTTCGGCTTATTACCTACCCAATATACTCGAGATGGTTAGACATCTGGGCTCGTGGGATTTATCGCGCAATGGGGCAGCTTTCTCGGCTTACCAAAAGAGTTATATCCGTTATTTGCAGCATTCCAGGAGCATTGGTGGCGCTAATTTGTATTAGCTTTATACTATATTTTATGAACTATTATTTTACTATTCCCGGTTTCTCTAAATGGACTAATGATTCGATAGTATTAAATCGTGTGTATGATACTGCACTAAAGCCGGTAATCAACGCCGATATTGTTAAAAAGCTACCAGTAATTATTAACGATAAGTTTAGAAATAGTGAAACAGGTAATAGTACCATAAACCCCGAACTAGCTGACAATATTCGGGATACCCTTGATAAATACAATATAAAGGTTATTCAATACTTTAACGGTGTTACTTTAGATGAAGCAATTGCAACTACTCCCGAAATTGATAGCTTTGCAAGGAAACTTGTTGAGGATGAGACTGATGATTACAAAAAGGCAAAAATTATATATAAATGGATAGCATCAAACATAGACTATGATTACCAGAAGGCAAAGGAAATTGTAAATAAGGCGAGCGAAACAGAATCGGGATCAATTATTTGTTACCAGACTAGAAAAGGAATCTGTTTTGACTACTCAAGCTTGTACGTTACAATGTGCAGAGCTGTTGGTGTTAATGTCAGACTAATAACAGGATTGGGCTATAGTGGCCTTACCTGGGGCGACCATTCATGGAATCAGATATACAGCAGTAAGGATCAAAGATGGGTAAATGTTGATTGTACTTTTGGTGTAACAATGAACAACTTTGACAATGTTAACTTTAACCTAGATCATAAGGATGCTGAGATTCAAGGTGAGTGGGTGGTTAATAAAAGCACCAATACCAATGCGCTAAATTAAAAACTATGATAATACCTTTTTGGTCAATGGGCTACTGATATACTGAATATTTTCATAGGTATAACTCTCGTATTCATGTAAATGGGGCTTATCATCGTAATCTGAGAGCCGTGCAGTATCTGTTTTGCCACACATTTTATGCTTATGGCCATTTTGAGTTTTTCTAGGGAAACCGGTAAAACCAAAGTAGCTATGCATATGGCCATTAAAAGAGGTTGTGCTACTATAAAAATGGAAATGCATAATACCTATACCAATCATATAATCAGTATGACCAAAGAGTTTGTGATTTTGCGTTACTTTTTCATTTGTATGAAAACTATAAAAGTGATAATGATTATGCATATTATACCTCCTTGCTATTATTGGCTTTTTAGTGTAGAGTTGTTACTTTAGTAGCATTTGGTCAAACTGTAACTTTTATTTATGAAAATTTTTGGAAATACAATGTGAGGGCTATTATGTCAAGAATTCTTAAATCAATTATGTGGGTGTTTATATACGTTACTATATACTTTTTTATAAGTATAGTAGTGAGCGTTATTGCTAGCATTTATATTTTTCTGTATAATACCGTTAAATATGGCGTATCAACAAATCAAGTAGATATACTTGAGACGTCTGTGTACTCATATGCGGGATTAATACAGTTTGTAGCAAATATCTTAATTATGGGGATTATTTCAGTTATTATATATGCCAGAAAAAAAAGGATAGGTGATAGTCTCTGGATTCATAAGCCACAGAAAAATATACTTGTACCCGTGGTTTTTTGTGGCATATCCGCCTCCTTTATCGTACCAGTGGTGCTTTATTGGCTTAGTGTTATTTTTCCGATGGATAAAATGATGCAGCAATACTCACAATTGATGGAGAATATTGATTTCGGCAATCCTATAATTAACCTTCTTCTTATAGCAGTAGTTGCTCCTATATTTGAGGAATTCTTTTTCAGGGGTGCTATATACAAAGAACTGCGCTCTTCAACCCCTATATGGGTTGCGATAGTATTGCAGGCATTAATTTTTGGCATTTTTCACATGAACGTGGTACAGGGGTTATATGCTTTTGGTCTAGGTATAATATTGGGTTTAGTATATGAATGGTCACGCTCATTATGGGTACCCATCATATTCCACGCTGTTTTTAATGCTATCGGTACTAGTGCGGACTATATACCAATATTCAGGAATGATATCGTGGTTTATGCTCTGGCAGGTTTAGGCGTTATTGTAATGATATTTACACTCAAAACAGCAAGAAAATATCGCAGGCTTGGGTAAAAATGGTGACATATAGCCAATAAAATGGTATTATAATAAAAAGTGTACATTTCGGGGGTGTTTATTATGAAGATTTCGTTTTCTACACTTGGGTGTCCAGGTTGGAGTTATGAAGAGATTTTATCTACTGCCAAGGACCTTGGGTTTAATGGTATTGAAATTAGAGGTATAGGAAATGAATTGTATGCACCAAAAGTAAAGCAGTTTTCTCCTGAACATATTGAAGCTACTAAGGAAAAGCTTTCAAAATTGTCAATCCAGATTCCATGCCTTACTTCTGCCTGCTATTTGTTTGATGAGCAGAATATCGACCAGCAGATGAAAGAAGGAATGGATTATGTTGAACTTGCTTCAAAGTTAGGGAGTCCATACATACGAGTGTTGGGGGATGCTCAGCCCCATGCCGGCAAGGTTAATATAGATTTTGTTATTGAAAATCTAAAGGAACTAGCAGCTTTCGCAGAGCAAAAGAATGTAAAGCTTCTGATAGAAACAAATGGTGTTTTTGCAGATTCACATGTTATGAAGGCCTTACTCGAGGCTGTTGACAGTAAAGCTGTAGCTGTTTTGTGGGATGTTCACCATCCATTTAGATTCTTTAATGAAAAGGTTGAAGATACCTATGAGCTTTTAAAGGATTACATAGAGTATGTTCATGTAAAGGATTCAGTAGCTGTTGATGGTAATATCAGGTATAAAATGATGGGCTATGGTGATGTGCCTGTCAAGAAGGCTATTACTATACTAAAGGACAATGGATACAAGGGATACATTTCTTTAGAATGGGTTAAGCGTTGGTGCCTTGACCTTGAAGAGCCAGGTATAGTATTTGCCCATTATGCTGGTTATATGAAAAACTTAATATAATTTGAAATTAGCAAATTAATTTTTTAGGGCGGTCAATATGGCTGCCCTGTATTTATTTGAAATTATTGTAAAATATAATTACTATATGTTTAATTCAAGGATACTAATGAATTGTATCGGAGGAATTTATTTATGAGAATGTACGATATAATTGAAAAGAAGCGAGACGGTTATGAACTCTCAGATCAGGAGATTTCATTCTTTATTAAAGAGTATACAGCTGGTATCATTCCCGACTATCAAGCCGCTGCACTACTTATGGCAATCTACCTAAAAGGTATGAATGAAAATGAGACAGCTAGCCTTACCAATTTTATGGCGCACTCGGGTGATACCATAGACTTATCAGCAATACCCGGTATTAAGGTTGATAAACACAGTACAGGGGGAGTGGGCGATAAAACAAGCCTTATATTAGGACCAATAGTAGCTGCATGTGGGATTCCAGTTGCAAAAATGTCTGGGCGTGGGCTTGGTCACACAGGGGGTACTATTGATAAGCTAGAATCAATTCCTGGCTTTAATACATCAATATCAAGAGAAGCCTTTATAGATAACGTTAAACAAATAGGAATTTCTATTGCGGGACAAACGGGTAATTTGGCTCCTGCTGACAAGAAGCTGTATGCACTCAGAGATGTTACTGCTACTGTTAGCAACATTTCATTGATTTCTAGCAGCATAATGAGTAAGAAGCTGGCATCGGGTGCAGACAGAATTGTTTTAGATGTCAAGACAGGCAGCGGTGCATTTATGAAGAGCCTTGAAGACTCTATAGAGTTAGCATGTGAAATGGTCACAATCGGTAGAAATACCGGCAGACATACGGTTGCAGTAGTTACAGATATGGATATTCCTTTAGGATTTGGTATCGGCAATTCGATAGAAATCATTGAAGCAATCGAAACTTTAAAGGGTAAGGGTCCTTCGGACTTACAGCAGGTTTCCTTTTATTTAGCTGCTAGAATGCTAGAGCTTTCAGGTTATGCAGAGTTCGATAAGTGCCTTTCAGCTGTAGAAGAAACGGTTAGAAGTGGAAAAGCGTTGGATAAATTATCTCAGCTCATTGAAAAACAAGGGGGAGATAAGGGTGTAATAGATGATTATTCACTGTTCCCGCAGTCAAAATATACATTTGAATATAAAGCAAAGATATCAGGATATATCGAGACAATGAAGACAGACAGTATTGGTATAGCTTCTCTTGTGCTTGGAGCTGGACGAGAAACAAAAGAAAGCAGTATTGATTATTCTGCCGGAATAGTTCTGCATAAAAAAACAGGGGAAAAGGTTTCGGAGGGTGAAACAGTTGCAACACTGTATACCAATTTAGAGGAAAAATTATCTGAGTCAGCAGAGATTTTGGATAGAGCAATTACCATTTCTAATGACAAACCTGTCCAAAAGCCCTTAGTGCTTGCATTTGTAGATAAGGATTGTAATGTACAGAGGTTTTAGTACCAAAATATTTGCTAAATAA
The DNA here is from genome assembly GCA_023433945.1 of Bacillota bacterium. Taxonomy (GTDB): domain Bacteria; phylum Bacillota; class Clostridia; order Acetivibrionales; family DSM-1351; genus Ruminiclostridium. The sequence goes on along the minus strand of JAEYTP010000119.1, from coordinate 4,836 downwards.
CAGAATATACGATAGATATTTTGCATAGAAATTTACTAGGACAGATTGTTTTTTATAATAATTGGAGGGAAACCTGGTGAAAAACAGAGGCAAAATATCTATTTTTCTTATAGTAACCATACTTTTATCAGTTTTGACCTGTACAGCATATGCAGATTCTAATGAGCGAGCAATTGAGACTTCTGCAAAATATGATGTAGCAACAATCGATAAACTGGTAAGCAAAACAAATGTTATGGATTTAAAAGCTAAGTCAGCAGTGCTAATTGATGCTGCTTCAGGTAAGATACTTTTGGAGAAAAACAGCCATGAAAAGCTTGCGATTGCAAGTGTTACCAAGATTATGTCTATGTTATTAATCATGGAAGCTATTGATTCAGGTAGACTATCCTTTGATGATAGAGTTTCGGTTTCGGAATATGCTGCTGGAATGGGTGGTTCACAGGCGTATTTAAAACCCGGTGAAGAATTTTCTGTTACGGAGATGCTTAACGCACTAGCAATTCACTCTTCAAATGATGTAACGGTGTCAATGGCAGAAAAGATTAGTGGAAGTGAAGAAACCTTTGTTGCTGATATGAATCAAAAGGCAACTGAGCTAGGAATGAATGATACAAAATTTCTTGATTGTACTGGTTTGAATGATGATGGATATTCTTCGGCGCATGATGTCGCATTAATGTCTAGAGAGCTGCTTACAAAACATCCCAAAATTGTTGAGTTTACAGGCAAATACCATGACACCTTCAGAAATGGCACATTTTCATTGGACAATACAAATAAGCTGGTCCGTTTCTATCAAAATGCAGATGGCTTAAAAACCGGATTTACAAATAAGGCTGGGTTTAATCTTTCAGCAACGGCTAATAGAAATGGTCTGAGACTTATCTCAGTAGTGCTTGGAGAACCTGATTCAAATACAAGATTTGCAGAGTCTAGAAAGCTTCTGGATTTTGGATTTGCTAATTTTGAGGTAATAAAAATGGATCAAAAGGGCAATCTCGTTGGAAACATTGAGGTCAAAAAAGGTATGCAGCTAAGAGTAGGCGCAATGTATGGAAATGACACCAGCGTTTTGGTCACAAAAGGTGAAAAAGGAAAAATTGAGCGCGAGATTGCTCTTTCCCCGGGGCTAGAAGCACCAATAGCAATGAATCAGAAGGTAGGAGAGGTCATATATAAGTTAGATGGTACAGAGATTGGACGATATGAGTTGGTAGCTAGTCAGGATGTAAAAAAGGTATCCTTCCTAAGCCTGTTTAACAGAATGCTTGTAAAGTGGTTCAGTGTGAACAGAGAGTAAGATTTTATTCTTTATTATATCAATAGCTAGATTAGTATAACAAATTCACTAGATGAATTACTAAGATTAGTATAAGCAGTTCACTAGATCAATAACTTAGATTAGTATGAACAATTCATAATAAACATAGATATAAAAAAGCTTCTGCATAATAGTTTTATCAATTATGTAGAAGCTTTTATATTGAATATACGGTCTAAAGAATAAACTGCTGCAGATAAGAAAAAATAAACAATGCTGGTGTTCTTATTATAATGCTAAACACATTAGTCACTGCTAATATCAGGAATACAAACATGCTGTACTGCTCCATTATTCCAAATATTCTATACTTCCAAGTATTTATCAGATTTGATAGTATTGCATAGCCATCAAAGAAGGGTATTGGAAGCAGGTTCAAAACAAACAGTATCACATTAATAAATGCCGAATACGTAAAAACGTTTATTATTGTAGAATTTAATGATGAGTATGAGCTTAGAATACCTGTAACAAATAATAATTTTAGAATCAATAGAAAAACAGCAGCTACTATTAAATTCATTACCGGCCCTGCAAGAGACACCAGGATATGATCTCTACGCGGTTTTCTGAAATTACGAGTATTAATCTGAACAGGCTTAGCCCAGCCAAAGCCAACAAGTATAATAAATATAAATCCTATCCAGTCTATGTGTACCCTTGGGTCAAACGAGAGCTTGCCCTGCATTCTAGGGGTTCTATCTCCAAGTTTGTCTGCTACAATTGCATGTGCATACTCATGAAAAACAAACCCTACCAATATTCCTGGAACCGACATTAAGCCAGTTATTAAAAAATCAAACATCTATAATCCTTCCTTTCAAAAGAAGTATAACCCAAAAACTAAGTTCAAAATATTAATTTATTTATTCTAACAGATTACACTAATTCAAGCAATACCAAAGCATAGCGACCATGATAGCTTAATATAGTACATCTATAAACAATTAGTACATCTATTAACAATTATCCTGCATCTATAAACAGATAGTGCATATATGAATAATTAGTGCATTCAAGATTAATCTATACGCATTTTATATCAATACATATGACTTTCTTCAACATTAATGCACCTAAAATTTATAGAAATACTTTTAACCATTCTATATAAATATACGTATGCTTGTAATTATTGACTGTTTTATGATAATATTATTTTCATGTTAGCGTATATTTCCCGAAAGGATTGTAATACATCAAATGGAGAGTTCTCTTACAAAGGCTTGTACACTAAAACTAGATAATTTTGAGGGTCCGTTTGACTTGCTTTTTCACTTATTTGAAAAAAATCAGGTAAATATATACGATATACCAATAAATGAAATAACTGATCAGTACCTGGATTATCTATATGCCATGCAACAACTGGACCTCGAGGTAGCAAGTGAATTTCTTTTAATGGCTGCAACACTTTTGCATATCAAGTCAAAAATGCTTCTCCCTGAAAAGAAGGAAGAAAAGGATGAGGAGCTTGACCCTAGAGAAGAGCTCATAAGACGACTTGTTGAGTACAAGAGGTATAAACAGTTTACTACTGAACTCAGAGCTTTAGAGGAAAAGTGGGACAAGGTAGTAACAAGGCTTCCAGAATCACTAGAGATCCCTGTAAAGGAAGATTTACTTGAGTTGGACTCTCAAATATTGAGGCAGCAATATATCAATATTTTAGAGCGAAACAGAAAGAAGATTAATGTTGGGGCCAAAAATATAACCAAGCTTATTGAGCATGAAAAGGTTTCTCTTAGAAGTAAGATGAGAGAAGTAATAAAGCAACTAATTAGTAAAGTATCATTTAAATTTTCTGATTTGTTCTCATTAAAGAAGAAGTCAAGGACTGAAGTAATAACAGGGTTTATGGCCATACTTGAACTGGCGAAAATGAAGAGAGTTGTATTGGAGCAGAAAAATCAGTTTTCTGATATTAACATTGTAAGTTGCCATGAAGATAATAATGAGGATTTTGCAGAACATCTTGACGACATTAAGGAATTTTAATCGACTTAGATTTTAGCTTTTTAAAATTATTCTTTTTAGAATTATTCTTTTTTGCAATTATGCTTTTTAGCAATTATGTTTTAGCAAATATGTTTTAAACAATTATGGTTTAACAAATATTAATTATGCATTTATATATTGAGGGATAACATGGAAATTACAACAATAGAATCTATTATTGAAAGCCTGCTATTTTCATCAGGCGATCCAATAGCACTGGACAAAATTTGCGAAATATTGGAATTAGATAGAAAAACAACTAGAAATATCCTCAAAAACATGATGGATAGCTATAGCACTGCAAACAGAGGCTTTATTATCAGGCAGCTTGATGATAAGTACCAGCTATGTTCAAATCCCGAGTACTTTGAATATGTATCAAAGCTGTACCAGATTCGACAAAAGCAATCGCTTTCCCAAGCGGCATATGAGGTATTGGCAATAGTTGCCTATAATCAGCCGGTTACAAGAGCAAAAATAGAACAAATCAGAGGTGTTAACTCTGATAGCGCAGTAACCCGACTGCTCGAAAGAAATTTAATAAAGGAAGCGGGAAAGCTGGATGTACCTGGTAAGCCTAGACTGTATGAAACAACTGAGGAATTCCTAAAGTGCTTTGGTTTCAAATCGGTAAGCGACCTTCCTTTGCTCGAGATAGAGGACTTAAGTGAGTTAAATATGGAGCTTGTGGGAGAAAGTGAAATGAGCGTATCACAACAAAGTAATGAAATCTCAAAGGGGAATTGAGATATGCCTGATTAAATTCAGTCTCAAAATCTAAATATATGTCAACAATAACCATGGGAGTATTGATAATATGAAGCCTATGGTTATTTTTATTTTGCTGGTTTTTGTGTTATTAGTTTATATGATGTTTATTTTAAGACTTACGTTAGGGGTTTCCTATACGTTGTCTAATAATACTCAGAAATTGGTGTTGACCTTTTATTTTTTTAGGAGAAGGCTTATTAAAAGCTTGCAGCCATATCCCAAGAGCGCTGAAATAAAGAAGGATAGAGGGAAGAATAATAGATATAATTTTATCAAAAAGAAGCTAGTGGAAGCAGAAGCTAAACTAAAGGAGCAATCAAAAAACCTTAAGCCGAATGCAATTTTAAAGTTATTAAACGATTTAAAACAATTATATTTTAAAGAAATCAGGTCTGTTCTACGCAAAGCAATTGTCATTTTAGATTTTAGATTTAAGCTCGAAGAAGGGACAGGTGATGCAAGCCAGACTGCACTTTTATACGGTTTTATTTGGAATGTTGTAGGTGTAATTACAAGCATTCTTTTTAATGAATTTAAAACTGAAAATAAACAGATAGACATAACGACTAATTTCAATGAGAAGACTATCAAAGCTGACTTTAACTGCATACTCAGAGTAAAAATTGGCAATATTATTTTGGTAGGAATTATATTTCTGAAATGGTTAATTAAAAATATAAAAGGCGGTGATAAGTTTGTCAAATCATCCAATAGAAGGACTTATGACAACTGCAATGCAAAGC
>JAEYTP010000072.1 GCA_023433945.1 Bacillota bacterium | reverse complement strand
TGCCCCGATATATTTATATATCGGGGCTTTCAATTTAAGAGGAGATAACTATGAAGGATTATATCGTTAGAATGACTGCGGCTGAAGGAACGTTAAGAGCATTTGCATGTGTTTCAACAAACCTTGTGCAAGAGGCAGCTAATGTTCATCAGCTCTCTCCTGTTGCCACTGCAGCATTAGGCAGAACCTTGACAGCTGCTGCTATGATGTCAAGAATGCTAAAGGGTGAAAAAGATAAGCTAACTGTTCAAATAAGAGGAGATGGCCCTCTTGGAGGCATTGTAGTGGCCTCAGATTCAAAGGCAAACGTAAGAGGATATGTTCATAACCCTGTTGTTGATCTGCCACTGAATGAGAGAGGTAAGCTGGATATACGCACAGCAGTTGGGTTTGGTTATATTAATGTTATCAAGGATTTGGGGCTCAAAGAACCCTATATAGGTTTTTCAGACCTTGTTTCTGGGGAGATTGCTGATGACTTGACTTATTATTATGCAACTAGTGAGCAGGTACCATCAACAGTTGCTCTTGGTGTATTGGTAGATTCAAATGGGGTAAAAAGTGCAGGTGGATTTATTATTCAGCTTATGCCGGGTGCTGAGGAAGATACAGTTCAAAAGCTTGAGGAAAAGCTTATTGGATTTCCGTCTATCTCTAAGCTGCTAGCTGATGGCACAACCCCCGAAGGAATTCTAGAAATGCTTTTAGAGGGATTATCACCAAAGGTAGTTGAAACTGTTCCATGCGCATTTGTATGCAATTGCTCAAGAGATAGAATGGAGAGAAATCTCATTAGCCTCGGGAAAGAAGATTTGCTTGAAATTCTCCAAGATAAGCAAGGGGCAGAATTAAACTGTCATTTCTGTAACAAAAAGTATAACTTCACGCACGAGGATTTGGAAGAGTTGGTCAAAAAAGCCATAAAATAACCATGAAATGCCTGTGATATAGCTAATTAACAGCATTAATATTTATTTTAAACTCATTCGCAAATGTATGAAAAATAGAGTATAGTGAAGTATGATAAGAATAATTTTTTTATTTTAACAAAAAAGTTGTTGACTTTAAAACACTTTTTTTGTATACTATCAATTGTCGCTCACGGAAATTCCTTGGGAGCTTAGCTCAGCTGGGAGAGCATCTGCCTTACAAGCAGAGGGTCATAGGTTCGAGCCCTATAGTTCCCACCAAGTTTCCGTTAGCGATATAATTGGCCCGGTAGTTCAGTTGGTTAGAATGCCAGCCTGTCACGCTGGAGGTCGAGGGTTCGAGCCCCTTCCGGGTCGCCAATTTGCCCAGATAGCTCAGTCGGTAGAGCAAGGGACTGAAAATCCCTGTGTCGTTGGTTCGATTCCGACTCTGGGCACCAAAAAGGATTTTTGTTTATCGGAAATCCTAACATGCGGGTTTAACTCAGCGGTAGAGTGTCACCTTGCCAAGGTGAAAGTCGCGAGTTCAAATCTCGTAACCCGCTCCATTTTGAAACAGAGAACTTATAGTTGTCTGTTTCAAAACATCTGGCGCCATAGCCAAGTGGTAAGGCAGAAGTCTGCAAAACTTTTATTCCCCAGTTCAAGTCTGGGTGGCGCCTCCAAATCATCACAATATATGTGATACAATAAAAGCTCCTGATTTCAGGAGCTTTTGTTGTTTTTGCGTATTTTTCTGAATGAAAATCCCATGGACTGTCCTCTACCGAAAAACTGCCAATATATTACTGGAATAGATTGACAATCTACTATCGTTGTAGTACCATATCATCTGTTGGGAAGGTATGTAGATGGTATGTAGATGGTATGGGGAGGTTACATATGGATACAGAGAAAATTACTATCAACATTGGTGCTATGGACCTGGGTAACATAGACTTGCTGGTAGAACAGTGCTTCTACACCAATCGTTCCGATTTTATTAGGACAGCCATTCGAAATCAGATCAATGCCCATTCTTATGAGCTAAAAAAGATTACTTCAGATATGAGCGTCTTTGGTATGGCCAAGTTTGACTGCAATGAGCTCGAGAAGATGCGTAATAGTGGAAGGAAACTCAATCTTAAGCTTGTGGGATTATTGATTATAGATGAAGATGTTACTGTTGACTTGTTCAAAGAGACATTAGAAGCAGTAAAGGTATATGGGATTATAAATGCTTCTTCAGAAATAAAAAAGCTGATTAATACGAAACAGGATTAAAAGGGGTGGCATATGGGAGTTCAATGGATATGGTTTGCATTGTTTTTGTTGTATTTTGTAGTATTTGAGTCATGGTGGGGACTTACCCGCTATAAAAAAATCATGAAGTCCATCATCGAGGGAAAGACTCCAAAAACAGAATTGTATAAAAGGCTGATGATTGGGCTCTGGATTCCAGCCGGTATGATATTAGCCCTTATACTGACAGAGGATTATACCATGGAGGATATGGGCTTGTGTTGGATTAAGCCTAGCAACATTACCTGGTTGTTTTACATTTCCCTGGTATTGGGCTTACTGTATTTTGTATATCTTGCCTATTCAATAGTGGCGCTGAAAATAAATGCTATTAAAAAGGTCAATATAAGTCAGCAAATTCCAGATGAAATCAAGGTTATGCTGCCGATAACTAAGAAAGAGAAAAGAGTGTGGTTTGCAACGGCTATTACTGCTGGATTTACTGAAGAACTCATCTTTCGTGGATTCTTCTTTTCCCTGATGGGTCAGTTATTTCCAGGCATGAACCTGTTTTTGATACTGGGAGTATCTACACTGATTTTTGGGATCGGTCACTTATATCAGGGGATAATGGAAGCTGTCAAGCCAATGATACTCGGCCTAGTATTTGGGATATTTACAATAGCCTTCGGCTCGATTCTTCCTACTATTCTTTTACATGCCATGCAGGATTTGTGTGCTACTTATTTAGTCAATGAATAAAGAATAAAATATATTGTAGTTAGTTAAAAAGCGAGTGTTTCAAAAAGAAATTGGAGGTTATATTTTTATGAATTATAATGAATCAAATAAAATGGCTTGGGAAGAAGCTTTTGATAATCGCAGGGATGACTGGGGTGAAGACATTGTTGCTAGAATTAAAAATGAGGGATATCCGTTTTTAGAAAAAGTGTTGATAGATGAACTTAGCAATTTTGATTTTAAAGGCAAAACTATTGCACAATTTTGCTGCAACAATGGACGAGAGCTGTTATCCATATTTAAAATGGGTGCAGAATATGGTGTTGGCTTTGATATAGCAGAAAATATGGTTTCATTTGCAAATATAACTGCGATGGATTTGAAGATGAACTGTACTTTTGTGGCTACAGATATTTTAGATATAGACAGCACATATCATGGGACTTTTGATTACATATTTATAACTATAGGAGCATTAACTTGGTTTAATGATTTAAAAGTCTTTTTTAATAAAGTAGCGTCCTGTTTGAAAGATGGGGGGTACTTGATTATAAATGAAATGCATCCTTTTACGGGTATGCTTGCAATGGAAGGCGAAGAAAATTATGATGCATCTATACCAAATAAACTGATAAATTCATATTTTAGGCAAGAGCCCTGGATAGAAAATAACGGGATGGGATATATGAGCGATTCTTCTATGGAGTATAAAAAGACGTTCTATAGCTATTCACATACCTTTGCTGATATAATGAATTCAATAATAGATAATGGTATGCAGATTAGAAAATTAAAAGAATTTGAGTCAGATATTTCTTTTTCATTTTGCAATTTAAGTGATAAGGGAATACCTCTCTCATATATTCTTATTTCACAAAAGAGATAGCAACTCAATTGAAAATAAGATATTGAAAGAAGGATTTGCTGGTAATGTAAAGCATTTATTGGAGAGAGACTATATTGCTTTTAAAAGAACTAAAAAATGCAGGGGGGTGTGTTTTTATGGGTAATTATGATTTTACCGATTTGACCAAATGCTTTGAAACAGAAAGATTAATTTTAAGAGTGCTAGAGGACTCTGATATTGATTTTATTTTCCGGCAGTTTTCTGACTTGGATATGTGTAAATATTTTAATGTACCCCCATGTGAATCTATAGAAGAAGCACAGGATATAATCAATTGTTATAAAAATCCCGGGAAGGAACCACAGCATAGATGGTTAATGGTTAAAAAGTCTGATAATAAACCTGTTGGTACGTTAGGGTACCATTGTTATGACAGCAAATTTAATAAGGTAGAGATAGGATATGATGTATGGAAAGAGTTCTGGAGTCAAGGATATGCTTCAGAAGCCTTGCCTGTATTGCTTTCTCTTTGCTTTGACTTCCTTAATGTCAACAGAGTTTATGCAACTCTTGACCCTGAGAATGTGGGATCAGAAAGGCTTTTGGTCAAATATGGATTTAGTTTTGAGGGGATTTTAAGGGAGTCAGAAAAAGTTGGGGATAGATACATAGACATTATGTATATGTCACTTTTAAGAAGAGAATTTAACAGAAATCATTAACTTAATGCCTAAGCCTTATTTTATCTTTTTTGTTGTTATTTTGTTACATATGATATAATATTATCGAAGAGTCATATAATAGAGAGAGACCTTAAATGCTAATGTTTGCAAGCAAAGGGGAGCATCAAAATGTTCAAAAAGAAGATACTTATCGTTGATGATACCGAACTTATGCAGAGACTTATCGCAGATATATTAGTTGCTGCTGGCTATGATACAATTACAGCTTCAAATGGAATTGAGGGACTAAAAAAGGTTAGGGCAGAAAAGCCTGATTTGGTCCTGCTAGACATAATTATGCCTGAAATGGACGGTTTTGAAGTATGTAGAGCATTAAGAGCCGATGATGGGAATAATTTAATGCCCATTATTATGCTTACCGCCCAAGAGCAAGAGGATGATAAGCTCGCAGGGCTGGAGCTAGGTGCGGATGATTATATTATTAAACCATTTAATCCAAGAGAGCTTTTAAGCAGGGTAAAAAATACCCTTCGCAGGATAGATAGAAACAGGAGGGCAAACCCGCTCACTGGCCTACCTGGAAACTTAGAAATAATGGCAGAAATAACATCACGTATTGAAAGTAGATCCCAATTTAACGTAGTTTATGCCGATTTAGACAACTTTAAAGCATTTAATGATGTGTATGGGTTTGCAAATGGTGATCTAGCCATTAAGATGACAGCTGATATCATACTAGATTGTGTAAAGACATATGGTAATCAAAATGACTTTATTGGCCACATTGGTGGGGATGATTTTGTTTTTATTACTACTAATGAAGTTTCAGACAGCGTATGCGAAGCAATAATATCTGAGTTTGACAAAAAGATTGTTACATTGTATTCTGAAAAGGATAGAGCCAAAGGGTTTATTACTACAAAGAACAGGCATGGAGAGATAACTGCCTACCCAATGATGACTATTTCTCTAGGGGTAGTCTCAAACTCACATAGATGTATCAATACTCATATTGAAGTAGCAGAAATAGCTGCTGAATTGAAAAAATTAGCAAAGTCAATTAAAGGTAGCACTTATGTAAGGGATCGAAGAACATACTAGAATAGAATAAATAAGTATACTACAATAGAAGAGTATACTACAATAGAAGAGTATACTAGAACATATAAACATACTACAATAGAAGAACAAACAATACTTAATTAATAGTTGGAGAGACTTATGAAAAAATATTTACATGGTGGCTGGAATGTTATTAAGAATTATTTATTTGGGATGCTTTTTTTCTATATTTTTTACATTGGTTTTTATGGAAAAGCAGCTCTTTTCTCTATAGGTATTTTTATTATAATGGCACTTCTCATTTATAACGAGATGGCTCATTATGTGGGTAAGGACAAGCGGTTATATGGTAATAATACACCGTATGATGGAGCCATTTATGGGCTTATAGGAATAGCCCCATTCATATTGATTCAGATCATTATTTATTTACTCAACTTTGAATTTACATGGATAAAGTTTGAGGTATTTAAGATGACCTTAATTAAAGGATTTATGGCACCAATGCTATTTATCGTGAAGGGATTAGGGTATTCCATTTGCTCCTTTATAATAGGTTGGGCATCTTTAGTACTATTTGCGTTTTTGGGTTATTTTGCCGGAGTAAAGGGATTTGACCTGTCAATGCATCTTAGAAAGCTAGTTGGCCTATCGCCAAAAAAACCGCAACCAAAGAGAGGCAATAGAAGATGAGTTTAAATCGCACCATATGTGATAGTTATAATAAAGCAATTGAGGATGGCTTTAACAAATATCTTGAAAAGAATGCTACTTTTGAAAATTGTGATGTAAAGATAGATGAGGGGAAGCTCATTAATGAGTTAGAAAGCCAATGGTTAGATAAGACAATAGAAGGTATGGACGTTACTGCTAGACAATATATAGACTCTATTGAGAGCTTTGAGGATATTATAGAGTTTTATATTGAATTTGCAGAATTATCAGATGTTGGGGTGCCCGATATAATATTAGAAAAGTTGAAGTTGTATCCCAAGGAGGCATCCAACAAGCTATATTCCTTTGTATTAGATGTATCCAGACAACAAAGGCCGGAGTACAATATTGCAGCGTCTCAGGCAGTGTATGCAATAGGTAGCTTAAAAACTCCAGAATACAAAAAGCTTTTGCTTCAGTTACTAGATAGGTTCTCCAATAATGAAATGCTGGCAGAATCAGTCTGTGCTGCTGTATCAGAGTATGGTGATGATGCTCTAGATGATATCATAGAGTCATATGGCAATAGCAAAAATAACGAAGTAAAGCAATATCTACTAACCTGTGTTGTTGAAGCAACAAGGGAGAATAAGTCGGACAAGGCTTTTTACTTCCTCAAAGAAGCATTCAGACAATCAGGTAATATACAAGTAGGACTAGAGGTGTTGGGCGACTATGGTGATAGTAGAGCGATACCAATGCTTAGAGGATATGTACAGAAAAATGGAGAACAGCTTAGCAAGCAGATTTTAAATAACTTTTTGGCAGTCATTAAGAAACTAGGCGGAGATATAGACGATCTGCTATAAAAGATTATGTTGACAAATGGCATTATATATTGATAAGACTCAAATTAAAAATTTAATACACATATTATATATAAATAAACAAGTCTTTTTTTCGGGCTTGTTTATTTTTTAGTAATTTATATGCATATTGGTACAGGTTATGAATATTCATATTAGTGACAAACATAATTCCATCTCTAACAGCGAAAGGAATGATAAACTAATATGATAGTCTTAATACGCAGAAGAAATTTTTTATTTGTAGCACTTTTACTCTTACTGTCAATTACGGTATTTGGTTTTGGGTTTGCAGTTGATTATTCAACTCCAGTATCAGGCGAATCTCAGATTAAAACAGTTATTATTGACGCTGGGCATGGCGGTGAAGATCCCGGTGCTGTCAGCGATTATTCAGGACTAAAAGAAAAAGATGTTAACTTGGACATAGCACTTATGGTTAAAGATCTGCTTGAAAGGAGCAACTACAAGGTTATCCTGACTAGGGATTCTGACAAGTTGGTATATAGTGAAGGAACCAGTAATATAATACAAAAAAGAAAGCAAGATTTATTAAGAAGAAAGCAATTAATGGATGAGGGTGGGGCTGATATTGTAGTGAGCATTCATCTCAACAAATTCCCTCAAACCCAATATCATGGAGCACAAACATTTTTTCCACCAAACTCACCTGAAAGCCAAAAGCTTGCCAACGATATACAGAATACCATAAGGCTCAATGTTGATAATGCTAACCAGCGGGTTGCGCTAGTAAAAAAAGACCAGATAATCATCCTAAAGAATTTAAAGACCCCCACAGTTATTGTTGAATGTGGGTTCTTGTCAAACGCAGATGAAGAAAAGCTACTCTGTCAAAAAGACTATCAGAACAAGCTGGCTGATGCAATAAAATTAGGCATTGATGGTTATTTCTCACAGTCCAATAAGGCTATAGACATACCACAGCAGTAACCTTCTACATAAAAATGTTCACACCGGGGTTTCCCTGGAGTTTTCAATAAGCACTTTGCACACATAATAAATGTGCCTGCAAGGTGCTTTTAATATTGGATTTGAATAATCCTTCTGATATAATGAGACTTGTTTATGTTTAAAAATATTAAAATGTAACGCTAATAATGTAAAAACGGGGAAGACGTAAGTGATAATTTTAAATTGTAATAACGTTAATTTTTTATATGGAACGGAAAAAATACTAGAAGATGTTTCTTTTAGCCTTCAAGATAATGATAAAGCTGCCTTGGTAGGTGTTAATGGTGCGGGAAAATCCACTCTTTTCAAGCTTATTGTTGGTGAATTGCAGAAAGAAAGCGGCGAGATATACATTTCTAAAGAGAAGAAGTTGGGGTATCTTAAACAGAACTCTGCTTTAGATACTGAAAATACCCTATGGGATGAAATGGTTACAGTTTTCTCCCACCTGATAGAGATGGAGAAAAGTATTAAGGTGCTCGAGTCTGAAATAAGTAAAACCACAAATTCTGATAAGCTCGAAAGCCTTATGAAGGAATATGCTAGAACAACAGAACGCTATTCATATTTTGGGGGTTACGAGTACAACAGCAGGGTTAGAGGGGTATTGAGAGGTCTTGGCTTTAGTGATGAGGAGTTTTCATGCAAGGTGAATATTCTAAGTGGTGGGCAGAAAACAAGGCTTGCCCTAGCTAAAATACTATTGGAAGAGCCCGATGTTCTGCTGTTGGACGAGCCTACAAATCATCTTGATATCGCAGCTGTAGAATGGTTGGAAGGCTATTTAAAGGATTATAAAAAGTGCCTTTTGATAATATCACACGATAGATATTTTTTGGATTGCGTAACCAATAAAACGCTTGAACTGGAGCACTGCAAGTGTACTGTTTACAATGTTAACTACTCGAACTTTATAAAGCAGAAACAAGTCAACAGAGAAATTGAGGAGAAGCACTACATGCTGCAGCAAAAAGAAATTGCCAGACAGGAAGCTTATATTGAACAGCAAAGAAGATGGAACAGAGAGAGAAACATTGTTGCGGCTGAGAGCAGGCAAAAAGCACTTGATAGAATGGTGAAGCTAGATAGGCCAATGGATGATCCCAAAAGGATTAGGATAAGGTTCGATCAGGCTATTGAGAGTGGGAATGAAGTACTCAACGTTAGGGGGCTTTCAAAGGAGTATCCGGGAAAGAAACTTTTTGAGAATGTTAGCTTTAAAATCCGAAAAAATGAAAGAGCTTTTATATTAGGTCCTAATGGATGCGGAAAATCAACAATGCTAAAGATTATAGCAGATATACTGGCTGCTACTTCAGGGGATGTGGAATTTGGAGCAAAGGTTTTGCTGGGATACTATGATCAGGAAATGGCGGATTTAGATTTAGAAAGTACAATAATTGATGAGGTGTGGAGTGTAAACCAGAAGCTTACACAGACTGAAATACGTTCTGCACTGGCAGCCTTTCTTTTTGTTGGCGAGGATGTTTTTAAAGAAATAAGGGTACTAAGCGGTGGAGAAAAAAGCAGGGTTGCCATGCTCAAGCTAATACTTTCCCAATCCAACTTTATTATTCTGGATGAGCCTACAAATCATTTGGATATTAACTCGAGAGAGATATTAGAAGAGGCACTTGCACAATACGAGGGGACACTATTGATAGTATCACATGACAGATACTTTATAGATAAGCTTGCTTCTAGAATTATTGATATTGGTACATCGCCCGTTGGCGACTACAGAGGTAATTATACGTATTATGTTGCTCACAATAAATCACAGGAAAAGATGGCTGAGCAGCAGGAAATGCCTTCTGAGGCAAAACAAACAAGACTTGCGACAAAAGAGGAAAGAAGTCGTATCAGGAGGTTGGAAAAACAGCTTTCTGATACCGAAAAGAGCATAGAAGAAGCAGAGAATAGATTATCGCAGATTGAGCTTGAAATGGCCGAGTTTGCAACTGACCATACTAAACTTGCTGAGTTGCTAGATGAACAAACAGGCCTCCAATCGCAACTGGAAGACCTGTTTGAAAATTGGGCAGATATTAGTGCTCAGCTTGAGTAATAAGGTCCATAGCAATTTTAGAATTTTCGTGAGCTTTTGCAATAAGGACCTCCATAGATTTTTCCAATTCAGATTGAATGGCCTCATAATTACGGATAACATTATCAATGTTATTCGTAATTTTTTGCACATCCAAACTTTTTATGTTACCCACCGCAGGTTGATTGATATACTCTAAAAAGCCGTCCACCTTGGGCTGATAGCTTATACCGATAATTGGAACATTCATATAGGCAGCAAAAATGAGTGCATGTAATCTAACCGAAACCATTAGTTTCAATTCCTTGATAATAGCAAATACCTCTGATACACTATGCTTTTCCTTTAGTGCGAAAGATTCATATTTCATCTTATCCATTATGCTATATATCGTATTAAGGTCTATTGGATATTCCATAGGGATAAATAGTGGTATCAGGTTATATTTTTCATATACATAATCAGCACAATGTGCCATTACTCTCTCAAAATGCTCCTGTTCCTCCTGCGAGGTTCCGGGGCATCTTCTAACTGAAAATCCTGCAAACTTCTCATTAAAAGGTATATGCTCGGCTGAATAAATTTCACTTACGCTTACATCCTTATCTATTTGGACAGACAATGCGGCATCTGCTGTAAGCACAATTTTTGATTTATCTATACCCATTCTTAAAAGTTCATTATAAGATATATGTTCTCTTACAGAGATAACGTCAGCATTATTTAATATACGCCTTGAAAAGGTAAAATTAAGTTTTTTATTTATGGGCCCAATGCCGTTAGCATAAAACATTACCTTAAGTTTCAATTTACTTGCTAACCAGGCAGTCCCTAAATAGAACATTAAAGACCTCGAACTAGTACTATCCTGAATAATATTGCCACCGCCATATATAAAAAGCTTAGCTCTGCGCATCATAGAAATAACTGAAAACATATTTAGTCTATTGATGGCATATACGCCATAGTTTATTGCAGTTTCTTCTGGGCACTTAGAAAGAACGGCAATAGAGATGTCATTTTTCTGCTTCTTTAGGTTATCTATAATAGAGCGTAGCATTGCATCGTCACCTATATTTCCAAAACCATAATAGCCTGAAATAATAGCATCATAATGCTTTTCCTTTTTCTTTTGAGATAAAATGGTCTGATATATCTCAAGTTGTCTATTGCGCATTACTTCGAGCGAAAACTTATTTTTAGTTTTTTCATATAATCTCTTACCAAATAAATGGCGTTTTTCGTGATTTACTGATAGTTCCAGAAGCTGTTCAGCTAATGTTTCAGAGTCGCGAGGTTCAAACAAAAAGCCGTTATTGCCTGATTCAATAAGATCAGGGATACCGCCAACTCTGCTACTAATGGTAGCTTTCTGGCAACGTGCACCTTCTAGTATAGAGTAAGGAAAGCTCTCGCTAATGGATGTCAGTACGCTTATATCTACAATACTCATAAGTTCATATGGTGATTTGAGCCATCCAAGAAATATGACATTATTAGTTACGCCGAGATTCCTTGCTTGATTCATCAAAGCCTTACTATCCTCACCGTCACCACCGATAAGGAACTTAACCTTGTTGTTCTTCTTGATTACCCTACTAGCAGCGTCTATCAAGGTGTCAATACCCTTAACAGGATTTAATCTTGCAGCTATACCAACAAGAATATCATCTTCTTCTAGCTTGCAATTGTATTTTTTTGAAAAAGCCTGACGTGTTGTTTGATCAATGGGTGTGTTAAAGTCTATTCCGTTATATATAATAAATATTTTACTCGGATTAAAGCCCCTCTTTATAAGCATCTTCTTAAAAGTAGAGGAGACGGCTACATAATAATCAAAAGATCTAAGCGCTATACTATTTGCAAGACCTATTGTAAAACGCCTGGCTAAACTATGCATATAGTCAAGCTTGTAGTCACTATGCACAGTAGTAACAATGGGAATGCTACAAAATTTTTTTGTAGCAAGGGCGTATAAATTGGCTTTAGCACCATGAGAATGTATAAGTTCAAAATTTTCTTCTCTAATCAATTTTAGAATTTTTTTAATATCTGAAAAAAAATTGCCTGTCTTTATTACTTCAACATCAATTCCTAGCTCAGCTGCATCCTCAGCAAAAGCACCTGGCCTTAGGCTAACTATTTTTACTTCCATAAAAGCAGAGAGCTCTTTGACAAGTGATAATACGTGTACTTTTGCACCGCCTACATCTCCCCCGCCAATTATGTGTAAAGCTTTCATTATTTATAAACCATTCCTTTCAGCAGTATTGCTTCTTTTGTAAACACACAAAAATATTTTATCATGGATTAGATGTTTTAGTATAGTAGAAATGCATTATTAATAATATTATGCCTCTTATTCAATTTTCATTTAATCTTTCTGATAGATTTACGTTTATTCATAAAACCATGTTGATATAGAAATTTGCATAATATTTCATAGGTTTTAATTGAAGCTTGCATAAACACCTTAAATATTGACAATAAAATAACAAAGATGTATAATTACTTTACCACTTTTATTAATTCTGAGGTGAAAAGAATGTCTTCAAAAAAAATCTCTATGGCAGTAATAAAGCGACTGCCTCGATATTATAGGTATCTTAATGACTTGCTATCGTTAGGAATAACTAGAGTATCTTCAAAAGAGCTTAGCAATAGAATGGGGATAACAGCTTCTCAAATTAGACAGGATTTAAACTGTTTTGGGGGGTTTGGACAACAAGGTTATGGCTACAACGTAGAGTCCCTTTACAATGAAATAGGCAATATAATGGGTATTAATAAGACTTTCAAAACCATCATTATTGGTGCGGGTAACATGGGACAAGCTCTTTCGAATTACGGTAACTTCTCTAAAAGAGGTTTTGATTTGATTGGAATATTTGATGTTAATCCTCAGATTGTAGGCAAGAAGATAAAAGACGTTGAAGTTCTCAGTCTTGATAGTCTTGAAGCTTTTCTATCAGAAAATAAGGTTGATATAGCTATGCTGTGTGTACCTTATAGTGAAACTCCGGAAATTGCAGATAGAGTTGCTCGTTTAGGGGTTAAGGGTCTATGGAATTTCTCGCCTATGGATCTAAAATTACCATATGATGTGATAATTGAAAACGTTCATCTCAGTGATAGCTTAATGGTACTGGGATATAAGCTTAATGAAAAATTTGAAAGATAGCTAATAAAAACGGCTGCAAACATTTAGTTGGCAGCCGTTAGTTATGTCACTCGGTTTTATATACCTTATAGTTTGAATCATTAAGTACTTTGAAAGCCAGCTGAGTATTGTACTCATCCGGAAGCGTAAGCTTCAAACAGCCAAGCTCGAATTCTCGGCTGTTTGAAACATTTATGTTCTTTATATTAATGCCATTATCACCTAGTAAGGTTGCAATCTTACCGATTATTCCAGGCTCATCACTCACATCTACCACAAGCTCGAAAGTCTTTGGTAAAAGGCCCTTAGGGGCCTGTGAGAGTCCGTCACGGAATACCTTTGCGCTAGTGAAATAATCCTTTATATACTCACTATTATTCTCATCCAAGCTGTTCCTGAAATCGGACAGAATATTGGAGAAACTATCAAGTAAATCAATAAGCATACCTCTATTTGAAACAACTATGTTTTCCCACATTGTAGGATTTGATGAGGCAATTCTTGTTATATCTTTAAATCCCCCTGCCGCCATTAGCTGCATAAGGCCGTCACTTGTTTCTCTCTTGTTGGTAAGGTTTACAAGTCCAGACGCTATAACATGTGGTAAGTGGCTGATGCAACCGGTAACCAAGTCGTGTTGATCAGGCTCCATAATCAAAGGGATTGCACCTATTTGTTTAACTAGAGTCTCTACTTTATTAATGGTTTCCTTTGATGTTGAAGCAATGGGTGTCAAAGCATAGTATGCATTTTCAAACATATGAGAAAAACCATTTGTGTAACCTGACTTTTCAGTGCCCGCCATTGGGTGGCCCCCAACAAATTGGGGGAAGTGAGGTAGCTCTTTAATATATGTGCAAATCTCATTTTTGGTGCTAAGAACATCAGTTACTATTGCATTCTTATTTATATTATTAGCAGCAATATCAATGTAATGCTTAGCAGCCTTAACAGGTATACACAAAAAGAGTAGATCACAATCCCAAAACTCGCTAAAGGGCTCCGAAGCTCCTTTGCTAATGACTCCATCACATATAGCGTAATCTATAGAACTAAGGTTTTGATCAACCGCATATATGGTCAAGTCAGGAAAGGTCTTCTTAAGTGCCCTCGCAATAGAGCTACCAATTAAACCAAGCCCAACGAGGGATATTGTTTTAAACTCCATACTCAAACTCCCTTTCAAGAATTGGAGCTAGTTTACTTATATCCTGGCAAAGCCTGTCAAATATCTCAGGGCTAAGCTGCTGAGCCGCATCAGACATGGCGCACATTGGGTTTGGATGCACTTCTACTATAAGTCCATCTGCACCTGCTGCAATAGCTGCCCTTGATAACGGAAGCACAAACTTTGATTTTCCTGCTGCATGGCTTGGATCTACAATTACAGGGAGGTGGCTCTGGTTCTTTACTACAGGCACGGCACTTAAGTCAAGGGTATTTCTAGTAGCAGTTTCAAAGGTCCTGATGCCTCTTTCACACAAAACTACATTATAGTTACCCTCGCTCATAATATATTCAGCTGCATTTAGCCATTCATCTATGGTTGTGGCAGAACCTCTTTTAAGCAAAACCGGCTTCATTGACTTTCCTACCTCTCTTAGTAGTTGGAAATTCTGAACGTTTCTTGCTCCAATTTGAAACATATCGACATATGGAAGCGCCATTTCTACTGCCTTTTCGCTAGTAACTTCAGTTATAGTCTGAAGACCAGTTACCTGCTTTGCTTCCTGCAAATATTTGAGACCTTCCTCTTCTAGTCCTTGGAAGGCATATGGTGAGGTTCTGGGCTTAAACGCGCCTCCTCTTAAAACCTTGGCGCCCGACTTTTTAACAGCTAAAGCAGCTTCAAGTATTTGCTCTCTGCTTTCAATAGCACATGGTCCTGCAATTAGTACAAGTTCTTTACCGCCAAATTTAACGCCATTAACATCTACAATGCTTGGTTCAGGTTTGAAGGTTTTTCCAGCAAGCTTAAAAGACTCCACAATAGGAACCAGCTTCTCAACACCAGGCATGAGCTCTAATGGAATATCCCTAAGGACACTCTTATCACCTATAATACCTATAATGGTTCTTTCTGCACCTTGTGATATGTGAACTCCAAGGCCTGCATTCTTCAGAATTCCTATAACCTGGTCTAGATGTTGCTGTGTTGATTCAGGATTCATTACAATAATCATAATAATCATTTCCTTTCTGCCGTTATACTTTAATTATTTACTACTCCGTTCTACCGTATTACGAAATATTTTGATAAAGGGGTATGGCGTATGACCACTGAATATAATTGTAAGCATCAAAATATTGTAATTAAAGTATATTATAAAGCAATATTGGGAATTTATAAATAACATATAGTATATAAAAAAATTTTATTAAAAAGAAGGGTATTGGGGGGGCTGTATAGAATAATAGTTTTTAGTGTAATTTAGCCAAAATATATTATATTTTTTAATCTGTTTTTATTTATTTTCTATAATAATTCCTTTATTTAGGTGTTAATTTTCCAGAACCATTCTGGGAATTATCATATAGCATTACGATACCAAAATAATAAGGGGGAATGATTATGAAGGATTATGCCGTAAAGAAGTTGCGGAATATTTGCCTCTTGGCTCACGGTGGCGGAGGTAAAACTACATTAGCGGAAGCTATGATGTTCAATACAGGGGTATTGGATAGGTTTGGCAAGGTTGTTGATGGAACTACTACTAC
>JAEYTP010000062.1 GCA_023433945.1 Bacillota bacterium | reverse complement strand
ATTTAGTTTTCCTAGGAATAATCGGGGTTTCTTTGCCGTTCTTTAATACACCTTCAACCGTTTTATTGCAGGAAAAGGTCGAAGGAGATTTTTTAGGCAGGGTATATGGGGTTTTTGGTATGATATCGAGTTCAATGATGCCATTGGGAATGCTTATATTTGGGCCATTGTCCGATATAGTAAAAATAGAATGGTTACTTATTGTAACCGGTATTCTACTGTTTTCACAGAGCTTTTTTCTAATAAGCAACAAAGCTTTATTAAGAGCTGGTAAATCCACTGAATAATAATGCTTAGAAAGCAAGGGAACGGTTCTTGTGCTTCCTTGTTTGGAATCAGAACCGTCCCCTTGTTGATTTTATACTAAATTGGTTAAGAATATCCGCATTTTCTATGCTTAATTGTCACTATTATTTCCCGAAATATCTATCCAAAAGACCCTTGAAGCCTGCACCGTGTCTTGCTTCGGCATGAAACCATCTGTAATTGCAAAGCCTTCAGTCACCCGCATTTATAAGCATCGGGGCGTTGCTAAACATAAAACCAACATTGATAGATAATATAACGCATTGTGTGTTTCAGGGTACACCTATGGGTAAGCCCACACTTATAAGCATTTATAGGTATTGGGGGCATTGCTACGCCGTTAAATGTGATTTGAGATTTAGCCTTTGCATCGTCGACTATAAGCTGCTTTGTATCCGCACCTAGTGTGTATATCCTCCCCTTGTACTCCTTAGTCCCGCCCGGCTTAAGACTGTTTTTGAGGTCCTCGATATTGTATGTATTACCTGCGTCTGTGATAGTGCAGTATGTTGACACGGATAAAACCAGCCTATGGCTACTATGTTATCTGCCCTATACCTTTATACCTTTTGCCAACCGGCATACAGCACTGTGTTTGCTGTTACCTTATCAGTTGCGAAATTCCATACTTTTGTATATTTGCTGTCCTTGTACCAACCTGCAAATTTGTATCCACTTCTTGTTGGGGCTGTCGGACTGTTAAGCTTTGTATTTTTGATTGCTTTAAAGGAGTTTACCTCTGCACCTCCATTTGTCTTAAAAGTAATTGTATACTCTACTGATTTTGCATTTGTTTTCTTCCATCTTGCTGTAAGTAGTAAGGGTTGTCTAGAACTTAGCACATCTTCTTTAAAATTCCAAACCCACGGGTCATATAATAAACCGTTTCCCCAACCGATAAAAGTGTAGCCTTCTTTCTTTGGGTCCGCTGGTTTTGGTAATTTTGCATAAAATTCATCCTTAGGGGCTAGTACCAACATAGATTTTACTGGTGTTCCTCCATTGCTGTCAAAATTAACTATATATTCACACTGTCTTTTAACTATTATAACATGATTGTTTGAGACAACTCTCATTGTATTAAGTGTAAAGTGTTTTGTACACAGGTTATCCTCGTACAAGTCATTAAGGTTAAATCCATAAGTTGAGGTTACTAAGCCACCTGCTGGAAAATTAGGTATTTCCTTGAGAACTTTATCATTATTTATGTCATAAAAGTAAAGGGAACCTTCCCATAGATTTGCGTCTAGTTCTGCTATATCAGTATTAATATGGGTTCTTGCCCACAGCGACACTGGCAAGTCAAATTCATCCCATGTGCTGTCAATGTACACCCACCTATTATCAACGTATATTTCAGTCCACGCGTGTGGTTCCATGTTATTAGTACACCCAGTAATCATTTTTGCAGGAAAACCAGCCGCCTGTGCAA
This sequence comes from Bacillota bacterium, assembly GCA_023433945.1. Taxonomy (GTDB): domain Bacteria; phylum Bacillota; class Clostridia; order Acetivibrionales; family DSM-1351; genus Ruminiclostridium. The sequence goes on along the minus strand of JAEYTP010000062.1, from coordinate 12,685 downwards.
GAGATTGCGTTACAAGTGCATATGTTCCACACTTACCTGCTATACAAGCATTACTATCAACACCAAGGTCAAGACTGTCCACATACGTAACAACCTCATCGGAATAAAGGCTGTCTACACCTGAATCACTAAAAGCATCAAACGAATAAATAACATGTTCTCGTGTCCAGCTATATATTGCTCTTATTTTTTCATAATCATCGGTTATACCTTCTGTTATCTCCTTAGCTTTTTTTATATATACAGGAGTCAAAGACAGTCCACTACTATATTTATGAGAATCAAGTGCGTATTCATCGGTTCTTTCATTTGCTACGAGTTTTAATGTTTCTGCAAGGTGTCCTTCTAACTGAAAACTTGCGTTGCCACCTTTGATTACAATCAGTGCCCAGCCACAATCTGCAAGAGCACTTTGTTGACCGTAAAGCACATCGTCTACCGACAAACCATAAGTACCGTCTGCCAATCCGTTTAAATCTATAGTAATGCCATTACCTTGTCCTCTGACATAAGTTACTGTGCGTACGATTTCATTACCATTTCCTACGTTTAGGACAATACTCTCATATTCCCTATCTATTGGTTCATTTGCAAACACTAGTTTATTTGACTTTAAACTCACACTAAATCTTGCTCTACCATCAAGTGTGATTGTGGTTGCTGTATCTACTGGTTGAACTGCAAATGTTGTTACAATAGAAAACAGTGAAACCATTGTAAAAAGCACCATTGCTGTTAATATCTTTTTCATTGTAATTACCTCCTAAAAAACAATCTGCTTACAATATATAGTATATCGGGCAGTTTTACAACAATATCTGCCTAAAAGGGTATAAAAACCCATAAAATACAGTAGGTAACCAATAAAACTTGGTTACCTCCTTATAATAACTTTCATTTACTCGTAATTACTCGCTTAATCTTAGAATTCCATATCAGTTTGAGAACAGTGTTTGGACAAGTATTCTGTATTAGTATAATACTGGATTATGATGGTTAGCCTTCGGCTAGACTGCCCCTTATTCCGCTATCACGCAAATGGCTTCCACATGTCTCTGGCGACAAACCTCCTATGTCTCACTGGGTCATGCCCTAAATTCCTTCGTCCTGTCTTGTCCAGAGGTGGAATGTCAGTCATGCTCCTAAACTGGGTCGTGCCCTAATGGAAAATATTCAACCTGACTATCCCGGCTCTCAATTCTCAATGTTCATCTTAAATTAAACGTTAATACCCTAATTCAAGCCATTCTGTGCTTTTGTATTAATCTGCAGTCACGAACTAATACTTGTAGCACTAGACCTCATAAACAGCTAGCTACGCTGCTTTAATCATTGGTCGTTTTATAACATTTATCATCTTTTCTGCATCGTACTGACTACCGTTTTTCAGTATTGCATAAAAAATTCTAATCAATTTTCCACACGAGATTTTCAAAGTTATCAGGAGGGGTTTTGATAGGTCTGCCAAACCTCGCTCCCTTCGCACGTGCAGCTGCAATTTTCTTAGCTTGGCGTATATGGATGTTTCATATCTTTTTTGTGCTGCAAACGATAGCAATTGCAACACTACATCCGCAACAATCTTTCCCATTAAATCTCCGTGATGTCTTCCACGCGTATCTAACATTGGCATACCTATATCCACAATATCAACATCCTTTTCCTTCGTGATAGTTACCATTGGCTTACAATCTCATCATAGTTTCTGCCAAGTCGGTCAATGCTCAATATGTACAGCAAATTACCTACTTGTAGCTTATTCAGCATTTTAAGATGGAGATGTTTAGTTGTCTTCCGCGGACTGGTAGACTTATGTATACATTATGCTTTTTTTGTTCAGTCAATAATCTCAAGCTTACAGTCATGACCAGAGTAATTTGTATTTAAAATGATTTCAGCAATAATATCCATTAATGTTTTACCAATTTTGCCCTTTATTCATCTAATTAGCTTTGAGCATGAGAAATATCAATCCGTGTACTGCGTACATAGAGTTGGTACATAAAAAAGCTCCTACAACCCTTTATTTACAAAGGTTTATAGGAGCTTTGTGAGCAACGAAAGTATATATGTTCGGCTTACTTAAAATATCTATCCAAAAGTCCCTTAAATCCTGCACCGTGTCTTGCTTCGTCATTGGTCTATCAGTAATTACAAGGGTTACAGGCACCGTATTTGGGACTACACGGTATGTTACACGGCAATCAAATCTATATAAGTCCTTCAGATGCTTTATAGTATAAAAGTTCTTTGCCGCTGCTCCAACGGTTATCCGTAAGCAAATGGTTGGAATATATCGATTTCGCCTGGCAGCGATATACCTTTTATACCAAAGGTGACCATTTATGAAGGCTGTTTATTTACGCTTTTCTACCCCTATAACTTTAACATCTTCTGATAAAAACTTTTTAAAAAATTGATAGCCATTTTCCTTACATTGAGGGCAGGGATTTACAAGGGAATGTACCCTACCAAGTATGTATGGGCATTTTGGGCAAGGCGGCTTAAAAAAGTAAGTTAATTTCATAAAAATACCTCCGTCTTTATTACCTAAACAGACCTATTGATTAGGTTTATCGACTAATTCAAATTCGCGTGCATCATTAAATTCGGCATTTGCTGTAAAAATTATATAATCTTTGGCTTTTTTAGTTCCTGGTACATACATACAATTAATATATTTTTTACTGTAGATAGATTTTATCTTATATAAATTATTATTACATTTTTCAAGTTTAAACTTTTCGCGGTCACCAATTTTGTCAGAGATTAAGTATAGTTGATGTATGTCGCCGCATCCCATATTCATTTTGTCAAATACACTGTTTACGTGTACTGTTAAAAATTTCTGCTCAGATTTACTAAAAAATGATACAGTACCTTCATTATCATCGTTTGTATACATAATAAACGTATTGTTTGAATTAATTGTCCATCCTAACATCTTAACCCGTCGTTCGTAAGAAATATTTACACTATCCATTCCTAAAGTTCCACTTCGTTTGTCACAAGGATTGTTGGAAATTATAGCTCCTGCCGCCTTTTGTCTCTCAATTTGACTCCTAACTGGGAGTAACCTCAATGCCACTTCTTTGACCTCAGGAAGAGTATAGTATTTGGCAACCTTATTATATTTTTCTTCTGCAAGTTTGTAAAACACTTGTTCAATTTGCGTACTACGTTCTTTTGAATCAGCAAGTTTCCATATAGGCATATAGTCATGTACAACTGATATTTCTGGCTCTTCATTAACAGAATCAAACCAATCTTTATGCTTTTCTATAATTTCATCAATACTAGCAAACACTCCATACTCTTTAGGTGGATTTTTGCCACCATATGCTTGCACCCACATTGTGGTATCCTTAAAATATTTCTTTTTTTTAGTATTGCGATTTAAGCTGCCTTTTGCATCGAAATATTTACATGAAGCATTAAGTGAGTTTTCAAAATCATTTTTGTCAATGCTTTCACTTGATCTATATGTATTGAAAAATTCAATTTTTCCTCCAATAGATGCGCTTATGATAATATGCGTACCATAAGCTTTGAAAACTTCCTTCGGGTCAAAGTCTCTGTCGTTTATATCATCCAAGACTGCTTGTTTTATAATATTTTTCATTTTTGATGGATTCTTTAACTCGGAATCAATTTCATATTTAGCTATTCCCTTAATTAATTCTCCACGATAGAATTTCACGCAGGATGAAACATTATTGCCTTTTTCGTATTTCGATTCAAATCCCCCTGTAAAAAGAGCGACTGCTTCACCTGCTTTTGCTCCCCCTGAAACACCAGTAGAGCCGAATACCTCCTGTAGCTTGTCAAATGATCTTGCTTTGTATTCAAATGAAGAATATCCTTTAGGTTTCATTCCGACGTATCCCTCAGGTTTAAATAATGTCGACGTAGTTTCTCGGATGTATGGTCCAGAGGCTTCGATTTGATTAATTCCACAGCCAATAAAAGATTCTATGTTACTTTCGCCTTTTGAATTCATTAATTCAATCCTCCCTTTCGAAAGCAGTAATTTATTTCCCATATTCTAATTCTGTGTGAGTATTTATTAACCGTATTAAGAAATATTCTGCCATTTTATTCCCATACTTATAATTTTTTTAGTATTTCCTGTAGCTTAATAAGCTGCTCCTCAACTAATTTTAACTCGTTTTGCTTTAATAAAATATCATTCTTTAGCCTTAAAGCTACATTCTCAAGATCGAATTGTTTTTGCAATATTTCAAGCTCAATTTTTGCTTTATCTTTAACTTTGCTTCCAAAATAATGATAATTTTTCGCTTCTGGAGGTAGTATTTTTGATAAAGACTTTTTTGGTATCTTAGTTTTCTTACGAGGATGAGATGACATTACAACGTCTGTCGGTTCTCCAATAACTCCACCTCCTATGCTTGTTGGGGATAAGCCTAATATTGAAGCGGCTAAAGTCGTAATCAATCCCTTATTTATTTCAAGAAATTTCATCAATGCTGCAGATGTAATTTTACTTCCTTGTCTACCGATTCCTCTTTCGGCTTCTATTTTACCCTCCCTAATCCAACGGCGAACAGTTTCTTCGTTAACACTAAGCATTCCAGCGACTTCCTGGACTGAATAATAATCCATTTATCCGCCTCCTTTTACTTTATACTACTATATACTATTATTTACTACTTAATAATACTATATAACACTACAAGCACATTGTCAATATTTTAATTTATTATGTTATCATCTTTTTTCAATAAAGAGTTATCTTGATTTTCACGCTTATCTCACAAAAATTCTGATATCCATACATATAAAAAATCATAAAAAAATACAGCTCCCAAAATCAGTTTCGTGAACTCAGCTGAAAGCCTTGATATTCAACGTTTACCCGATAATGAGAATTGTATTTTTTATATCATTTCGTATTAATTCTTACTTAAAATATCTATCCAAAAGACCCTTAAATCCTGCACCATGTCTTGCCTCGTCCTTACACATTTCATGAACTGTGTCGTGGATAGCATCGAGGTTCAACTGCTTAGCCTTTGTAGCAAGTTCCTTCTTGCCCATGCAAGCTCCGGCTTCAGCTTCAAATCTCAACTGAAGATTCTTCTTTGTATCTGGATATACAACTTCACCTAATAATTCAGCAAACTTTGCAGCATGCTCCGCTTCTTCCCAAGCAGCTAGCTTGTAGAAAGCGCCGATTTCTGGGTATCCTTCACGTTCTGCCTGTCTAGCCATAGCAAGGTACATACCTACTTCTGTACACTCTCCCATAAAATTAGCTCTTAGTCCTTCAACGATCTCAGGGTCAACATCCTTAGCAACGCCTATTCTGTGCTCGTCAGCCCAAGCTACTGAAGTAGTGCTTTGCTCAATAAACTTTGCTTTTGGTGCCTTACATTGTGGGCAGAAGTCTGGAGCTTCCATTCCCTCGTGAACATAACCACAAATTGAACATACAAATTTTTTCATAAATCTTAATCCTCCTGATTTTTAGCTTTATTATTAATTTGACAACTTCGCATTCATAAGCCTATATCTTTTTTGATTGTCACGACATTATATATTCCCCAAAAGGAAGAGTTGAAACAAAAAACTGAAGAGTTCAAACAAAAAACTTTAAAACCAATAAATTGGGATAAAGTAACTTTATGCATCGTATAATTACGCCGGGTTTATATGAACTATTACATCCTTTACACAGCTGACAAGCTTGACTTCTTCCTTAATGCAAGCAGCTATACCGTGGGCATCATTTACTGACATTTCACCATCTACAGAAACCTTTATAATAATAATATACCCAACCCCAACAGGTTTTGCGTTAATGCTGTCAATATGGTCTACACCGTTAATACAGGTTATTATACCTGTGATTTTGTTTGCAAAATCCACATCGATATTTGTGTCCATAAGCACCTTAAATGCACTGTAAAAAATCCTAATGCCAGTATAGAATATCCAGAGTGATATTGCTATTCCCACAGCTCCATCCACCCAGCTGAAACCCAGATATCCCATTAGTATTCCAAACAATGTTCCACTTGTAACAAACACATCATTCCTGTGGTCTTCGGAGTTTGCCATTACCAGTAAGTTATTTATCTTCTTGCCTATCCTATGCGTATAGATATAAAGAGATAGTTTTGAGATAATTGTTATAATAGCAACCGCTATTAAGAACCACGATATAGTAAAGCTTTCTTTGTTTATTATTGAAGATAATGAGCTTTTGAATATGGTTATTGAAACTAGCAAAAGAGAAAGGCTTATTATCATTGAGAAAATATATTCGGCCTTTCCATGTCCATATGGGTGATCTTTATCATCAGGCTTACTCGCAATACTGTTTCCTATATAAGTCATTACAGAAGCAAAAACATCTCCTGCACTATTAAAACCATCTGCTATCATGGCTTGGCTTCGGCTTAAGAAGCCGGCTGAGAGTTTAATAATTAAAAGCAGAATGTTAGCGCCAATGCCAAGCACAGCAACTAATTTTGTTTCCTTAAACCTATCCATTTTGCCTCCTAGTAACTACACAAATAGCCATTTTGCCTCCTACTATGTTCAATATTCATTTTGATTCCTAATATCTACATAAATAGTCATTTTGTTTGTACGAAACGGTGAAGTTCTGTATTACAGCCAGTATGATATGAGATGAATCATAAGCCCAGCAAGGCCACCTATTACAGTACCATTTATACGTATATACTGCAAATCTGCCCCCACCTGAGTTTCGAGTTTTTCTACCATATCGTCTGCCTGCCATTTATCCATAGTGTCATAGATAAGGACGCCCACCTTTTCACCATATGATTCAACAATGCCCACTATGGCGTTATTTATTATAGTATCAAGCTTCTGCCTCACTTCATTATCACTTTTAACTGTATTTATCAAAGAGTTAATTATATAACTTGCTTTATCCTTAATAAACTGTTCTTCTTGAAGGTAATTATGCTTTATGCTGACAACATATTGCTCCATTCTTTTCAGAACATCTCTATAGGCTTGTGATTCCATAATATCCGCCTTAAGCAATTCGCCCTTATTTATTACCTCATCAGAGCTCTTCATGTCCGAAAAAACCTTTGGTAGAACATTATTTAAAAGCCTATTCACTTCAACGGAAGGGTCTTTGCCCATCTCGTTTATTTGTCTAGACAGAAATTCCAATATTTTTTTGTGCACTAAATCACCTATAAAAGGAAGTGCAAGTGCTTTGTTGATGTCACCAATAATAGCAATAGTTTTTTCTTTATTATTAGAAATATATTCCGATATGGATGAAAGTATTTCTTTTACAAAGGTAACATGATATCCTGAGTGTGTAACTTGCTCTAGCACCCCTGACAAAGTAGGATATAGTTTAGTGTTTTCAAGCTTTTCATGCACTACTTTTCCAGTGATACCAATTAGTTTATTATCGGGTATTACAATCTCCAGTATATCAGGCATCCTGTGTGCAATGGCATTAGATACTTGATCTTTATTTTGCTCAAGATATGTAGCAATCTTTGATGAAACGCTCATTTTTTCTAGCTTTGTTCTGATGTTTTGGGCAGTGAAGAAATTAGATACCACAAAATTGGATAGCGCACTGGCAATTCTATTTTTGTTGTTAAGAATTATTGCTGTATGTGGAATAAACTTGAGCCTCATTGGATATTTAAAAAGCGCAACAACAGCAAACCAATCTGCCAAAGCTCCCACCATTGATGCTTCTGCAAAAGCAACAATGGATGAAAACAACAGCCCTCTATCCTCATACCGTTTAAAGATAATGAAAATTATCGTCATAAAAAAAAGTAGAGATGTAGCTATTATTTTCATCCTTGTTAATTTTCTTCTAAGCTCATTACTATCGTCTGTAAATGTATATTTACTGCTCATTTTCTACCTCTGGTACACTCTGCTCTTTCGGACTGCCCTGAACTTGTGCAGAGTCCTGATCTAATTGACTACCCTTCAACTGTGCAGAGTCCTGATCTATTTCGCTACCATGAACCTCTGTTACCTTCTGAGTATCTGCCCCATCCAAAACTTCAGGCTCGTCCTCTTCCATCTCAAAGTGGCTAAAAACAGCTTGCCACACCTCATCTATCCCAGTCCGCGCCTCAGATGAAAAAGGAATAATCACTTCCTTTTCGTTTAAACCCAGCACCTTTTTGATAGCACTTAACCTAGGCTTAATCTGTGAACGTGATAGCTTATCCGCCTTTGTAGCAACAACTAATGTCTCAATTCCATAGCCATTTAGCCATTGGAGCATCATTAGGTCATCCTTTGTAGGATCATGTCTTATGTCTACTAGTAATACTACTACACTCAGCTCAAGAGCAGCCCTCTTGTACAGGTAGGTCTCAATTATTTTATGCCAGGAGGCTTTCATATCCTTTGAAACACTTGCATAGCCATAGCCCGGCAAATCCACAAGATAAAATTCATCATTGATATTAAAGAAATTTATCTGCCTTGTTTTCCCCGGTGTAGATCCTACTCTGGCAAGGTTTTTACGGTTGGTCAAAGTATTAATGATGGATGACTTTCCAACATTGGATCGCCCTACAAAAGCAACCTCCTGAAACCCTGTTGCAGGATATTGTTCAGGTTTTACCGCTGTTATTACGTGCTCTGCCTTTATTATCTTCATGCTTGTCCTCTTTAATAAATTTCTTCTCATACTTAATACTATTAGTATATCTCAAAAATGTATTCTTTAACAGTCTGCATCCCAAACAACGCTTTTAATCCATTTTTTCGATCTCATTCTGAATATGACAAATATTAATTTAGCTACTTCTTCAACCATAACAAGTAGCACAACATACTCAACAGGAAACTTAAATACAAATGCTCCTAACAGTGCCAGTGGAACACCTACACACCACATGGTTATTGCTTCAATTATAAATGCAAAGGAAGCATCCCCTCCTCCTCGTAAGAGACCTACTATAGCTACTATATTAATAAATCTAACTCCCAAGATAACAGATGCCACAAAAAGCATAAAGGTTGCGGAATGTGCTGCACTTTCTGAAATGTTAAACAATGTTAATACTGAAGGAGCTGTGATAGCAAGTGCGCCCCCCAATAATGCTCCTACCAGAAGTGCCAAAATTACAAACCTCCAGGAATACTCTCTTGCTTTTTCCACTTCCCGCTCTCCTACCTTATGACCAATCATTACCGCGGAGGCGCTTGCCAGTCCAAAGCCTGCAACCATGAAGAGATTTGTAACAGTATTGTATATTTGTACAGCGGCAACCGCCTCTGTGCTTATTCTTCCATATACTGCCGAGTACACAAGAATCCCAAAGCCCCAGCAAACCTCATTTAGCAATACTGGCAATATTGTTTTACTGACCTTTAATACCATTGATGATGCAACTTTTCTTATGATAGATAGTCTTAGCTTCAGCAGATCATATGAACTATAAATAACGACAACGAAAATAAGCATCTCGATAATTCTTGATATGAGAGTTGCAATAGCAGCACCCTTTACCCCAAGGGCGGGTGCCCCAAACATACCATAAATCAATACAAAGTTTAAAATAGTATTGATTACTAGTGCAATGGCACTGACAATCATTGGCATCACCGATCTACCAATACTTCTAACATTCATGCTAAAACCAAAGCTTATTGATGCAAAAACGAAACTAATACCAACTATCCTTAGAAATTCTCCACCTTGTTCAATAACAATTGGGTCAGGGGAGAAAATAGATATTATCCAATTAGGCACTGCAACTGCAAGCACAGTAAAAATAAGGGAAACAACAGCACCCATAATAATACCTATGTTTGCTACTTGCTTAATACTCTCTGTATCCTTCTTCCCAAAAAACTGAGATATGTATATCCCACATCCGCTATGAATACTTGCATAAATAAGGAACACAAGCAAAACATATTGATTTGCTATACTAACGGCTGCAATTTGGGATTCTCCCAAGCTTCCTACCATTACAGTATCTACCACACTGAGTGAAGATGCTATGAGGTTCTGTAGTGTAACGGGTAAAGCGAGCGTCAGTAACTTTCTATAATATTGTTTATCACTAAAAATATATTTTTTCAACCCAGTTTGAAGTAGATTCAAAATATCCTCCTACATGTTTATATTAAACTCTTGTGATTATACTATACTAAACTAGAAAAATAAAGTATTATGGCAACAAGTAAATTCCGATAATAAAATATTATGGCAATATGGAAAATTTCGAAAACGAAATATTATGGCAACAATTAAAATTCCAAAAATAAAGTATTATGGCAACATGGAAGTATTAGCGAAAAGAGCAATACTCAATAAAAGCAATGTTGACTATTGGCTAATACTCAAGAACTATTATAAACGTACTATACTATTATAACTTACTACTAAAAGCTATCATTTCGGTTGCTCTATTTACACCATTTCTAATAAATTTATTAACTACCTTTTCCCTGCGTCGTATGGTTCCCCTGATGCTCTTGGTCCGTAAGCGTTCTTCGAAAACAGTATTAGTGCAATTATAGTAGCAACATATGGGAAGGTATTAAATATTATGTTTGGCATGGATTCGGTAAATGCGAATAATTTCGAAATCTCAGCAACTGTTTTGGCAAAGCCAAAAAATAGCGATGCCCCTAGCACTCCCCATGGATTCCATTTTCCAAAAATTAATGCTGCCAAGGCCAAAAAACCAAGTCCGCTATATACAAGTGAAGAGAATTCCCATGAGTAGGTAGTAACGACTATTGCACCACCCAAACCTGCTAGCATTCCAGAAATGACAACTCCAAAATATCTCATTTTCCTAACATTAATTCCCATTGAATCTGCTGCTTGAGGATTTTCTCCACATGCCCTTAATCTCATCCCAAAAGGTCTCTTATAAAGTATAAACCAGCTCAGAACAGTGATAAGTAAAACTAACAATGTAGTGACATAAGCATTCCTGAAAAACAGCCCTATTACTGGTATATCTGATAAAAAGGGAACATTTTTCTTTGAAAAGCCATGTATTTTAATATTACCACTTCCCGCGATTATCCTTGCTAGATAAACAGTTAAAGCCGTAGATAAGATATTCAATGCTGTACCCGATATTACCTGATTAGCCCTCATTGTCACACTCGCGAACGCATGTAGCAGAGAATAAATACCTCCTGCCAAGGCAGCTACTGTAATTGCTATCCAGACAGCTGCTCCTCCAAGTGTTCCATTTGTCAAATAAATAAAAATTGCTGCAGCAAATGCCCCCATACCCATAAGTCCTTCAAGGGCAATATTTACTACACCACTTCTTTCACTATAAAGTCCCCCGAGAGCTATTATTAGCAGCGGAGCTGTATTGGACAATGCAAGCGGAATTACTGTTGTCAAAATATTCAATTTTATTTACCCCCTTCCATCTTGCTAATCCTTTTGCCAAGCTTCAAGAGCCACGACCTCATAAGCAGATTTGCAGCAGCAAAGAATATGATTATTCCATTTATAATTGGAACCAGCTCATTAGGTACATTTGCAGAAGACTGCATGAATAGCTTACCTGCATTCATAAATCCAAACAGAAAGGCTGAGAATATTATACCAATCGGACTACTCAATCCAACCAGCGCCACAGCTATACCGTCATAACCTTGACTAGGTAATATTCCTGTTTTGATGGTGTCTGTATAGCCTAAATAAAAGGTTGCTCCGGCAAGACCCGCTAAAGCACCTGCTATCATCATTGACAGAATTATATTTCTGTTTACCTTCATACCTGCGTACTGGGCTGCATTATGATTGTAACCAACAGCCTTTAACTCAAAGCCAAAGGTGGTTTTCTGCAAAATAAACCACACCACTATTATAGAAGCAATTGCTATAAAAATACCCATATTGACATATGAGCCCTTAAAGAGCCTGGTAAGCCATTCTGCTCTCAAAGAAGCAGACGGTTTAATGGGTAATGACTCCGTTCCACCCGCATTTGAAATGAATGTAGGTACAAAATAATATACACTCCAAAGACTAATCCAATTCATCATAATAGTTGTAACAACCTCATGTATTCTAAATGCCGCCTTTAAAAGCCCTGGTAGAAACGCCCACAGTGCCCCTGCCACAGCAGCTGCAATAACCGCAAGTGGAAGGTGTATAACTTTGGGTGCATCCAGTTTAATTCCCACCAGAACACCAAAAAATCCACCAATAAGCATCTGGCCTGGTGCCCCAATATTAAAAAGTCCTGTCCTAAAAGCGAAGGCTACAGAAAGGCCTGTTAGAATTAGTGTTGTAGTGTTTAGAAGAGTATCGCCAAACCTTCTAAGACTTCCTAAAAAGCCTGCCCCTCTTAGCAGGGCAGCATATGCTTCAAAAGGATTATAACCTGATATCAGCAAGATAATAGCCCCAATGATAAATCCTAGTAGTACAGAGAGAACAGGTACAAGGATATTGTGGACTTTTATAACATTCATACTTCCAAACCTAAACCACTTGTTCATTAAGCTTTCCACCCTTCTGCTCCCGCCATCATTAGGCCAAGTTTATTTTCATCGGTCTCACTAGCATTTACAGTTCCTATGATATTACCCTCGTACATTACAGCAATCCTATCTGAAAGATTTAAAATCTCATCTAGTTCCAGTGAAAAGAGCAATATTGTTTTGCCCTTGCATCGCTCTTCAATAATTCTCTTATGAA
>JAEYTP010000034.1 GCA_023433945.1 Bacillota bacterium | reverse complement strand
AGTGCTCCACACCCAATGGAAGAAGCTCATCACATTGATTTTATATACGTTGAAACAGAGCGTGGTGGCCAAAGAAAATGTCTTAAGGTTGGAGAAGCTCCAAAAGCAACATTCTCTTTTGTTGATGATAAGCCAATTGCTGTTTTCGCTTATTGTAACCTCCATGGGCTATGGAAGGCAGAAGTTGAGTAATTCATTGTAAGGTTTGTATTGAGCAATTCAGTGCAAGGTTTATGCTTAGTAAGTTCATTGTATGAAGTTTGTTATAGTAATTAGCATATAATAAATGCCTATTCCTAAATGTGTTGGAATAGGCATTTATATTTTTATAGAATAAAGAATGAAAACTAGTAAATAATGGGCTACTAATAAATATATAAATAATTTAATTGTATCTGACGTTACCCATAGCGTAAAACTAATGGCCGATAGTAGCCAGGATTTTGAGCATACTATGCAACAGATAAATGAGACTAGCCGTGAATTTGCAGCGAATGCAGAAGGGGTACCCGCTGCTAGTGAAGAGCAAATAGCATTGACGCAAGAAATTGTTTCTCACTCAAAAGAAATGGCAAATATGTCAGAGGAGTTATCAAGCGTTATTAAACATTTCAGATTGTAAATATTATTGCTTGAAGCATTAACAGGCTATGAACTTAAATTGTTCATAGCCTGTTTTTTCACATATATGGAGTTGCTTGGATAAAGTGCTAACTATATACTAGAATAATATGATATAATTTCCATGTTTAGTATAAACAGTGAGCACTGTTTATACAGTATACTTCTTTTGATTTTAATTGGTAATGGATACAACAAGTATTAGTTTTTTGGTTAGTTTATTGGGGGGTAATGATGTATAAGGTTTTTTTAGTGGAAGATGAAATTGTGATAAGAGAGGGCATTAAGAATAAAATTCACTGGGAGGAAGAAGGATTCACTATTGTAGGGGATGAGAGTGATGGTGAATTGGCTTACCCAAGGATTATTAGAGAACAGCCGGATATCCTTATTACAGACATAAAAATGCCTTTTATGGATGGCCTTGAGTTGAGTAAACTATTAAAAAAGGACATGCCCAACCTAAAGATAATTATTATTAGTGGCTATAGCGATTTTGGCTATGCTCAACAAGCAATCGATATTGGTGTAAGTGAATATTTACTTAAGCCTATCACATCGGTTAAGCTGGTGGCTGCAGTAAAGAATGCAGCTATGGCAATTGAAAAGGAGCGCAAGGAAAAGCATATACTAGAACAATACCAGCATTTAGTTTATCAAAAGCAGGGTGAAAAAAGGAAGGATTTCTTTGATGCGCTAGTTAGTGGAAAAATGTCACTTCCTCAAATTATTGAGCAAGAAGAGGAACTTGGAATAGATATGGTGGCAAGAGCTTTTTGTATTCTACTCTTCCAATTCAAGGGGCAAGAAGATATGTACGAGTATTCTAATGATATAGTACAATGTGAAGCAAAAATGACTCAGGCCTTAATTAAATATCAAAATATAAAAGTGTTTGAACGTGGTATGGATGGCTGGGCATTCGTACTTCTTGGCGAAAGTGAGGCACAGATTAATGAACTGGCCCAAGAGTTGTGTAATTTATTGGTTGAAATTAGCAAAGATAAGGCACATTATTTTGGTGGAATTGGCCGTGTCGTTCACCGCGTTCGTGACTTGCAACAATCCTATCTCGACGCAAACAGTGCTTTTTCACTTCGATATTTTGAAATAATCGATCAGTTTTTATCTTATAATGATGTGCGTAATATCAAGGCACAGTTAGGAAATCAGATTAATGTAAGTGAGCTCAATCTTGAAAAGCTTGACAGAGGTTTGGTAGAAGATTTTTTGAAAAGGGGTACCATACATGATGTAGATGAATTTGTAGACAGTTATTTTAATGGCTTTGGGACTAACGCAATGAATTCAACTCTATTTAGGCATTACATCATAATGGATGGATGCTCTGCAATCATGAAATTTATTAAAACTCTCAAGTACCCTAAAGAAAAGATTGAAAATAGTATCAAGAGCATGAACAGTGTTATTGAACAACTTTCAAGCTTTGAGGACTGCTGCCAATTTTATAAGTCCATCCTAAAAGAAGCAATTGACCTTCGGAATAAAAACAGTCAAAAGCGTTATGCGGGACTTATTGAACAAGCAAAGGAGTATATGCATCTTAATTTTGATATGAGTGACCTTTCTTTGGACAGGGTGGCGTCTACTGTTAATCTCAGCCCTAATTATTTTAGCTCCCTTTTCAACCAAGAAACGGGAATGACATTTATAGAATACCTAACAGAAATTCGTATGGAGAAGGCTAAAGAATACTTAAGATGTTCTGGTAGAAAGATTACTGAGATAGGATATTTAGTAGGATATCTTGATTCACATTATTTCAGTTACATATTTAAAAAAACTCAGAATTGTACACCATCTGAATACAGATTACAAGGCAAGGGTGAAGAATGATAAACTACAAATATGAAAAAACAATTAAATATCCATTAAGGCTTAAACTATCTATTGTAGCAGCTGTTATCATTGTTCCAATGATTATTTTATCTATCTATCAGATTGCAGCATTGCACAATTATAGTACTTCTTATGACACAATAGTACGAAGGATTACTTCTGCCAACAATTATAATCTGAACTTTAAAGAAGAAATGGATGAAAGTATGTATAAAATTGTTGTTGAAGCAGAAACTTTCCATTCCATTGATGATAATAGTGATTTAAAAAACCCATATAAGCTAATAGATGATGCGAGAAACAGTTTTACAAACTTACAGAAGATAACATCTAGCAGAGAAAGCCTCGATTGGATTAAGCGTATACTTCTCAATCTTGATACCCTAAAAGACAGAATTAATGAAATTCGTGATAATTTAGAAGAGACAGGACATTATGAAGAAAACATAAAAATGCTGGAATCAGATATCTATATTCTTACAGATATGTTCCAAGAAGAAATTCAATATTATATTTATTATGAAACTCAAAACTTCGAAGATATAAGACAGCGACTTAATGAACAAGTTACAAATGTAATTGTCACCATGATAATTGCTTTGGCTTCAATCATTATTGCATCAGTTTTGGTCAACATTATTGTAACAGATAGCATAACCAAACCAATCAGAGTATTGTGTGATAAGACTGCCATGGTAGCAAAAGGTGATTTTACAACCAGGACATCGTGTGATAACCATGATGAATTATCCATACTATCTGATAGCTTTAATGACATGGCCTCCAAGCTGGAGCAGCAGGTTCAGAGCATTAAACTTGAGCAGGAAAACTTGAGGCATATGGAATCGAAGCTACTGCAAACTCAAATCAACCCACACTTTTTATACAATACATTGGATACGATTATCTGGCTAATAGAAGGTGAGAAAAATAAAGAAGCCATTGATATGGTAATATCTCTTTCAGAGTTTTTCAGAATTGTTGTAAGCAAGGGAAAGGACTTCATTACCATTCGTGAAGAGGAAATACATATTAAGAGTTATCTACAGATACAGCAATCTCGTTACAAGGACATACTAGATTATGAGATTAATATACCTGAAGAACTTTATGGATATCAGATATTAAAGCTGACTTTACAGCCGTTAATAGAAAACTCTTTGTATCATGGGATAAAGATGCTAAGAGCCCGAGGGAAGATAACAGTAACAGGCGAAATGATTGATAATATTATACATTTCCACGTAATTGATAATGGCGTAGGAATGGATGAAGAGGCACTGAATTCTTTGAGAGAAGAGATTGAGATGACTGGAAGCAAGCAGAGTACAGGCTTCGGACTTGCAAATGTTAATAAGCGTATTAAGTTGAACTATGGTAATATGTACGGTTTGCATATACAAAGCAAAAAAGGGGAAGGAACAGATATTGA
Source organism: Bacillota bacterium (assembly GCA_023433945.1). Taxonomy (GTDB): domain Bacteria; phylum Bacillota; class Clostridia; order Acetivibrionales; family DSM-1351; genus Ruminiclostridium. The sequence continues at coordinate 17,324 of JAEYTP010000034.1, read as the reverse complement.
AATTAAAATCCCAGCAAGATTGGTGGAGAATGAGAGAGGTAACATATGAATAAAAAAATCAGAATGGTACTATGCATTCTTTTAGTTGGAATAATAGCGCTTGCGAGCTGCAGTTTCAAGCCATGGGCCAATCTTCAGGGGGATGAAGATGAGCATACTGTGGATATAAATTCTGACATAATTATTGTTGGTTTTTCACAATTAGGTTCTGAATCTGATTGGCGTACAGCCAATACTAAATCAATACAGCATGCTCTCAGCCGAAATAATGGGTTTTCATTAATTTTTTCTAATGGCAGGCAAAGCCAGGAGAATCAGATAAAGGCTGTTAGAAGTTTTATATTTCAAGAGGTGGATTATATAGTGATTGCACCGGTTACTGAAACGGGGTGGGACACAGTTCTACAGGAGGCAAAGCAAGCGGGTATTCCTGTTATCATTGTGGATAGAATGATTGATACCGAAGATGAAAATCTCTATGTTGCAAGTGTTGGCACCGATAAGTATGCAGAGGGTATAAAGGCTGGAGAGTGGCTAGAAAAATATTTGGAGAATAAGACTCAAAATAATGATTTGAAGGACATGCAAGCTATGTCATCAGAGAACGTATTACAGGAAACCAAAGAAAAAGAGAATAATGACATCATAAATATAGTAGTTCTTGAGGGCACTCCAAATTCAACGGCTCAAATAGGAAGATCTAAGGGCTTTGAGGATATAGCCAAGAAACATAGAAACTGGAACATTCTTGCGCATGAAAGTGGAGATTTTACTAAAGCAAAGGGTAAGGAAGTTATGCAGAAGTATTTGCGAACATATGATGATATTGATGTATTGGTCTCACAAAATGATGATATGACATTTGGAGCAATAGAGGCAATATATGAAGCAGGTCTGACGTGCGGCATAAATGGGGACATTACTATTATATCTTTTGATGCTGTAGCAGAAGCATTTGATAAAATGGAACAGGGACTTATTAATGCTGATATAGAGTGTAACCCTTTGCAAGGCCCTCTTATTGCAGATATTATCGGTCGCTTGGAAAAGGGAGAAAAGGTTGACAAGTTTTCCTTTGTTGATGGTAAAGTGTTCGAAGCAGAGTATGCAGCAAAAGATCGTTTAGGAAGAACATATTAAAATGAAAAAGATGGGGCCTAAATCGTTAAGCTTCACTCTTTTAAATTAAATCGTAAGAAAATGAACAAAAATCATAAAAATCTTAACCTAAATTTTTACAGAGAATGAAGTCAGTAAAAATAACTACAAAGAATGGAATATTTTCCGTATTTGTATGCATATAAGTTGAATATACTTGTACATATAAGAAAACCCAATAAGTTGGGTTAAAAAATAGGAGGAGATATCCATGAAGAGAATAATTTCTTTAGTTCTGGCAATGGCACTCGTATTCGCACTTGCAGCATGTGGAAGTAGCGGAGATGGCAAATCTTCAGACAAAAAAGTTACTGTAGGTGTTGTTCAGACAAATGCCAACGAATCAGACTGGCGTACTGCAAACACAAAGTCATTTAACGAAGCATTCAAAGAAGCAGGCTTTGAGTTGAAGATGGTATTTGGTGAAGGCGACCACGCAAAACAGATTTCACAGGCTCAACAGCTTATTCAGGAAGAAGTCGACTATCTAGTTGTTTTAGGACTCCAGGCAGCAGGTTGGGAAGATGTAGCTAAGGCTGCTAAGGAAGCTAAAATACCATTTATTATGGCTGACCGTAAGCTAGAATTACCAGAAGATCTATACACTGCTATGGTATGCTCCGATTTCGAAGCAGAAGGCAAGAAGGCAGTAGATTGGTTAAAGGCTCAATCAATTAAGGACGCTAAGATTGTTGTACTTGGTGGAGATACAGGCTCATCTGCTCAGGTAGGCCGTTCAAAAGCTATTGAAGATGGCGCAAAGGAAAATGGCTGGAACATCGTATTCAACCAGAACATGAAGGGTTGGGATGAAACTCTTGCTAAGCAAGCTGTAGCTGATTTAATCGCTGCTGGAACTAAGTTCAATGTTGTTTATGCTGAAAATGACAATATGGCTCGCGGTGCTTGTGCAGCAATGGACGCAGCTGGTATTACATATGGAAAGACTGGCGATGTAAAGGTTATTGCTTTTGATGCAAACAAGTGGGCACTTGAATTGGTACTCGCAGGCAAATTCAACCTCGATGTAGAGTGTAATCCATTACATGGACCTCGTATAGTTGAGCTTATCAATAAGCTTGAAGCTGGTGAGACTGTAGAGAAGAACGCTTATGTTAAGGAAGAAATGTTTGATACTGCAACATTAACAAGGGAAGTTGTTGATAAGCGTAGTTACTAATTATATAATCTATTGAAAATCAGTAAAACAACGATAGTCAAAAAGTGAACAAAGATTAGAACTCATTGAAATGCGTGGCACCGAGTATGTGGACTATTGTAGCGAAACTTGGTACCACGCATTTCTTAGATTTATAAATAACTGTGACAGGATAATGTCCGTTGTCGTGTCTGAACGGAGGTTTGAGTATTATAAACATGCAGAACACCGTACTTACAATGAAAAATATATATATGAGCTTTCCAGGCGTAAAAGCTTTGCAGAATGTCAACTTTAATTTGTGTGAGGGCGAGATTCATGCTCTGATGGGGGAAAACGGTGCTGGAAAGTCAACCTTGATAAAGGTTTTGACAGGCGTCTATACAAAGGATGCTGGAGAAATTTGTATCAAAGGAGTGAATAATGATAAGCCAGTAAGTATCAAGTCTCCTCAAGAGGCTCAAAAGCTCGGGATAAGCACTGTGTATCAGGAGATAACGCTATGTCCCAACCTAACTGTTGCCGAGAATCTATTTATTGGTAGAACCAATGACTTACTTGTCAATTGGAAGAAGAGCAACAGCAAAGCGGAGAGTATTCTTAAAAGTCTGGGAATACCTGCAAAACCAACTCAGCAATTATCAAATTGCTCTATTGCAGTTCAACAAATGGTAGCTATTGCACGTGCCGTTGATATGGAGTGTAAGGTGCTTATCCTTGATGAGCCAACATCATCATTGGATGAGCATGAGGTTGCAAAACTGTTTTCACTTATGCGTGAACTTAAAAGCAGAGGGGTAGGAGTAATATTTGTTACCCACTTTCTCGATCAGGTATATGCATTATGTGATAAGATTACTGTCTTACGCAATGGTGAATTAGTTGGAGAATATGAAATAAAAGATTTACCCAGAGTTGAACTTGTTGCCAAGATGATGGGTAAGGAACTTGGAGATTTAGCTGAAATACATAATGAGGGACAGTTTATTAACAATGACTGTAGTGATGCACTAATATGTACCGAAGGCCTATCAAGTACTTCGGGAATAAAACCATTTAATTTTACTGCCTATAAAGGTGAGGTAACGGGGTTTGCCGGATTACTTGGTTCTGGTCGCAGCGAGTGCGTGCGAGCAATATTTGGGGCAGATAAAGTAATAAAGGGTAAGTTGAAAATTAAAGGCGAGAGTGTGAACATTTCATCACCAATAAAAGCAATGAAAAAGGGTATTGGTTATCTCTCGGAGGACCGTAAAAGAGATGGAATTATTGGTGACTTATCAGTCCGTGATAATATAATTCTTGCATTACAGGTTATGAGAGGTTTCTTTAGACCTTTTACAAAAGCTCAGGCAGAAGCTTTCGCTGACGAATATATTAATTTGCTTGGCATAAAAACTGCTTCAGCAGATACTCCTATAAACTCATTATCTGGTGGAAATCAACAGAAAGTTATTCTTGCAAGGTGGTTGCTCACCCATCCTGATTATCTCATTCTTGATGAGCCAACCCGAGGAATTGATATAGGCACTAAGGTAGAAATACAGAAGCTAGTGCTAAAGCTTGCCTCTGAAGGTATGAGTATCACATTTATTTCATCAGAAATTGAAGAGATGCTGCGTACTTGTTCCAGACTAATTGTCATGCGTGATCTTCATGTAGTTGGAGAATTACAGGGGGATGATATGACTCAGGATAAAATAATGCATACTATAGCGGGGGGAGTAAGTCAAAATGACCAAAATCAATACCAAACTTAGTACCGACCGTTCAACATCAGTACTTAAGGCGATAATAAAGCACAAATTGTTTATACCTATTACGTTTCTTGCATGTCTTTTGTTGATTAATATTTTTATTAATCCGGAATTTTTAAGAGTCAGCATGGGTAAAGACAGTATGGGTAATCCAGTTTTGATTGGAAATTTGATTAACATTCTTAGTAACTCTGCAGAACTTGTTATTCTAGCCATAGGAATGACACTGGTGACGTCTTCCTCAAGGGGGCAGGATATCAGCGTTGGTGCAACCATCGCAATAGTTGGCGGGGTAATTATGAGAGTTTTGTGCGGAAACCAAACACAGCCTACAGAATTGCAGGCTCCGATTATTCTTGCTCTAGTGTTAGGGTGCCTTGCTGGTATGGCTTGTGGAGTATTTAACGGTATTCTTGTTTCCAAATTTAACATTCAACCTATGGTAGCAACTCTTATTTTATTTACTGCTGGGCGATCAATAGGATCAATGGCAATGGGTGGGCTTAAACCAAAGGCTGTAGAATCCTTTGGATATTATGGAAACTTCATACCGGGATTTCCAATACCTACACCAATACTGATCACTATTGTTGTAGTTCTAATAACATTCTTAATGTTGAAAAAAACCAACCTTGGTTTGTACACTCAGGCTGTAGGTATAAATGATAAGTCATCAAGGCTAAACGGTCTCAACCCATCTATGATTAAACTATTATCGTTTATTATATTAGGTCTGTGTGTAGGTATTGCAGGTTTTATTCAGTCTAGTAGGGTTCAGACAGTAAATCCTTATACAATAGTACCTAGCATAGAAATGGATGTTATTTTGGCAGTCGCACTTGGAGGGAATTCTCTTGGGGGCGGTAAATTTAATATGACAGGCTCAATTATTGGAGCGTATACCATCCAATCCTTAACCTCTATGTTGACCACACTGAACGTAAATACAAATGCTGTTCCAGTTTTCAAGGCAGTCATCATTATTTTACTTGTAGCCATTCAAACTCCTGTTGTTAAAAGCTTCTTTAGCAAAAAAGTTACATTATCGAGGGTGGCTGCTGGTGATGTAAAGGAGCGTGGTTGATATGTTGAACAAAACTCAGGATACGAAAAAAATCACAGCTATTCAAAAGAGACTCAGACCAAAAGAGTCTCACACCGATACTGCTTTCTTACTGACAATAACTATTTCATTGTTTATAGCAATTTATGTGCTTTCAATTGCGTTCCTTGGGGACAAGGGCTTTAACAAGATTCAGATGTTTTTTAACCTCTTCAACGAGAATGCTGCACTGATAGTAATAGCTTGCGGACTTTCAGTAGTTATGATAACGGGAAGTATTGATATTTCCGTTGGCGGTTCTACAGCACTAATATGTACAGCATGTATAGTATGTCTCAATAATTATGGTTTTAACTTTGTAACATCTCTGATTTTGGCTTTAGCAATTGGCTTGATTTTTGGTGCTGTTCAAGGTTACATGGTAGCATATCTTGACATGCAGCCATTTATCGTTACATTAGCGGGAATGTTCTTGGGTAGGGGTTTGGTTGCCCTAATAGAAGTTAACCAGATACAGGTTAATAACCCTGCGTTTGAAAAGTTATCAGGTGCAAGGATACAAATACCCTTTATTGGGGATTACAATAGAAAGGGAGCTTTCATACAGTCCAAGCTTGAGTATGGAGTTATCGTAGCGATTATTATTGTAGTTATGATGTATTGGCTACTCAAGAAAACTAAATTGGGAAGAAGCTTCTATGCTGTTGGCGGAAATGCACAAAGTGCACTCATGCTCGGTATAAATGTCAAGCGTACAAAGTTTTATGCACATTTGCTTTGTGGCTTACTTGCTGGTATCGGTGGATTCTTATACCTTTTCCACACAAGGTCTGGTTCTGTTCAACAGGCTACGGGACTTGAAATGGACGCTATAGCAGCATCTATCATAGGAGGTACATTGCTTACTGGGGGTGTCGGGAATATCTTTGGTACCTTATTCGGTGTATTAACAAGTGGTATAGTACTGCTTGTAGTTACAGCAATTGGAAGTCAAGATCCATGGTGGCCACAGATTACACGTGCTGGTATGCTATGCTTCTTTATTGTACTACAGAGTATTATCTGTTCGAGAAAGAAGAAGGTAACGAGACTATAAATAATAGAATTAATGACATAATAGAAAGAAGAATTAACGACTCAATAGAGGACTTTAGCCTTTAAAAAATGAAATAAATTTCTCCCTATAAAAGCAAAGAGGAAAGAAATTATCAAGTAGATAAGTTCTTTCCTCTTTGCTCTTTTATTTTATAATTTCAAATTCATTCTTGTTAAAGCGTATAATGCCCTCATCCCTCATAGCGGATAGCTCACGTGAAAGGGCACTTCTATCAACACAAAGGAAATTTGCAAGTGCTTCTCTGTTGTATGGAATAGTAAACTTCTTTGAGTGTGAGCCCAAAACCAAGGTGTTAAAGTATGTTTTCAACTTTTCTCTTGTAGTACGCTTAGAAATTATTTCAATTTTTTGATTTTGTAGTATGTTCTTTTTGGCAATCAAAGAAATCATGTTTTGAATTAATGTTGAATGAAAAAGACAGGCTTTATCACAAGTCTTAAGAATACGTTTACAATCTATAAACAGGATATCACAATTTTCTGCTGCCTGTACTGATACTGGGCACTCTTCAAGGTCAGCAAAGGCGAATGCTTCAGCAAAAATTTCATTTACTCCTAAGTGAGCTAGTATATTAATATTACCGTCTAAATCTTCCTTTATTATATTAATACTTCCTGACAACACTATGCCTACAGACTTTATTTGTTCTCCTTGTAGCAGGATAAAATCATTTTTTTTATAACATTTTTCCTTTGCAGATAGACAGTTTAGTACACTTTCTAATTGATTTGAATCCATATTCTTGAATAGAACATTGCTCTTTAGTTGACCATAATATTTCTTCATAATCCACCTCTTATGTTGCATTTGCAAAACGATTATATATGTATAATTTATTATACCTCTAATATTTCTATAGTACATATAAAACTAACAGCTCCTAATAAAATACTAGGAGCTGCTAAGTTGTTTTGGTTAGTTTATAAGATAGACTAAATTATTTTGGTTAGTAAAATAGACTAAATTGTTTTGATCATTCTTAAAAACTCTAAAATACTTGGGTATTTATTTCATAAGTAATTCAATATCGCTATCAACAGTACCTATCCCTGATATTCCAAAGGTTTCAACAAGCACCTTTGCAACGTTCGGAGAAAGGAAAGCTGGTAGAGTTGGTCCTAGATGGATATTCTTTACTCCTAGATATAGTAAAGCCAGTAGTACAATTACCGCTTTTTGCTCATACCAGGCGATATTATAAGCAATAGGGAGCTCATTTATATCATTAAGTCCAAACACCTCTTTTAGTTTGAGTGCTATAACTGCTAATGAGTATGAATCATTACATTGTCCGGCATCTAGAACTCTTGGAATACCACCGATGTCACCAAGACTGAGCTTGTTATATTTATATTTTGCACATCCGGCAGTGAGAATTACAGTATCGCTTGGTAGCTTCTGTGCAAATTCGGTGTAATAATCTCGTGACTTCATTCTACCGTCACAACCTGCCATTACAAAGAACTTCTTTATAGCACCTGATTTTACAGCATCAATAACCTTGTCAGCCAAGGATAGAACCTGAGCATGTGCAAAACCACCAACTATAGCACCCTTTTCAATTTCAATTGGAGATTGGCATGTTTTAGCCATTTCAATAATTGCGCTAAAATCCTTTTTGCCGTTTTCATCAGCTTCAATATGTGTACATCCGGGATAGCCTGATGCACCAGTGGTAAATATTCTACTCCTGACTGTCTCACTCCTTGGAGGCACTATACAGTTAGTGGTGAAGAGTATTGGTCCATTAAAGGATTGGAATTCCTCCAACTGCTTCCACCATGCATTACCGTAATTTCCTACAAAGTTCTCGTATTTTTTAAAGTATGGATAGTAATGCGCAGGCAGCATTTCACTATGGGTATATACATCAACACCTGTGCCCTGCGTTTGTTCAAGCAGCTCCTCTAGGTCTTTTAGGTCATGGCCAGAAATCAAAATACCAGGATTGTTACGAACTCCGATATTAACACTTGTAATTTCAGGGTTTCCATACTTAGTAGTATTTGCCTCATCCAATAGTGCCATTGTTCTGACACCAAATTCGCCCGTTTTTAATGTAAGTGCAACTAGCTCGTCAGCTGTTAATTGGTCATTCAAAGTTGCTGCCATTGCTTTATAGATAAATTCAAATATTTGGGTATCTTCTTTACCCAGATTGAATGCATGATGAGCGTATGCTGACATACCCTTTATTCCGTAAGTAATGAGTTCTCTTAATGATCTGATATCCTCATTTTCTGTTGAGAGAACACCAATTTTTGAGCCCTTATCAAGCATTGAAGCTCTATCTGTTACTTCAAATAAAGCAGCGTCGCCAAATGTCACACCGGACACCTTTTGACGTAATTCATTTCTAAGTGTAAGCATAAGTCTTATCTGATTTTCTACTGCTGACTCATCAAAGTTTGCGTTGGTTATGGTGATAAATAAACTCTTGATAACTGCATGATTTACTATATCTGTCTCAGTAACATTAAGTTTTCCTTTTACTACAATCTCTGAAATACCTTTAACGGTATAAATCAATAAGTCTTGGAGTCTAGCAACATCTTCATTTTTTCCACAAACCCCCTTAAGCTGGCAGCCAATACCCTTTGCTGTCTCTTGACACTGATAACAAAACATACTCATAATAATCCTCCCTTTTTTGAGTAATACTACAATTTATTGCAAGCACTACTCTACAAAATTTATTAATATATTTGTATTTATTATATTTTTTTCCAGGGGATCTGTCGGTTGCATTTGCAACGATATTAGAGAATTATTTTAAAAGACAATGAGGTTGATTTTTTATAGATAAATGTATGAATATTGGATGTTATTTTCATTTATTTACTTTAAATTAACTAGTTCAAAAATAACTTCGTATTTATCAGAAGACAATTGGTGAAAGAAAATAGATTGGTAGACTTGTAATACTAGCCTTTAATATATAAAATGTAAAAGACAATACAAAAGGCGAATAAAGATGTAACGGTGGAAAAAGATTCCGGAAGTACATATATAAGAAAAACATCATATAAACTATATGCAAAGTATATGGGGACTACATGATATACAATGTAAAATATTTGATTACTACATGATATACAAAGGCAGAATACAGGGTAGCTACATGATATACAATATAAAATTAAAATTATCATATTATGAGGAAAAGGTAACTAAATGACAAACTCTAACTTTTATCAATATAATCTCAGTGAAGAGGTTCAGCGTGCAATAGCATTATTGGGATATAATAATCCATCACAAGTGCAACAAAAGGTTATTCCTGTACTACTGGAAAATAGGGATATAATCGTAAAATCCAAAACAGGCAGCGGAAAAACTGCCGCCTTTGGAATACCCATTACAGAGCTTACTGATTGGATGGAGAATAAGCCGCAGGCATTGGTACTTACTCCTACAAGAGAGCTTGCGATGCAGGTAAGGGAGGATATTTTCAACATAGGCAGATTTAAGAGACTGAAGGTAGCAGCAGTGTTCGGTAAGTCACCTTTTCATATACAGGAAAAAGAACTCAAGCAGAAAACCCATGTTGTTGTAGGTACTCCAGGGAGGATTATTGATCATATTGAAAGAGGAACCATCGACCTGACTAACATAAGATACCTGGTTATTGATGAGGCTGATGAAATGCTCAATATGGGGTTTATAGAACAGGTGGAGACTATTATTTCAAGCTTACCACAAAAGAGAACGACGGTACTACTTTCGGCTACAATGCCCACTGATATTGAATTATTATGTAGCAAATATATGAACAATGCAGTTCGAATTGAGATAGAGGAGAAAAACTCTACTTCTAATAACATATTTCAGCAACGTATACAAATGAATAAATCCGAAAAGCTTCAGCTTCTAAAGGATATTTTGACAGTAGAGAACCCTGATAGTTGTATTGTTTTCTGCAATACAAAGCAGATGACAGAAGCATTGTTTGCTGAAATGGCAAAGCAAAAGTATAGTTGTAGTAGGCTTCATGGAGGAATGGAACAGCGGGACAGACAACGTGTCATGGAAGATTTCCGCCAGGGTAGATTCAGGTATTTGATAGCTACCGATGTTGCTGCAAGAGGTATAGATATACAAGATATTTCACTGGTTATAAACTATGATGTACCAAGAGAAGCTGAAGATTACGTTCATAGAATCGGAAGAACAGGCCGCATAGGAAATAAAGGCAAGGCTGTTACCTTTGTTACACCCGATGATGATAGACTTATTGGTGCAATTCATGAATATATCGGTAAAGAAATAGAAGAGAGACTACGCCCTAGTGATAGGGGAGTAGCCATCTCAAAGGAAGCTTTTGAGCAGAAGACCGCCAAAAGGCCTGAGCTCAAGGAGGCAAAGGATGTTAAGTTAAGCAAGGATATAATGAAGCTTCATATAAATGCTGGGAAAAAAACCAAAATGAGAGCAGTAGATATTGTAGGAACTCTATGTAATCTAAAGGGCATGAGTGCTGAGGATATCGGGGTAATAAATATTCTTGATGTTTCCACCTTTGTAGAAATACTAAACGGTAAGGGTGAAATGGTTTTTCGTCAACTCCAGGACACTCCGATTAAGGGGAGACTTCGCAAGGTGAGCAAGGTGGAAGATATAAGATAAGCTAGTAATATTAAGACTACTGAAGAAGGCTAACCTAATATAGTACAGGTGTGTTAAATTGATTTTGAATTTGTGTATTAGATAAGTAGGTAGTAGCAAAGCTCCATACTCTTTTAGGGAATATGGAGCTTTGCTACTTTTATGAGTACTATCATATAGATAAATAGTAACACATATATACAAGAGTGCCAATAAAAACAATAGTGTTATTAATATGAGACTACCATTATGTACAAAATAGTGTTATTAATACAAGAGCGCTATTAATATAATATCGTTACTTAATCTGCGTTGGCGCAGCCTCTACCTTTGAAGGTGCTTTGTTACTTGAAATAAGGATTGACAAAACCACACTTGCTACCAAAATAGTGAAAATAACTGCAAGTGATATAATTATTGGAATTTCCAATTCAAAATACAAAATAGACAACTTAACTCCGGTAAACATAAGTATTAAAGCAACCCCAAATTTAACATATTGAAATTTCTCTTGAAGTGCTCCCAATACAAAATAGAGACTTCTTAAGCCAAGTATGGCAAAAATATTTGAGGTATACACAATAAATGCATCTGTTGTGATAGAGAAAATTGCAGGAATGGAATCTATTGCAAAAAGAATATCTGAAAATTCAACTAGAATTACTAAAGCGAACAACGGTGTAGCATGCAGTATATTATTTTTTCTAACAAAAAAACGTTCGCCTTCAAGAGTTTCAGTTACAGGTATTACCTTTGATAGTAGCTTTATCAGCTTACTATCCTTGTGATTGGATTCTTTCTCGTGACCTACAACCATCTTGATACCACTAAAAATAAGAATTATTCCAAATATGTACAGTACCCAATGCAATCTATTGACAATATTTATACCTAACAGTATAAAGATAAGTCTTAATATAATTGCCCCAAATATGCCATAGTTCAGTACCTTTTTTTGATATGCGGTTGGTATACCAAAGCTTGCAAAGAGTATCAAGAACACAAATAAGTTATCGACACTCAGGCTTAGCTCTATCATATAACCTCCCAAGAACTCTAAAGCCTTAGTGGACCCAGCGAAAAATAGAACACCCAGATTGAAAGTTAACGCCAGACTAATCCACATTATAACACGTTTTACTGCTTGTTTTGTTTCCACAGTGTTTCCCCCTGAAATAATGTTTTTTTTATAATTTATAATAAAAAGACCCTGAACAAACTTCTGGTTTGTTCAAGGTCTTGCTTTCCGTTTGGAGTATAAAGCCAGATCTGGTGATCGGTTGATGTTGACTTTATAGCTTACAAGCTACTCCCCTTTTCACTTAAATTTATCAAAAAGAATGAAAGCTGTCAATATTAAAGTATGTTAAAAATTTATTAGGTTGATGTTTTGCCATGTCTTGAGTGAAGTGAGATTAGGTTTGTTCAAATATAAAGAATATCTAGAGCGATTTCGCTTATTATTTGTTAGTTTTATTACTAACTGTTATTATATATATAAGACTATTGCAAACAGGCGAATTAGCTTACAAGCTTATTGCAAGCAGTGAATTCGTTTACAAGAAAATAGCTAACAGTGAATTAACGATACAAAACTATAGCTAACAGTGAATTAGCATATAAAACTATAGCTAACAGTGAATTAACGATATAAAACTATAGCTAACAGTGAATTAACGATATAAAACTATTGCTAACAAAGGATTAACATACATGACTAATAAGCTAGTAATGGGGATTTTAGCCCATGTTGATGCAGGAAAGACAACCTTATCCGAAAGCTTACTTTACTTAAGCGGAAAGATTAGAAAGATTGGAAGAGTGGACAACAGGGATGCCTACTTGGATACCTTCGAGCTTGAAAGAGAAAGAGGCATAACCATCTTCTCAAAGCAGGCTGTTTTTGAATTGGACAATACTGAAGTTACACTGCTTGATACCCCTGGGCATGTGGATTTTTCTACTGAAATGGAGAGAACTCTAGGTGTTTTGGATTATGCAATTTTAGTTGTGAGTGGAGCAGATGGGATACAAGGCCATACTAAAACGCTGTGGCAGCTTTTAGAAATATATCAGATACCAGTATTTTTGTTTGTGAATAAAATGGACCAAAATGGAACTGATAAAGAAAAACTTTTGCAAGTAATAAAAAATCAGCTATCCGATAATTGCATTGAGTTTGGACAAACAGCTACTGATAGTTTCTATGAACAATTGGCAATGTGTGATGAGCACATGTTGGATTCTTATTTAAAAGATGGTCTTATACCTGAAGAACAGGTCAAATTAGCTATTTCAGAGAGAAAGCTATTCCCTTGTTTTTTTGGATCAGCATTAAAACTTCAAGGTATTGATACATTGCTAGAGGGTATTTCAAAATATACCAGCATACCGCAATACTATGATGAATTTGGTGCGCGTATATTCAAAATTTCAAGGGATGAGCAGGGAAATAGGATTACCCACATGAAGTTAACAGGGGGGAAGCTAAAGACAAGAGACTCTCTTTCCAATGGAAGCTGGGAGGAAAAGATTAACCAGATAAGGATTTACTCAGGACAAAAGTTTGAAGCAGTAAATGAGATAGAAGCAGGAACAGTTTGTGCTGTAACAGGACTTAGTCAGACTAGGTCAGGACAAGGCTTGGGAATGGAAGCTGCATCTGCTACCCCAGTATTGGAGCCCGTGTTCAGCTATCAAATAATTCTTCCGGCAGGATATGATCCAAGGCTTATGCTGCCAAAGCTCAGACAGCTAGAAGAGGAGGACCCAGAGCTTCACATTGTTTGGAACGAAGAATTACAGGAAATTCAAGTTCAGATTATGGGCGAAGTACAGATGGAGATTCTACAAAGCGTTGTACAAAGTAGGTTTGGAGTTGATATAAGCTTTGGTACCGGTAGAATTTTATACAAGGAAACAATAAGCAATACAGTTGAGGGGGTTGGTCACTTTGAACCCTTGAGGCATTATGCAGAGGTACATTTATTGCTTGAACCGGGAGAGCGTGGTAGTGGGCTTGAGTTTTGTGATGATTGCAGTGAGGATGTTTTAGGAAAGAGTTGGAAGAGCTTAATATTTGGTCACTTGTCAGAAAAGGAACATAGAGGTGTGCTTACAGGTTCACCTATTACTGATATCAAGATAACCTTGGTAGGAGGGCGGGCTCATAATAAGCATACGCAAGGCGGGGACTTCAGAGAAGCTACCTATCGTGCCGTACGACAGGGTTTGAAGCAAGCTAAATGTTTGTTACTTGAGCCATATTATTCATTTTCACTGGAACTGCCTGAAAAAATGGTGGGCAGAGCGATGCTTGACATAGAGAAAATGAACGGTACCTGCAAATTGTCCCAGATTAACGAAGAGACCGCACTTATTACAGGTTCTGCTCCAGCAGTTACCATGCAAAATTACCAAAGAGAAGTGACTGCATATACCAAAGGAACGGGAAGACTTTTTTGTAGTATAAAAGGTTATGAACCTTGTCACAATACCCAGGAAGTAGTTGAGAGAATGGGATATGATTCTGAGAGGGATCTTTTAAATCCTACGGCATCGGTTTTTTGTGCTAATGGTTCGGGCTTTATTGTACAATGGGATGAAGTAAAGGATTATATGCATGTTGAGAGTTGTATCAAGAAGGATTCAGCACCAGCATCGGACGATATTTCTCAGCACATCTATAAGCAAGATAAATGGATGGATCAAGACGAGGTAGATAGAATTCTAAACCAAACCTATTATGCTAATCAGGGTAAAAGGAATGTTTGGAGGCCACAAAAGAGTATTGACAGAAAGTACAAAACAAGCACCTATATTGGTACTCCAAAGGAGAACAAAGAAGAGTATTTATTGGTAGATGGATATAATGTATTATTCGCCTGGCCAGAATTAAGTGAATTGGCCCAGCATAATATGGAGAGTGCCCGTATCAAGCTTTTGGAATATATCAGCAAATACCAAAGTGTTAAAAAGAATAAAATAATAGTAGTATTTGATGCATATAGAGTTGAGCGTCACAGAGAAGAAGTACTAGATTATGATCAGCTCCATTTAGTATATACCAGAGAGGCTCAGACGGCTGACCAGTATATAGAAAGGTTTGCTCATAGCAATCAGAAAAATTATAATATAACTGTTGCTACATCAGATGGGCTTCAACAGATAATACTAAGGGGAGCAGGCTGTTCATTGTTATCTGCCAGAGAGTTTAAAGAAGTAGTTGAAGCTACAAATGATAGGGTTATGAGAGCATATAGGGAAATGAAAAAAGAAACCCGTAACTATTTGCAGGATTCCCTGTCGGAAGATACTGTTCACCAGATTAAAGGGTTATTTAAGAAGGATCAATAAGAAGTGCAAGTAGCGAAAGCAGAGTATTTGAAGAACATTTACTGATGTTATATTAATTAGTATTTTTAAAAGGGAACAATAAAAATATGATACTATAATATATAATTATTTATACAAACTTTTACAATAAAGGAGAGTTTTTATGGCAGAAATAAAGTTCGAGATTAAGGAGTCTCTAGGTGTCTTGTCTGAATCCTCAAAGGGGTGGACAAAGGAGCTGAAACTGATAAGCTGGAATGACAGGGAGCCAAAGTATGATATTAGAGAGTGGGCACCCGACCAGGAAAAAATGGGCAAGGGAATTACCTTGACAGCGGAGGAATTGCTAGAACTAAAAAGAATTTTAAATAGTATTGAAATATAAGATGCATATTATGGTATTATCTAGTGAAATCATGATATTAATTAAGTGAAATCATGATATTAATCAAGTAAAATAATAATATTAATTAAGTGAAATCATGATATTAATCAAGTAAAATAATGATATTAATCAAGCGAAATAGTAGTATTATCAAGTAAAATCATGATATATCAAGTGTAATCCATTTTGACAAAATGGGTATGTTGTGATACTATTTCTATTGAATTTGAAATCATGAAGATTTCATGCATATAAGGTTTTATGAGTTTAAAGTTAACTTTATAGTATTATGATCAGTTTTTTGTGCGATACAATTATACAATACTTTTGAATCATTAACCCATGAAGGGCTATTATTTTGGTACCCATTCATGGGTTATTTGTTTAAAAAGGGGAGGATTATACTATGCATATGGCTGATATGCTGATATCACCAGCTGTTGGTGGTGCAATGTATGCAACTACTATTGGAGTTGCTGCATATTCAATAAGAAAAATAAAGAACGAGATGGACGATCAGAAAATTCCTCTGATGGGAGCTATAGGGGCATTTGTATTTGCTGCACAGATGATTAATTTTACTATACCGGGTACCGGTTCTAGTGGACACCTAGGAGGTGGAATGCTACTAGCCATCCTATTGGGACCAAATGCTGGATTTTTGACAATGGCTGCAATTCTGCTTATTCAGGCGTTATTTTTTGGAGACGGAGGCTTGCTAGCGTACGGTTGTAATGTGTTTAACCTTGGATTTTATACTTGCTTTATTGCATATCCCATTATATATAAACTATTCACCAAAAAAGGATTGAATACCAAAAGAATTTTTACGGCATCTATAATAGCTTCAATTATTGGACTGCAATTGGGTTCTTTGAGTGTTGTACTTGAGACCTTTTTATCCGGCAAAACAGAAGTGCCTTTTGTATCATTTTTATCCTTTATGCAATTAATTCATCTTGCAATAGGAGTAGTGGAGGGCCTGGTAACAGGTGCAATTGTATCATTTGTTTGGAAGGCAAAGCCTGAATTACTGGAGTCTGCTTCACAGGCAAAAGACAAGTCTGCAAAGAAAATTGTCATTATATTCATAGCCGCATTTATAGCCGTTGGGGGTGCGTTATCCTGGTTTGCTTCCTCTTATCCCGACGGACTTGAATGGTCAATTGAAAAAACAACCGGAACTACTGAACTTGAGCAGCCGGAGGGCATACATAAAACCTTGTCAGGGCTACAGGAGAAGACAGCCATTCTCCCTGATTATGGCTTTAAAGATGGGGTAGAAGAGGAAAACAATGCAGAGAGCCAAAGCTGGCCTGCAGTTGATTCTGGAACAAGTGTATCCGGCTTGGTTGGAGGCGCATTGACCTTAGCCATAGTTGTTATAACAGGCCTTATAATTGGTACTGTGAAGAAAAAAAGAAAGCTATCCAAAATGGATAGTTAGATGTGTTTTTAGCAGGCTGTTGCTATAATCAAAGATAAAAGTTTTTGATTATAGCAGCAGCTTTTTTTAGAATATAGGGATTTATAGGCTTTAAAGTGTGATTAGAATTTATCCTTATACTTATCCCACCATGCCATACACTTTTCCTTCATGGCAGTGTGTTGAGTCACATCAAAATCCAGGTTTACCTCTATATATTCTCCGTTTGTAATAGACGCTACATTTTCATTTTGGGTAGCTAATAAGAGAGCATAAAACACCAAAGCACGCTCATAGTCATCCTTGGTTTCAATGCGCT
>JAEYTP010000151.1 GCA_023433945.1 Bacillota bacterium | reverse complement strand
AATTTACATAAATCTCCTCGGGATTGTTCCAATTTTGCCAGTAGTCAATATTCTGATTATTTAGCCACTCTGCTGCATGCTTTAGTAAACTAAGTGCTGTGTCTAGCTCACATAAAGCAGCTTTTCTAAAATATAAATTCATAGCTCCACCCATCTTAAGTTTGATGATTGCGCACATTGACCCAGTTCTATACACCCCATTGCTTCCCCTGCCTTAACAATACTTAAACTTTTTAACGTACTATTCTAGTATTCTTTTGACTTCAATTAAGACCTCAGTATGATGATGGCCTGTCAAAGCACTGAATAGAGTACCTTCAATTTTTATACGTTTATCCAGATACTTATTAACAGATTTTAAGTCTTCTTCACCTAAAGGTACCACTTGTATCTCTTTAACATCAAATTTATCCGAGTTCATTATGTCCCCTTCTTGTGCCTTAACATTAATAGGTTTATCCAATTGCAGTAAATATGGATACTCCTTTGCATCATTCTCGGGGTCCTCTCCATATCCTGGCTGCCCATAATACATACGAGTAATCAATGTACCTTCCACTATTGATAAATTGGGTTCAAATTTATAATCCTGATCTTCTTTTGTACTGACGCTACATGAACACAGCAGTACCAATGTTGTCACAAGCAAACACAAACTAATTATTTTTCTCATAAATACAAACTCCTTAGCTTTATATGGTCTTAATAAAAATCTCGTTTGTTGTATCATAAGAAAACTGATTTGTAAGCAAAGTATTGCATGAAGCTAGATTTTCATTTTCAGGCTGAACTATAATACGTTTTGCATTTGGAATATGACTTATTTCATCTACTAGCCAATTTATAATTTCTTTTCCATATCCTTTTTTTAAATAATCCTGCTCGCCTATTAAGTAATCTATACTATAAGTACCTTCTAATTCAATGTTCCCATGCCAAGTCTCACCACTATTTTTATATTCATAGTACTGACAAAAACCTATAGGATTACCATTACACTCAACTATAAAATGGCTTATCCAATGGAATTCCTTTTCTCTGTTTTCAACTTCATATATCCAGTCTAAAGGCTCATGATACCACTTTGCGACATGAGGTACATATAGCCATTTTTTAAACATTGGTACATCTTCATCTACCAACTTCCTAATACTAATTTGATTATCCATAAATCTCCTTTCAATGTGTCGAATTAAACAATATAACTATAATAAATCCTATTAATAGAAAAAAGATTATCTCAATTTCCTTTTTCATACAAATAGAGCTCTCTATTGTTCAATTCGTTAATAATAATTTTTAGTTAATTTTAAAACATCAGATATCGTCTTAATATCAGCGAGCTTAGAATTTAAATATGTATTTAATTTTTTATCAATAACGAAACCATTGCTTTTGTTAAGATAAACCCCTACTTCATAAACTTCAGTTTCTTTGTTTGAATTTACATTTGCTATAATGATAATATCCTAATGCCCAAAGTAATAGCATTATTATACAATAAAAGTATGCATTTACCAATAAGACTGTAAAGTATAGTAATTTTAGTAAAATAGCCTATAGGCTGAGCTCCATATGCCTCTCCAATTCTTTAAAACCAAGCTTTTTATACAATGGATACCCCATGTCGGTGTAATCTAGTAGTATTTTCTCTACTCCACGATTCCTAGTTTCTTCAAATAACATATGTATTAATTTTTCAGCATAACCTTTATTTCTATATTCCTCGATGGTATATACATTCAATAGTTCTGCACTTTTTCCAGATAGGCAACTTGCCAGTGGTACCGTTTGATGTATACATGCCAAACAAGAAGAAACAATTCTGTTTTCTTCGGTAGCTATAAAAATTATTAAGTCCTCTTTATCAATATGCTCTTCTAAATATTGTCTTGTCCTCTGTCTAAATGCTTCTATATCTGGTATATCACGAATAGACTTAACAAACTCTAATCTATTATCTAAAAAAATATCCATATCAGCTCTGTTAGCTCTCCTAAATTCCATTTGTTACCTCTATGCTTCCTTTTCTAAGAATTATTATTCAACTTGCTTTAATGATGTAAAATACTCCCTTTGCTTTATTTTTCTAATTTTATAGCTTCGAGATAAACTCTTTTCAAAAGCTCTAATTTTAAAAAGTACAATCCAAATGCAATAAAGTAACTCAATAGCTCAATAAATCAAATTGTAATAGATGAAATCCTATAAAACCTTATAATGCTACTATCACGTATTATAATCTTGAGTTATTTCTAATATATATATCAAGTGCCTTTATACCTCTAGTTGCAAGCCTTACCAGAAACACAAAGCTACAAATAAAAATAACTATAAATCCAAGAAATAATGCCAAGTAAAGTAAAAATGGTAGAATCGTAAGCAAATTCATCATAAAATCTCCTCATCTTTAATACTCTAAAATCTGAAACAATTATAGAAATAAAAATTATATAATTAGACGGGCCTATTAGCCCATTCCCTATCAAGATATAGTTCAGACCTTGTTGTACCATCACAAAAATATCCAATTACATCATTAATGGCTTCATAGTTTCGCTCTCTGATGTGTCGCACCATTTCTTTTGCAAGTGTAATTTCGCATAATTCTTTATCAGATATACTTATATCCTGATTTATAGCCCTATTGTACTCTAACTCAATATTAAAATAAAATATTGAGTCCATATAACCTCCACAATATGTATCTACAGCTGCTTCTAGAATTCTTTTAGAACTAGAAAACACTGTTTTAAAATTGTCCTCAGAGAAGTAACCTCTTAATAACCCTTTGTTATGAACTATTTTGTAGATTGATACTACTGATGAAAATAAGTCTTTATAAGTATTATCTCTTCTCACTACCTGAAACATTTTCTGTCCTCCTTTATCTGAATAATTCGAAAGGCTTTATCTCAAGTAGCACTATTATACCATAAATGTATTTATGTTCCAAACCAAATCAACATGTTAAATAATAGCTTTGGCACTAATTAAAAAATACTTACTATAAATAAGTAAAGTCCCCTATTACTACATAGGAGACTTTTTAATTACTAAATTATATTTTTTATGAAGAGTGACCATCTTTCTCTTTGGAAAGGAATACAACTATCTGTTTCGATAAACTGTAAAAATTCATCTCTACTAAGCCAACGGTAAGAGATAGTTTCTCCCTTTTGGAGTGTTATACTTGATTTATCGCAGTCTGTAATACACAAGTAGCCATAAAAGAATATATGGTTCATATCATTATATGTAAAAATATGAGTCAATTCATTTGCTGAAATACCGGTTTCTTCTCTCAATTCACGAAGTGCACCATCATAAGGAGTTTCACCTTTTAGTACTGCACCACCTGCTCCTGTCTCAAAAAACCCTGGATATCCAATCTTTCTCCAGTCTCGCTGCATTAACAAAAAAGATCCATCTATGTGTTTTACAAGTACTTCACTAACTATGTGATATAAACCATTTGGTATAGGTTGTCCACGTACCAAATCAACACCCGCTAGGCGCCCATCCTTATTATATGCATCCCATAATTCCATTTTTTACCCCCAGCAGAAATAAACTAAAGCTCGTTATTTTTTACTTTTGTCAAATAATCCATCATGTTATCATCATCACTTCTATTATAGTCAAATCCTAAGCTTTGTCCAACATTAACTGCAACTGTCCGAAACAACTCGCATGCTTCAATAATTGCGGTCCACAGATCCTCATATGTTGAATAGGTTCTTTTGTATTGCTCATACAATTGAAAAGGCAAATATTCTTTGACATACTTCCCCCACATTCCAACTGAAACAGAAAAGTTCGTCTCAATGCCAACATACCATTCAAGCATTATATCTAATTGAACATGAACTACCTCATAATACATCCTCATTGTATAGGAGATTTGATCACGCACAATCCCCTTAGCTACGTTGTTCAGACACCACCAGAATTCATTGCAGCATCCAGAATATTGAGCATTAGTAGGTTTATTAATCCAATACCCTCTATCGTTTGAAGTCGGTATTTGTGGCAGAATGCTATCCTTATCTATTAAAGGAACGGTTAAAGTATCATTAAGATAATCTTGTAGCATAGTATCCTTTGTCTTTATTGATAAATCAATGCGATTACCATCTTTAAATAACATAAGCCATGCATATGAACTACTAAAATCAGAAGTATGTCCCCATCCGAGATCATTTGAATCGGGTTCCTGAACCATTGCGAGTTCCCCAAAACGAGTAATCCAGTTTGAATTCTGTAAAAAAGAAGATGTCTCTGTTACTACATAGACAATATCATAATCCTGATATTTATCCTTTTTAATATTTGGATTTGCTCTAGAACCATTCATATAAGCAGCTCTGATGCGTTGGTCCTCTTTTGCAATGTTTAAAATTATATCGAACATTTCCTGTTCAGTTCTCATGAGTATTACCTCTAATAAATTAGTTAAATATGCATCATGCTTTGCCTTTTTTTCTCTTACGATAGGCAATAATATTAACTGTTCCTTTGCCTTTATATTTTTTCATTTCATATCTATCCTCGAGACTAGCAATAAAATCCGGTAATTTTAGATATCCAAACGTTCTTGAATCGAAATCTGGTTTTGAACGCTTTATGAAGGTTCCAGCAGAGCTTACGTTAGTCCATCCATCCTCATCAGGATATTTTTCACATGCTAAATCAAGTAACTCCAATACCTCTTTAAAATTTTCATCAATTTTTATAGCTTGAGCTGATGTTACACCTGAATCAACTTTATTTCTTACATTTTCATTATTGATAATTGGAGTTCCCAGATTCTCAGTAAATATGAAGTCATCACAAGCATTTCTAAATGACGTCGGAGTTTTCTTTTCCCCCACGCCAAATACATATATTTCGGAAGATCTCAGTCTTGAAGCGAGCATAGTAAAATCGCTATCGCTTGAAACGAGCGCAAATGCATCATATTTATCGGTATATAATAGGTCCATTGCATCTATAATCATTGCTGCATCAGTAGAATTTTTACCACTGGTATAAGCAAACTGCTGTATAGGCTGTATTGCCAATTCATTCAACTCTATTTTCCAATTCTTTAACGCAGGAACTGACCAATCCCCGTAAGCTCGTTTTACTATAATATGCCCGTGAGTAGAAATCTCGGACAAAACGCTCTTAAGCTTAGATAATTGTGTATTATCTGCATCAATTAAAACAGCTATTTTTTTTAGTTCATCAATATCTTTCATTTGTACCTCCTAACCTAAAATTATATTTAAGATTATTTTATTATCATTATTAATTTTACACAATGCCTCTACAAGAAATCCTTTCAGAAATGTTATGGGAACATGTAAAACCTGCTGTTGTGCCTTATTGCTTAGATGTAAATCAGCTTACTATATATTTACCCTTATGGGTACAGGGTAAACCTTCTAAAATTTATTGTCAAAACTATACATAATTCTCTAAGCATATCCACCCTCTGGATCCTTTATAATTACCCCATACATGTCTAGTATTAATGCTCTCATAGTAATTCCTTTACACTAATTATTTACTTATAATTTCTTACCGTTTTGTCAAACGTCTGTCAACGATGAATGGCATTTATTTGTTAACAATAAATACCATTCATCTGTAGCTTACACGATATTTTTCACATATTCAACATCTTTCTAACACTTCCCGCTAAATCCTTGACTAATCACATATCCGCCATGTTTTCCAGCACCAGGGCCCAATTCTATTTTCCATTCACAATAACTCATAAACTGCTTATTGTGTTCAATTGCTATTACAGTATTTCCATTAGAAATCAATTCGTTTATCAGCTTTAATAAATTATCAATATCAGAAAAATGCAGCCCATTTGTAGGTTCATCTAGCAAGTACAGAATATTGCTACTATTTTTTGTTATTAATTCACTTGCAAGTTTTAAGCGTGCTGCTTCCCCACCTGACAAAGTTGATGTTCCCTGTCCAAGCTTCAAGTATCCAAGCCCTACCTTTTGCAAGGATAATAGTCTTATTACTTCTTTTTGTTCTTTATCCCAAAATTGTAGTGCTTCATCCACCGACATGCTTAGAATTTCATCAATATTTTTTTCCCTATAGTAAACCTCTAAAATAGTATTTTTATACCGTCTGCCTTTACAGTCAGGGCATGGCACATAGGTCTCCTCCAGATACTTCACCTTATTTCTGCCTTCTCCCGTGCAGGTATCACATTGTCCAAATTGACTATTAAAGCTAAAATATGCTTCATTCCACCCACGTTCCTTAGATAAATGGGTAGCTGCAAATTCTCTTCTTATAAAATCCATAATTCCAATATAAGTTGCAACGATTGATTTAGAAGTTTTACCTATTGGGAGCTGATCCACCATTACCACTTCTGAAAATTGCTTATTTGTTTTTGCTCGATGAAAAATCTCACCTCTAACTAGCGAAGATTTACCACTTCCACTAATTCCACATATACAGGTAAGCGCTTGCATTGGAAACTTAATACCTATGTTTTTTAGGTTATTGTAGCTTAATTGCTGCATACTAATATACTTATATTGATGGGATGTTTTATTAGTATGGCTACTTATCAAATGCTGTTCTCTATTCATATAACGGAATATCTGCGTACCTCTATGGCATAGCATTGCTGCCAATGTTCCCTCGCCCATTAGAAGTCCACCTTTTTCTCCTGCTCCAGGACCTATTTCTATAATATTATTAGCAATTCGAATCATATCTTCATTGTGCTCTACAATAATAATGGTATTACCTTCTTCTACTAAATCCTTAAGCAAGCCTTGTATCTTAATATAGTCCTTTGGATGCAATCCCTTTGAAGGCTCATCAAAAATATACAAGATACCTGACATATGGTTTTTGAAAGCACCTAAAAGCTTCAGTCGTTGCCCTTCTCCTGCAGATAAGCTGTTTGTTTCCTGGTTCAACTGCAAATATCCAATTCCAAGTTTTATAGCAGCATTAGCAACTTCTTTTAAAGAATATAGCGTATTCTCTATTTTTTTATAATCAGTCTCATTTAGGTAGCTTTTCAGCGATATGCAAAACTCCCTTAATTTATAGAATGTCATCTTTGCGGCTTCAGGGTAACGTATATTATTTATTGTAGCTATTCTACCCTCCCTGCCTAGTCTTTCTCCACTACAAGCATTGCAGTTAACTTTGCTCATATACTTATCCAGTTGGCTTGAACTAGAGTTATCCTCATATATTCGTTCAATAATCTGGTATATGCCCTCAACCTGTCGCCTGATTTCACCCTTTCTGCTGTTTTTCTTATTATTATAAGCAAATGTTACTTCTTGTTCTGACCCATGTAGCAGTGCGTCTTTAAAGCTATTTGGCAAATCAACCCATGGTAGCTCTAAGTTCACATTCATTGCTTTCGCCAGTCCAAATACTTGCCCCTTCATCCAATTTGCGTTTGGATTTTTTATAAAGGATTTTAACTTACCGTAAAAAGAAGAGGCCCCTTCTAATAAAGATAATTCAGGATGGTCAATAACCTTTTTTTCATCAATTATTACCGCTTTACCTGTACCACTACAGTTAGTGCATCTGCTGTCTGCATCCATATAGCTAAAAGTAGTGGGTGTCAATTCAAACATCAGAGTATCACAGTTATAGCACTTTTGTTTTGTTTGGAGTAAAATCATATCATTATTATCTAATTTAACGTAAAATGCACCTTTACCAAGGTTTATAGCGGTTTCTACCAATGCTTCTAAATTATTATTCTCAGTTAGTGTTTCTATGCAGTCTTTATTCAATATTGATTCTAAACTGTATTGCTCATATTCTACTTTTAAACTATCTCTCTCCGTTGCCACCAATAAACTGCCGCTGTCTGATATTTCCGCCTTCTCAACTAATTTATGTGATAAATTTAATATCTTAACGTCTTTGTGTGCCTTTAAAAGAGCTATAATTCTTTCTTTTGTCAATGGAATTATCTCATGACCACATTTTGGACAATGCCTTATTGCTACGCTTGCATAAATACTTCTTAAATAATCATAAGCATCTGAATATGTTCCTACGGTTGAGAGTGAGTTTCCACGTATTGCATCTTGGGTGATTACAACAGCAGGAATACAGCCAGTAATTTCGTCTACCTTGGGTTTTGCTAAAATATTATGGCAACTACCGAGATACTCCATTCTTCTTCTGCACTCAGCATAGATGGTATCGCTTACAAGACTGGACTTTCCACTGCCGCTGACTCCCACTACTGCAGTTATTTCTCTATATGGTACTCTTATGTTAATACCTTTTAAATTATTCTCTCTTGCCCCAAATACATGTATTTCGCTCAAATTTCGTAACCTTTTTGTTTCTAGCTCTGAGTTGTCAACATCAGTATTGTCTGGCTTTTCATATTGCAGCTCAGACTTTTCTTTTTGCAGCTTTTTTATGTCATGTTCTATGTTATTGCATTTATCTGACTTCATTAATAAATTGCATAAATCACTATCTATAATTTTAATTTCATCCGATTGAGCATTTTGAACAGTATCGTCTAAAAATTCTGGCCAATGTTTTAGCCAATCTGGAACCACACAATCCTTGATGTAATCATTTCTAAAATCATATTCCCTTATTCCAATACATGGTGTCTTATCAAAGCTCTCAATTCCATTTATATATATTCTTTTTTTATCATTATCAATATTTAATACATGTGCTACTGTCATGGCTATGGGGTTTGGTCTTACAGGAGATCTTGTGGCGAATATGCCACTTCTAGGAGCGTTCTCGTATGGTGGATCGCCTTGTGTAATACCTCTGTACATATCTGAATCGAATTTATGAAACCACCAAAAAATTTTGATATAGGGACTATTAATAGAAACTGTATCATCTAGCTGTATAAAAATATTACCGTTCATATTTCGAATTTGTCCAATTGAATTAATCTCGTATTCGTGTGATTCATCTCCCCAATCTTCACCCTTCTGAATAGTAATCTCATTATGGAATCCATTTATTATGGTCAAATTGTTTTCTACCCTGCTTTCACCTGAAAAGTAAGTGTCAACTTGTCTTACCCCACTTTCACCTTGAATGTGCGTCTCTACCTGTTTTACCCTGTCTTCACTCGGGAAGTATGGTTTAATATCAATAAGCTCTGCATCATCATCTATAACAATACTTATGGACGATATAATATACCCTTTATAAAAATTCATTTCTGCAATATCAAATATTTCTTTTACTAATATAGGCTCGCCATTTTTATTTATTATAAAGAACACATGAATATGGCTAAATTTATCAACATTTAATAAAGCCTTCCTAAACTCCTTATTTATCTGAATAATGGTTTTGCCATCCTGCAGCATAATTTTTCCGATTGGTCTGAGTTTATACATTACGGTTAATCCCCTAACTATAATAAATTTTTTATATTAATTTTTTATAAATCAAATAATATAGACTGATGCCCTTAAAGCTTAATACTCAAAATTATTGAATTTGTTATACAGGTAATATAAACCGTGACATCATGTGAGAGTCAAGAAAAAAAAGAGCATTTCTGCTCTCTATTATTTTGAAGTGTAATTTGAAGTATAAATCAATGGTATCTGTAGTTCTGTAATAAATTCTTCCGGGTTATTTGTATGACACATTGAAACGTGACATATTTGCCGGTTTTCTCCGTGCATTTGGTATTCATTATGTTTCTCCAACCAGTATGCAAACTCCCTATAAGCGATGCTTATATTCTCATAGGGGCCGTAAATTATGAAGCACGCTGCCATTTCAACTTTGGGTAACTGCCTATAGATTACTGTATCACTATCTACATGTATATCAGTACTATCAGTAACAATACATACTTCAATGTCTACATCTTTTTCCCTGTCATCAAGATCGTGATATATCGATAAGCTTTGCAACTTACCGATATTTTTGACATCCTTAAGAATTTGTCCAAACTCCTTCCATAACATTGACTCACTATAGTAGTCTGGAACAACTTTTCTAATAGAGATAACCTGATGAGAAGGTAATGGCTTCAATGTAATTTCAATATTTGTCTTTTTACCTTGATTGTCCCAGTCGTAAAGCAAAGACCGCATATGTTGCAATCTCATCATTTCTGTCTTAATATTTTCTTCTGATTTCTCCATCTGTTCTACAAGGTTCTGCCTCATATTTTCTGAATCCCAAGACTCCAATAAAGCTTTCATCTCCTTGACACCAAACCCCATATTTTTGAGCAGAATAATTCTATTTAACTGTTCAATCTGTTTTGCAGAATACAATCTATATCCGCTTGATTCATCAATAAAATATGGTTCTAACAGCTCATGTTCATCATAATACCTTAACATTCTAATAGAAACTTGTGTTATTTTTGAAAACTCTCCTATTTTGAACATCTTCTATTCCCTCTTAAATAAAATAAATCTATGGAGTTCTATAATTTTGGTATGCTTCTAAAATAAATGTGATTACCATCGGGGTCACAAAAATGCATATTCTTCGCCCCCCATGGCTGCAATTTGGGAGCATCAATAATCTGTATTCCCAAATCCAACAACCTGATATATTCTTGGTCAACATCATCTACAGTAAAGGCTAAACTGATGTTTTGATTTTGGTTATTCTTCTCTGTTCCATCATTATATACAGTTAGGGAAGTTTCTTCAGTAATAATAAATTGATGCACATTATCATTGCAATCATTCTGGTAATGTGGGTCTGGAGTAATACCTAACATCTTTCTGTAAAAATCCGCTACTTTGATAACATCATTTGTTTCAATACAAACCTCTCCAAATGTAATTTTCATATTATCTCACCTTTATCCTTGTATAAATAAACTGATATTTACTATTGAAAACTTAAGTAATATTATATGAAAAACTTAATAAATACTCTTAGTAATCACCACAGTACATACAATTGATATTCTTCTAAATATACTTTTAATAATCTTATTCATATTTCACCTTATTTACGTTAATAAGAAGTACCAACTTACGAGCTAGATTTCAAACCAATAAACGACGTTTTCCTTAAATAATTGGAAGCCAGCCTTCTCTGCCAATTTATAAGATACTGGATTCGACTCTACACAGTCCCATTGAGCTATCAATCCCTTTTTAAGACACTCTTTAACAAATTCAATAGTCAAAGAATAACCTAAACCCATTTTTTTAAACTCATCTTTTGTTTCAATATCAATAGGTACTATATTCTTAAATCTTGCCGTTCCCAAAATAACAGCAGCTATACGATCTAAATATGTAATACAGAAACCTACACTTTTTTCGCAGAAGTTTTCAATGTTTCCCCATGATTCTAATAGTCTTTCTGTTAAAAATGATTCGTTTGTATAATCTCCATTTAGAACTTTTGACCAAAAATCATTATCAATCCTTTGCATTATATAATTCTCTGGCAATGAATTTTGTATTATATAATTATCTGGTAATGAATTATGTATTATATAATTATCTGGTAATGAATTATGTATTATATATTTATCTGTCAACAAATTTTGTATATTATTAACTCCTAATATCGAATACCCAAAATTTTTATTGTCTGGCGATGGATATTCTGAGCTATTATAGTTCTCTCTATACCTGAATGAATACTCCTTCTCACTTTGAATAAATTTCTCTTCGAACATTTTCTGAATATATGGTTTTAAGTCATCATTCTCAATGGAATATTCAAAACAATTAAATCCTTTTTCTTTTAAATAACTAAATAAACTATTATAAATAAAGTCTTTCAACTTGCTGCTCTCAGTTTCATTACTTATGCTTCCTAAAAACGCATAGCTTCCGACAGCATATGAATATGCGATTGCAATATGTGGATTATCAGTATTATCAACCCACACATCGCCCTTGCATTCTCCCGCTACTATTCCTGAAAAGCTTGGACAATCATCATTTGTGACATTCTCATATCCTTTTATTCTAATGTTATCTGATTTTCTAGTGCTATATAATTCTATCATATGTTTTTTCTTTTCTTGATTTCTTTATTAATTAAATTATACCTATAATGGTTATAGTTTTTTATTTATATTATTTTTATTTGGATTTGTTTAACAAGTTTTAAAATAATAAATTTTGGAACGCTTGATTATTATTTGTAACGTTATTATACATTAAAAGTATATAAATTCCAATAAAAGATCCCTTATGCAAATACCGACCACAAGAAGTTAGACCAAAATGATATGCACCCCCTTTACTGGATAAAATCTGTAATGGGGGTACATATCAAAAATATAACGATTAGTAGTCGGTACATAAATATATGACTTGGTTCAAATTAAGCTTCTTACCGCTTAATGCCTTGGTTTACATACAATTAAATTTGTTCCCTTGTACTTAAAGCTTATTATCAAATACTATATGTGCTTAATCTAGTTGCATTTCATTCTCTCACTTAAAAGCTTTTCATCAAATATTATGTGCTTTATTTAGTTGCATTTCATTCTTTAACTAAAACTTTTCATTGAATAATAATGCACTCTATTCTAATGAAATTAATCCTTACTCAGTAATCTATCTAATTCATCACCGATAATCCTTTTATCTAGTCTCTCAAATAAGATTTCTGAATAAGGAATAACGTACCCACCCCTGATAAACTGAGGTTTCCAGACCTGCTCCATACTTAGCCACTTACACACCTTTTCAGACGAAAAAGGCAGAAAAGGAATTAGCATGATGGCTAGATTTGCTACTAACTGCACGCAGTTATAAATAGTATTCTCACAAGCACTAATATCTGTAGCTCGTGTAATCCAAGGCTTATATGCATCAAAAAACCTATTTCCGAAACGAACCAATTCAAAAATCTCATCCAATGCATCACGCAAATTTGCATTTTCTATCTTATCGCTGACACTATTAAAGGTAGAAATAATATTCTCCTCCACTTCCTTATTAATACTGCCATTAGGCACAACACCTGCGAAATACTTCTGAACAAAAGCAAGATTCCTATTAATAAAGTTTCCATATGCACCTAGCAACTCATTATTGTGGTTGCTATAATACTCTCTCCATGAAAAATCTGCATCTCGTCTTTCTGGACCATTTGAAATAATGAAATATCTGAGTGAATCGGGATTATAGGTGTTTAAAAAATCCTTAAGCCATATAGCCCATTTGTTACTTGTTGAAATCTTTTTACCTTCTAATGTCAGGTATTCACTAGAAACAATCACATCTGGAAGGTGCCATCCATCTCCATTTGCCAACATTAAAGAAGGTAGTATTATTGTGTGAAAAGGTATATTGTCCTTACCATGAACATAGTAATGCTTTGCGTCATCACCCCATAATTCATAAAAATCTGTACCTCGCCGCTTGCATACTTCATAACTCTGTGAAAGATATCCCAAGACATTCTCAGCCCAAATATATATTTTCTTATCCTCATACCCCTCTTTAGGAACATCAATTCCCCATCCAATATCGCGCGTAATTGCTCTATCACGCAATCCCTCATTAATGTATCTATTAGTAAATGCTATCGCATTTTTTCGCCAGTGAGGGTGGCTTTGTACAAGTGACTTTAGTTCCCTTGCGTACTTAGTGATAGCAATAAATAAATGCTTGCTCTCTTTAAAACATGGAGTTGTTCCACAAACAGAACATACTGGATTTACTAGGCTTTCAGGGTCTAATATTGTACCACACGCATCACACTGGTCCCCCCTTGCTTTTTCACCACATGAAGGACAAGTCCCATTTACAAAGCGATCAGCAAGAAATGTGTTACAGCACTCGCAAAATGCTTGAGGAACAGTATTTTCATAAATATTAGGACTTTCATATAATTTTCTATGAAAGTTTTGGACAAATGTTTGATGTGTTTCATCGGATGTTTTACCATACAAATCATAGGTGAATCCCATTTTTTCAAAGCATTCACGAAATTCATTGTGATAAAAACCACTAATTTCTTCAGGACTCTTATTTTCCTGCTTTGCTCTTATTGCAACAGGAGTACCAAAACAATCACTCCCAGATAAAAAATATACGTCGTCACCTTTTAATCTATGATAACGAGCAATGACATCTCCAGGGAGTAAGGCTGCAAGATGCCCAATGTGTAATGAGCCATTGGCATATGGCCACGCACTTCCAATTAATATTTTCATACTTCTACCTCATTTCTAAATTTGGATTTTTAATTAATAACTAATACAAAGTAAAAAAATAACCCTCCTCTCCGAAAATATAATTTTCGGGGACGAGAGTACATGTTACTTCGTGTTACCACCCCAAATTTGCCTATACCTCACGGTATAGACCTTGTCAGCTGCGAGCAGGAAATGATCTGCCTAGAGCTTAGCACTGTTACGGGTGCAACCGTCGTAGCCTGTAAGTTAAACTTAGTCGGTACGCAGCTCCAAGACCATATTCAGCAAGACCCGACTTCACCCTTCTCATCAAACTGGGCTTCTCTGTAAAAGCTTTCCTTGCTTACTCTTCTTTT
>JAEYTP010000073.1 GCA_023433945.1 Bacillota bacterium | reverse complement strand
AATATGGTAGTATTCTGCAAGAGTGTATGGCTTATGCTATACAAAACAAGGTGGCACCGCGGGTGAATTATACACACTCGTCCTTGGCAGTAAATGTCTTGGATGGGTGTTTTTTGTTTAATTTATTTTCGGTGAAAGGAAGATGTTTATGTATTATCCCAGTCTTGAAGAAGCAAAAAAGCTTTCGGAACAATTCAATTTTATCCCCATATGTTGTGAAATCTTCTCTGATTTCAGAACTCCAATTGCTGTACTTAAAAATATAAGTATTATTAGCAAGCAATATTATCTGCTAGAAAGCGTAGAAGGAGAAGAAAAGTGGGGACGTTATTCATTTCTAGGCTACAATCCACTGCTGCAGGTTAAATGTATTGATGGACTAACCACTATTATTCGCGGTAGTACTTCTGAAACTTATGAGAAAAATCCAAACCTTGTATTAAGAGAGCTCATTAGTCAGTATCGAAGCCCCAAGTTAGCCTCTCTTCCTCCATTTGCGGGTGGGTTTGTTGGGTATTTTTCCTATGATTATATCAAATACAGCGAGCCCTGCCTAAAACTCAATGGCGATAACTCACCTCACTTTGTTGATGTTGACTTGATGCTGTTTGATAAAGTCATTGCTTTTGATCACATGAAGCAAAAAATAGTTGTAATAATGAATATTAAAGCTGATGATATTGAGATTAATTATACAAAAGCCATAAGAGAACTTAGCGAAACTGTTAAGCTTATAAAAGCTAACATCCCATCTAACTACGTTAAATCAGGCCTTAAGACTAGCTTCAAAAGCCAATTTGATAAACAGCAATTTTGTAGCATGGTAAACAAGGTTAAGCATCATATTTTTGAGGGTGATATATTTCAAGCAGTTATTTCAAACCGCTTGTCAGCGGAATTCGAAGGTTCTCTTTTTGACACTTATAGAGTGCTTAGAACAACAAATCCCTCTCCATATATGTTTTATCTAAAAACAGATGACTTAGAGCTTGCGGGTGCTTCTCCTGAAACCTTGATAAAACTACAAGATGGTACGCTTTCTACCTTCCCTATTGCCGGATCCAGACCTAGAGGAGCAAACAGAATTGAGGATGAAAGTCTTATTCAGAGCCTTCTTTCAGATGAAAAGGAGCTTGCAGAGCACAATATGTTAGTTGATCTTGCGAGAAATGACTTGGGTAGAATAAGTGAATTCGGATCGGTAAAGGTGTCGGATTACCTTTCGATATGTAAGTACTCTCATGTTATTCATATTGAATCAAAGGTTACGTCAAAACTCAAGAATGGCTGTGACCAGCTAGATGTAATATCAGCAATGCTACCCGCAGGCACCCTCTCAGGAGCGCCAAAGATAAAAGCCTGCCAGATAATAAATTCATCAGAAGGCAGCAAGCGCGGCATATACGGTGGTGCTGTAGGCTATATTGACCTAACTGGTAACATAGATGTGTGCATTGGAATAAGAATGGCAGTTCTAAAGGATGGAGTAGTGTATGTTCAATCGGGCTGCGGAGTAGTTGCAGACAGCGTGCCCGAAACAGAATATCAGGAGACGCAGAACAAAGCCAGAGCAATGGTCAATGCATTAACCTATGGAAAGGAGATTGAATAATGATTTTATTGATAGATAACTATGATAGCTTTTCTTATAACCTATATCAGTTGATTGGCACTTTTAACTCCGATATTAAAGTAATTAGAAATGATGAATTAAATATAGAAGAAATTGAGCGGCTAAACCCCTCCCATATTATTATTTCCCCCGGTCCCGGTCACCCAAAAGAAGCGGGCATATGTGAGGAGGTTATTTCATACTTTGCTGGCAAACTTCCAATTCTCGGGGTTTGTCTTGGACACCAAGCAATATGCGAAGTGTTTGGAGTAACAGTCAGCTATGCAAGAAAACTTATGCATGGAAAACAAAGTGCCATTCACATAGCAAATGGCAGTAATATATTTAGGGGTCTGCCCCCTATTATCACCGCCGGCAGGTACCATTCGTTATCTGCTCAGCCCCATACCCTTACTGACCACCTGTTGGTTATTGCAGAGGATGATATAGGTGAAATAATGGGTGTAAAGCATAGAGACCATGAGGTTTACGGAATACAATTCCACCCGGAGTCCATTCTTACTCCACTTGGTGCAACAATTATTAGCAATTTCTTAAACATAGGGGGTGGGCAGATATGATTGATAAGGCAATATATAGACTGATAAACAATAACAACTTAGACCTAGAAACAACAAAAGAGGTAATGTCAGAAATAATGGATGGCGCAGCTACAAATGCTCAAATAGCATCTTTTCTGACTGCAATGCGAATGAAGGGAGAATCAATAGAGGAGATTACCGCATGTGCAATGGTAATGCGCGATAAATGCACCAAGCTTAAACCAAAAATGGATGTACTTGATATTGTTGGTACAGGTGGAGACGAGGCAAATACCTTCAACATCTCAACGGTAGCTTCCTTTGTGGTTTCAGCAGGAGGTGTGCCTGTGGCTAAGCACGGGAACAGATCAGTTTCAAGTAAATGCGGTAGTGCAGATTTATTGGAAGCGTTAGGAATAAACATACAGCTATCCGCCCAGCAAAGCGAGCAAATTTTGAATGAAATAGGTATGTGCTTTATGTTTGCTCCAATCTACCATGCTTCTATGAAGTATGCTGCACCGGTAAGAAAGGAATTGGGTGTTCGTACAATCTTTAATATATTAGGTCCTCTTTGCAATCCCGCAGGAGCCAACATGCAGCTGCTTGGGGTATATGATGAGAATCTAGTCGAGCCATTGTCTCAAGTACTCGCCAATCTTGGTGTGAAGCGTGCAATGGTGGTACATGGGCATGATGGCTTGGATGAACTGACTCTTTGTGATTCCTCTACAATATGTGAAATAAATAATGGTAAGCTAAACAGCTTCTTTCTATCCCCTGAACAATTTGGCTTAAAGCGCTGTGGCTCAAATGAGCTGACAGGCGGTACTGCAAAAGAGAATGCTGTAATTGCTCTGGATATACTGGATGGCAAGCCTGGCCCGAAGAGGGATGTAGTAGTGCTAAATGCTGCCGTTTGCCTCTATATGTCACATAATAATATCACTCTAAGGGAGTGTATTGAAATGGCAAAAAACATAATTGACAGTGGCAAGGCAAAGCAGCAGTTGCTTCGCTTTGTAGAGCTCTCAAACTCTTTTTCAGGAGGTTTACAATGATACTAGATAAAATTGTACAACGTACCAGACAAAGAATTAAGGAACAAAAACAAATCATTCCTCTTGAAGAAATAAAACTGTTGGCTCTTGCCTTGGCTTCTCAGCCCCATACGCCTGAGTGCATTGTTACTATTAACTCTCAGTATACTGCTATAGGTGGGAGTGAGTGTTATTCTCACCCTAATCCTGATACCTGCAACCCCCTCTTCACTTTTCCCTTTGAGAGGTCAC
Organism: Bacillota bacterium; assembly: GCA_023433945.1. GTDB lineage: Bacteria > Bacillota > Clostridia > Acetivibrionales > DSM-1351 > Ruminiclostridium. Next base: position 20,096 of record JAEYTP010000073.1, on the reverse strand, counting down.
TTAAGTCTCTTGGTATGTCCTTTATATGTGAGGTCAAAAAAGCCTCCCCTTCAAAGGGTATTATTGCTCATAGGTTCCCATATTTAGATATTGCCAGAGAATATGAAAGTGCAGGCGCTAATGCAATATCAGTACTTACAGAGCCTGACTTTTTCCTTGGCAGTGACATTTATCTTAGTGAGATAAAGCAACAAGTAGCAATTCCAGTACTTAGAAAGGACTTTATTATAGATGAATACCAGATATATCAGTCTAAGTTAATAGGAGCAGACGCTATTTTACTAATATGCTCGCTGCTTGATAACATCACCCTTTCTAGATATATTGAGCTTGCAGACAGCTTAGGGCTCTCCTGCCTTGTTGAGGCACACAGCCAAGAAGAGGTTGAGAGTGCGCTTGCCGCCAAGGCACGCATAATAGGTGTCAACAATCGAAATCTTCAAACCTTTGAAGTAGACATTAATACTAGTATTTCATTAAGAAAATATATCCCCGATAATATAATCTTTGTATCCGAAAGTGGTATCAGTACCCTAGAGGATATAAGAAAACTTTGTGATATCAATGCTTCCGCAGTTTTAATAGGAGAAGCCTTCATGAGGAGTCACGACATATCACAATGCTTGAGCCAACTTAAAGGCGCACTAACTAGGAACTAATCTCTTTTATTAAATGCTTCTAAAACCTTAGAATAATTTTTAGAAGTGTCCAAAATACTTTTTAAATAGGCGGAGATTCAAGTTATTCTTTTAAATAGGTGGAGATTCAAGTTGTTCTTTTAAATAGGCGGAGATTCAAGTTATTCTTTTAAGTAGGTGGAGGTTAAGGTTATTAATAAATATTCTAGATTTAATATATTTTAGTTTGTAAACCTGATTCAGGGAGGAAGCTATGAGCAAAGTCAAGATATGTGGTCTGAGCAGAGTGAATGACATTCTAGCAGTAAATATAGCAAAGCCAGATTTTGTGGGCTTTGTATTTGCAAAAAGTAAAAGACAGATAACATTAGAAATGGCGGTTAACTTAAAAGCGTATTTATCCAAAAGCATAAAGACAGTTGGGGTATTTGTAAATGAAAGCATAGAAACCGTAGAACTTCACTATCTATCAGGTGTTATAGATATGGTTCAGCTTCATGGTGATGAGGATAATTCGTACATATCTAGGCTAAAAAGCACCGTTCCATTAGATATTATTAAAGCAGTAAGAGTACAGACGGCCTCTGATATTGTGCAAGCAAATAATTACAAAAGCGACTACCTTCTTTTGGATACCTACAGTAAAGATTGCTATGGAGGTAGTGGCACAACCTTTGATTGGAGTCTTATACGTGATATAAATAAACCTTTCTATCTGGCAGGGGGTATTAATATAGATAATATTTCACTTGCTATAACCACTGTAAAGCCATTTTGTATAGATGTTAGCAGTGGAGTTGAAACAGATGGGCAAAAGGATAGCGGAAAAATAATGAACTTGGTTAGGAGTGTGAGATTAAATGGATAGAGGACGATACGGTATCTTTGGTGGACAGTATGTACCTGAGACCCTAGTAAATGAATTAATAAGTATTGAAAAAAATTATAACTATTACAAATCCGACCCCGAATTTATGAAGGAATTGTCAGTCCTGCTGTGTGAATATGCAGGAAGACCGTCTCTTTTGTATTATGCCCAAAAGTTAACAGAGGCCTTAGGTGGTGCAAAGATATTCCTCAAAAGAGAGGATCTAAACCATACTGGCTCACACAAAATCAACAATGTCTTAGGACAAGTGCTATTAGCAAAGCGTATGGGAAAAACAAGAGTTATTGCTGAAACAGGCGCAGGCCAGCATGGTGTCGCCACTGCTACTGCAGCTGCTCTAATGGGGATGGAATGCGAGATATTCATGGGGCATGAGGATACCTGTCGACAAGCTCTCAATGTTTTTAGAATGGAGCTCTTAGGTGCAAAGGTTCATAGTGTTATGAGTGGAACGCAGACACTAAAGGATGCAGTTAATGAAGCCTTTCGCGAGTGGACTACAAGGGTTAATGATACCTTTTATGTATTTGGCTCAGTAATGGGACCTCATCCTTATCCTGAAATGGTTCGTGACTTTCAGAGCGTTATTGGCATCGAGGTTAAGGCACAAATGCATAAAAAAACCTGCAAGCTTCCAGATGCCGTTATTGCCTGCTGTGGCGGCGGTAGTAATGCGATGGGGCTATTCTATGATTTTATAGGGGATGAAACTGTTAAGCTCATAGGTTGCGAAGCTGCTGGCAAAGGTGTCCATACCAGTGATACCGCTGCAACAATTGCCACAGGAAGCATAGGGATATTCCATGGTATGAAATCCTACTTCTGTCAGGATAACTACGGACAGATTGCACCTGTTTACTCTATTTCAGCAGGTCTTGATTACCCCGGCATTGGTCCCGAGCATGCATATCTTCATGATATTGGCAGAGCTCAGTATGTTGCAATAACAGATGATGAGGCTGTAGATGCATTTCGTTACCTGACAAGGACTGAGGGAATTATCCCTGCAATAGAAAGCGCCCATGCCGTAGCATATGCCATGAAGCTTGCACCAACAATGAATAAGGACCAAAGCATTGTAATATGCCTCTCCGGTAGAGGTGACAAAGACGTTGCATCTATAGCAAAGTATATGGGGAGGGATTTGTGTGAATAAGATATCGGAGGCTTTCAAAGAGAGAAATGCATTTGTGGCATTTATAACCGCTGGTGATCCAAACCTGGAAACCACAAGAGAGTTGATTATATCAATGGCAGAAGCTGGTGCGGATTTGATTGAGCTAGGGCTCCCCTTCTCAGACCCTGTCGCTGAAGGCCCTGTCATTCAGCGTGCAAGTCAACGTGCACTTTTAGCAGGAACTACTACTGACAAGATATTTGATATGCTCTCTGGCATAAGAGGAAGTATAAAGGTACCCTTGGCTATAATGACCTATATTAATCCAGTGTTTAAATATGGGTATGAGAGCTTTTTCAAGAAATGCAACGAATGCGGTATAAGTGGCATTATTATACCTGACTTGCCTTATGAGGAGCATGGTGAGATACTTCCCTACTGCAAAAGATACGGTGTTTCTTTAATTTCTATGATTGCACCTACCTCAGAAGAACGCATTTCAATGATTGCTACTCGTTCGGAGGGCTTTATCTACTGTGTATCATCAATGGGTGTAACTGGAATAAGGAGTTCTTTTGATACAAAAATCAAAGAGGTTATTTCTTCTATTCGCTCTGTTTCAACCACCCCTGTTGCACTTGGCTTTGGAATATCCACTCCCGAACAGGCAAAGGAGCTTATTCAGTATGCTGATGGCATTATTGTAGGAAGCTCTATAGTAAAAATTATTGAAGAGCATGGAGAAGCTTGTATTGAACCTGTTTGTAGATATGTCTGTACTATGAAAAATGCTTGTATAAATTTGGACAAAAAAAGAGGTTAGTCGTTGTGACTAACCATGTAAAGGGGGTCAAAATGTATTTTGTGAGGTCATTTATATATTGACCCTTATTACATTTTTTTATACAAGTATTTTGAAAAATATTTTTTGCACTGTCGGACAATAATAAATTTATACTTTATATAAATGGGGTGTAAATAATATGGAGCTACAGAATAATGTTCTTAACGCCGAATCACTGCATGAGGATAATTGCTTGAGCGTTGTATCCTCTAGGCTAAAACCAGGAGAAGTTCTGATTTTGGATGTCGGAAATAACTATTATCATCAAAATGACAAACTATACGATATTTTACAAAGCAATGGGTATTATGTGAGAAAAACCTTGGTTAATGGCAGGAATCAACTGCTTGTTGCTCAAATGGACGAAAAACATAAGATGTACTGATATAAACAAATAATCATTACTAAAAAGCTAAATAATCATTACTAAAATGGCTATCGTTAATTAGAAAATTCTATTAATGATAGTCTTTTTGCGTCTATATAAAATAATGGAATACTTAAATTTCTACTATTTATCAAAATTTTATATAATTATTTTATTTTTTTTAAAACTTTCTATTATTTAGGGTGTATATATGTATGTAAGCTTTAAAACTATTATAAAAAAATATATGGAGTACTTAATGAGTTTGGAGATATCAGACCTTACCATAATAAAAGAATATAAAAAGAATAACAAAAAAGGCCTGGGACATCTCTATGAGAGGTACAACAAATATGTTTATTCAATTGCTTATAACTTCTCTGGAAATAAAGAAGACGCTCTGGATATCACTCAGGAGGTTTTTATATCAGCTTTTAAGGGACTTAAATCCTTTGACGATAAGTATTCCCTTTTGCCTTGGATAAAGAAAATCACTGTCAATAAGTGTATAAACTTTAAGCGTGGGAAAAGGGAGCTAGTCTCCCTAAACGAGACACTCCCTAGTGGAGATGAATTCCAGGATAGTCTTGAGTCTAGTGACAGAGTTGATAGTGTTATGGATTGTAAATCAACAAAGGTTATACTGCTAAGCTCAATAAATAACCTTGATAGTAAAACGAGAATGGCAATATTGTTGCGGCACATGAAAAATATGAAGTACGAGGATATCGCCAGTAACATGAAAATCCCTCTCGGGACGGTAAAAACACTTATACATAACGGACGTAAGCAATTGAAGGAAGACTTGAGACAACAAGGGGTATGGGGAAGCTAGATTATGAATGGATTCAGAATTATTGCAGAGGGCTGAATAATTTAGGAGAAGCTTAAATATACTGGGAGGTTTATACAATGAGCTGTAATTTGATAGATACATCTCTTTTACAAGATTATATAGAGGGTAACTTAGATTCTTTGGAAAGGACCTTTGTTGAAGCACATCTTAATATCTGCTCACATTGCAGAAAAGAGGCTGCAGAGATAAAGCTAATTATGTGGGATTTGTCTGATAAAACAAATTATGATGTTGAATACCCGCAGGAGCTTAACTCGATAGGAATTGAATTAATTGATAAGCTTGCAAAGGACAATAGAGGTACTACGGCTAAAGTTTGGGATGCGCAAAAGCAAAGCCTTAAAAACTCCAGTGCATTCATAAAATATATCCCTGGAGTTAAGCAGGCTCCTAAATTGTTGAAAAAGGCGTCTAATGGTATAAAGCATGGTGCAAAAGCCTTAATTGCCAAATAGTCTAGGAGGATAAGGCATGTTTATTCTATATATTATATTAAAAATATTGCTCTTTATCTTGCTAATCATTGCAATACTGCTTTTAATGGTACTCCTTATACCTTTTACATACTTCTCCTGTGGAACACGTTTTGATAATTTGGAGTGTAATGGTAGCATTAAATGGCTGTTTGGAGCACTGGGCATGAGCTACAAATACAATTCAAATGGGTTAAGTGCATATATTAATATATTTTACATCTCAAAACATATAACAATTAAAAGCATGGTAACAAAGGGTACCTCAATTAAGATACCGGAGCCGCAAAAAAGTAAGTCAGGCAGTAAAAATATGGGTATTTCAGCTGAATTAATTAAAAGTATGCTCCATTATGCCTTAAAAGCACTTAAATACCTTAAACCCCAAGCTTTTGAGGTCAGGTTAAGATATGGGTTTGAGGACCCTTCCTTGACAGGCATGACTTGTGCTGCTGCAGGTATTATTACCAGCGCTACTGCACAATACGATATAGAACTACATCCCGTTTTTGATGATGAAGTACTTGAGGGAAGTTTTTTAATAGGTGGAAGAGTTCAGATAATCCGATTAGTAGTAATAGGTCTGGAGTGTTTGTTTTCTAAGCCATTTAGAAATATATATATCAATAAATTTAAACAAAAAATAAGAGGAGGTAATTGATATGGCTGCATTTGATTGTAGTGATAGCATTAATTTAATTTTTGAGAAATTGGAGAACTTTTTTAAGACAAAGACTGTAGTTGGTGAACCAATACAAATAGGAGAGACTACTTTAGTACCTTTTATCAGTGTTGTCTTTGGAATGGGTAGCGGTGGTGGAAGTGAAAATGTAGATAAGGGGCCATCAGCTGTTGGTGGTGGAGCAGGCTCCGGAGCAAAAATATCACCTACAGCAGTACTTGTTATTCAGGGTAGTAAGGTTGAGCTTCTTCCTATCAACAAGTCGGGTGGCCTAGACAAGCTGCTAGATTTGGTTCCAGGTATTATTGACAAGATTGATTGCATGAAAAAAGGCCCTTCTACTGGTGAGGAAGAAGTAGCTGACTAAATATAAGTAGAGGTCAACAATATAAACTTCTGCTTATAGTGGGCTTATAATGGGTTAAAAATGAAAGCTGCACAGCCCTTCCCTTATATACCCTAAATAAAAGTTTATAAATGGCATATGACTAGAACTAAGCTAATTTTAGATTCTTATCATATGCCATTTAAATTGGGCAAAATAAAAAAAAGCTGCACTATGCATTTTGCTTGTTTGGCTGTGCTTCTTACGCTAAGTGCAGCTATAATTTTACTCTCTCGCAGCCCCTTACAGCAGCGCCCGTAAAAAAGCTGCACTAGGCGTAAGAAGCACTATGGTATAAAAACCTCTAGGGCTTGTTGTTTGAATTCTATTTTGGCAGGGAAATACTCTGATTTTTCACCATCTAGTGTAATAGGCACAGGAGTGTTACTCATTATTTCACATGTTTTTGACTTGATAATAATAACACTTTTGTTATCGAGAGACTCATGGTTAAGAACTTTGAAAAAAATACTTGCCAAATTAATATTAGAGCATTTTTTCAAAAGTATAATATCCATCAACCCGTCAGTGAGGTCTGCTTCCTTTGATATATTAGAGAAACCGGCAGCCTCTGTTCCATTAATTACGAGAAACAATAAAAAAGAGCCTTCTATGTACTTATCATCCGCCTTGACCTTTAAATCAAATGGCTTAATATTTTTAATTTCTGTGATTCCCTTCAGGTAATATGCAAAAGGCCCAAAGTTCTTCTTCAATTCATTATCAGTATTAAATGATACGTCAACGAAATTCCCTCCTGCAAAAGTACTGAGGAAGTATTGAGAGTCATTTATATATCCCACATCGCTTTTCATTTTATTCCCCTGTAGAATAACATTAATGCTTTCCTTTAGCGTATAAATGCCAAGGCATCTTGCATAATCGTTACATGTACCGGATGGAATAATTCCTAACGGTAGGTCTATCCCATTCATGAGCAAAATGTTAGCTACAAAGTTGATGGTGCCATCTCCACCTGAACCAATAACAAAGTCGTATTTCCCCGACCTTAATTCATTTACTAAGTAGTCTGTATCTGAGTTGATTAATCTATATGGTTGGACCAAAATACCCTTATCTTGGAACGATGCCAATATGAAGTCTAGCTCATTAGGAACTTTATGACCACCTGACATAGGGTTGTATATTAATAACGCTTGTCTCAAATCCAAAATCCATCCCTTCTTAAGTAACTTATTGTTACCTGTCTACATATCAGATAAAATCGTTACTTATAAAACTACTCATTATATATAATACTTTAATATCATAATAAAATCAAACATTCTATTCCAAATAATTCCTAGTGTAGGACTAACTTACATATTGAAACGGGACTTCACTCTAAATCAAATTTAGTGTAAAGTCCCGTCCCTAATTCACCAATTTAGTTTATTTTGGTACTACGCTCTTTTCAGCCATCTCAATGGCCTTCTTGACCATGTTACCGCAATCTCTTGATGAGACGGAACCCCATCCCTCACGTGAAACTGTGTCGTAGACGCCAAGTTCTTTCGCAATTTCCTCTTTCAAGGCTTCTGACATATAACTCTTATGCCTACTCATGGACACTGCCTCCTTTTAAATGAAACAGCACGCATTCCATTTATTTAAATTGGTAAACAGTATTATTTTGTTCTAAACATTATTTATTATTTAGGTAATTAATTCTAGGGTTAAGTTTGCTTGTACATGTTTTCCACAATACCAACAATTTTATTTTATTAATACATTAACTATTGACACAAAATATAGATATATATAGGAGAGGTACTAAACAATATTTTGTGTTTTATTAAATTTTGGTTATTATATTAGTGTTTTTTCTGTGTTTTTTTCCACACAAAACAGCTGTTCTGTGGAAAACACTAGTTTTGCAAACAGCCTTAAAACTCAGTATAATAGCATGTTTAACGGATATTAAGATATTTGTATGTGGATATATTTTAAAAAATGTGGATAACTCAAAAAGTTATTCACACCACCTTTGAACAGCATAAATTTCGCCTATTAGTGTAGATTAATATATATAAAAAAGAGCTCTGATCCGCTATTGTTGAACTAACCCCAATAATTTAGACTAATAAATCTAACTTATTTGAGGTCAGTACATATTAATAGCCTTAGCAGCGCTCTTTTAATCCACATCTACTATTCAATATTCATACTAATATCCACAGAGTTTGCAGAATGTGTGAGTTTTCCTACTGATATAATATCTACACCTGTTTTTGCAATACCTACAATTGTCTCTTCTGACACATTACCTGATGCTTCAACTAAAGCCCTCTTGTTTATGAGCTTAACTGCTTCCATCATTTGATCATTTGTCATATTATCAAGCATAATGATATCTGCTCCACAGTCTAATGCTTCTTGAACTTCTTCAAGAGACTCGGTTTCCACCTCTATCTTAACAGTATGTGGAATACTCTTTCTCACAGCTTCAACAGCATTTTTGATGCCTCCTGCCGCAGCTATATGATTATCCTTTATTAGTACTCCATCTGATAAGGAAAATCTATGATTAGAACCGCCACCACAGCTAACAGCGTATTTCTCCAGTAGTCTTAGTCCAGGAGTGGTCTTTCTGGTGTCTGTTACCTTTACACCCGTTCCCTCTACTAGCTTTACATACTTATTAGTTATAGTTGCTATTGCAGATAATCGTTGCATAAAGTTTAAGGCGGTTCTTTCAGCCTTAAGAAGTGCTCTTGTAGAACCTTTTACTTCTGCAATAATATCTCCCTTTTTTACAGTATCTCCATCTTTGATAAAAGTGGTAAATTCCACATCCTTATCCAATATAGAAAAGACCTGCTTTGCTACGATAAGCCCAGCTATAACCGCATCCTGCTTTGCAAGAAATGTAGCACGGGTAACTGAATCTTCACCAATAATATTATCGGTGGTTATATCACCTAATGGCATATCTTCTTTTAATGCATTCATAATTGTATCTGTTATATATAGAGCGTCCAACTTCATCTATTCATCCTCCTTAAGCCAAATTATCTATACAATTTCTTGTAGCTGTTTTATAGACTTAATAATGCTTCTTCTCCAATTTATATCATCTGTCTTGCTAAAGTCCGACCTAAAGTGAGCTCCCCTGCTTTCCTCTCTTTGAAGAGCTGCTTCTATTACAAGCCCTGCAACAAGCAGCATATTATCTACTTCTAGCTTGGTAAGACTAAAGCCGTTTAGCTTACTACATTCTGCTTTCAACTGTTCAATAATCTCTACTGCTTCAGTAAGACTTGCTTTGCTTCTAATTATGCCTACCTTTTTAGTCATTGTAATCTGAATTTTTTTCTTAATACTATGAAGCATATCATCATTTTCGTTTGAAATATTATACTCTCCAGGTAGCAGAGTAGCCTCATAGTGGCTTGCAATCTGTTCTTTCTCATTAATATCCACTGCAATCTTGTGTCCAAAAACAAGTCCTTCTAAAAGTGAGTTGCTTGCTAGTCTGTTAGCTCCATGTATTCCGGTACACGCAACCTCCCCGCAGGCATATAATCCATCTACATTAGTGCGGCCATGAACATCTGTACGTATTCCTCCCATACAGTAATGCTCTGCTGGCGCTACAGGTATGTAATCCTTTGACATATCAATACCATAGTCAAGAAGAGTTTTAAAAATATTAGGAAATCTATTCTCAAGATAGTCCCTTGTTTTATAAGTAATATCCAGAAAAACATGGTCTGTGTTGGTATTGGTCATTTCCTGGAATATTGCTCTAGATACAACATCCCTAGGTGCAAGTTCCCCTAGTTCATGATAATTCTTCATGAAGCGTTCACCATTAATATTCTTGAGTTGAGCACCTTCACCTCTTACAGCCTCAGATATGAGAAAACTCTTATCTTGGGGCAGACATAATACTGTAGGGTGAAATTGAATGAACTCCATATCCATTGCTACAGCTCCTGCTCGTAGGCACATAGCCACTCCATCTCCTGTTGCAACCTCAGGGTTTGATGTATGGGAATATATCTGGCCGAATCCCCCCGTTGCGATTACAACGGAACGAGCCTTAAATAACTTGATTTTGCACGTATCTACATCAAAAACATATACACCATAACATTTACCTTCTTTGGCCGCTAGTTTGACTGCGTAACTTCTTTCATGAATAGATATATTCTTTCTATGTTGTGCTACTGCAATCAGCTTATCACATACCTCTTTACCAGTCGTATCCCCCGAATGGATGATTCTATTTACACTATGTGCTCCTTCTCTAGTCAGAGCTAGTTGGTGAGCACCGTTTTTATCAAAATTAACGCCTAAGCTGCATAGCTTCATAATATTCTGAGCAGCTTCTTGAACAAGCACCCAAACACTATTATCATCGCAAAGCCCTGCACCAGCAAACAAAGTATCCTTGAAGTGTAGTGCCGGTGAATCATTCTTTTCATCTAATGAAACCGCTATTCCACCTTGTGCAAGGACAGAATTACTCATTTCGAGTGTCTCCTTAGTTATTATTGCGATATCTTTTTGATCATTAACCTCCAATGCAGTATATACTCCTGCAATACCGCTCCCGACAATAACTACATCCTTTTTGATTACTTCTATATCTTGACCATTTATATTGACCTCATCCATAGTGGAAACCACCTTTCAGACTTCAGCTTTTCTGAAGTATACCCTTAGCCGCAAACCTCTAGCATCCTGTTGAGACATATTGCAGCCTTATCAATTATATCTTTATCTAAATTTATTTGGTATTGCTTATTAAGTAACGCATCATGAACGCTTTGTAATGATGTTTTTTTCATGTTAGGACAAATTAAACCAGGTGACATTAGATAAAATGTCTTATCTGGATTCTGTTGCTTTAGAGTATATAGGACACCCATTTCAGTTCCAATAATAAATTTCTTTTCATCAGAGTTCCTCGCGTAGTCAATAATCTGCTTTGTACTTCCAGCAAAGTCAGCTAATTCAACGACATCATTTCTACACTCAGGATGGACCAAAAGCTTAGCGTCTGGGTGAAGTCTCTTGATTTCTTTAACCTCTTCAGGCTTAATTTTATGGTGAGTAATACAATATCCGTCCCATAGGATTATGTTCTTATTTGGTGCCAACTTCTGTATGTAAGTAGCCAGATTTTTATCTGGAACAAAAAGTATGTCTTTTTCTTTTATTGAATTGATAATCTGTAGTGCGTTTGATGATGTACAACAAATATCGCACTCAGCCTTAACCTCTGCGCTTGAGTTTATGTAACAAACCACAACAGCACCAGGATACTTCTTCTTTACTTGCCTCAGCTCTTCAGCTGTAACCATATCCGCCATAGGACAGCCAGCATTTATTTCTGGCAGCAGTACTGTTTTTTCGGGTGAAAGAATTTTTGCACTCTCTGCCATAAAGTGAACCCCGCAAAATACAATTGTATCTGCAGTACTCTTAGCACAATACTGGCTTAGAGCAAAAGAGTCTCCTACAACATCTGCAACTTCCTGTACTTCATCAACTTGATAGTTATGTGCCACTATTACTGCATTGCTCTCTTGCTTCATTCTGTTTATATTTTCAATTAATAAATTCTTATTCATTTTTTCCTCTCACATATGTATTTTGCCTTAAAATCCGTTTTATTTCTGCATTTATTTTAATACTTATAGGGTGCTTTGTAAATGGTTTAACAAACAAAAAGAGGCTCGACCGCATGTAATATTTTATCATTTATTAAAATATCAGGATGCTTATGCACCCTGATATTTTAAATTTGGCCTAATTATTAATTTCTAATGTGCTACCACAATGGCTCAGGTATATATTTTGTAAGTGATTCTGTTCCATCGGGGTTAATTATACTTTCGTGCGTTCTAATTGCTTCCTCACTATCCCCAAAATAACTACTCTTTTTTGTCATATCAGGGAAGGTATTATTAACATTGTTTAGAGGCCCTCTAAATAACAACCTGTTTATCATACTTACTGCTTCTGTCCTCTTTATCTTGTCGTTCGGTCTAAATTTGCCATTTGCAGACAAATCTATTATTTTAAATCTATATAGCTGTTCCACTGCATTGTAGCATGCATTATTTGAAATATCCGTAAAGTGTGTTTCCATCGGCTTAACGGAATTATCCGTTGTTAGCTTTAGATATTTAGCAATAACTATTGCAAGCTCTCCTCTTGTAATAGCATCATTTGGGCGGAATTTTTTATCTTTCCCAATCGTAAATAACCCCATCTGAGTAGTAGTCTGTATATAGTCGGCTGCCCAGAAATTTGTTGGTACATCGTTATAAATTTTGTTTTTTGTTATCTTGTCTTGTAGCTTTAGTATTCTTGCAAATATTGCTGCTACTTCTGCACGCGTAATACTTCTATCTGGTTTAAAGGTATAGTCCGGATAGCCCTTTATGTATCTTTCATGTTTATGTACAAATCTATTGGAGTATCCCAAAATATCTATTCTTGATGTATCATCTGCTAAATTAATAAGCTTTTCTTTACTAGTAATTGTAGCAGGTATTTTTAGTATATTTTCTGCCGTAGTCATTTTGTCTATTTTTGCTGTAAAGACTAATTGTCCCTTTGCTCCAGGCTTCAACGCACCTAAGTTCCAGGTAATGGTTTTAGCTTTTATTGTACCGCCCTTAGCAGTAGCCGCTGTGAGCCCCTTTGGTAGTACTACAGATACCATTGAATTGTTCACTGACTGCTGACTCTTATTAAAATACTTGAGTGTAAATGTTGCGGTTGTACCTTCTTCATACTTAGTATTATCAGCTTCAATATACACTGCAACGTCCTTATCCTTAGATGCATTCTTGAGAGGCTTCATTTCAATATCATGCTTAACAATACTACCTTCCACCTTAATTACCGAGCTTGTATACTTTGTATACCCCACCTTTTCTGCAGTTAAGTAATAATCCGTATAAGGGAATACCATATAAGCATATTCTCCATTTGCATCTGAGATTTGTGGATTCTTGTTCTGGTTTGGCGGAAAGTCAGGTATATTAGGCAGAACTACCTGCTTACCAGGGGTATTGCCATTCTTTTTATTTCTATCAGTATTAGCATAGAAAAGCTTTACTGTAGCTCCCTCAATAGGTACTTTTGAGACCGCCTCATATACCTTTCCATACGGGTCAACCAATATTTGACTTATATTCATTTCCCCATCTTGGCTTAGCTTTACCTTAACCTCGCCTATACTTATTTCACTGCCATTAGGGAGCTTGTACATTACCTTGAACTGATAATTTTTACCCTCTTCCAAGTTCGGTATACTGAATGTACCACTCTTTGATAGAGCACTGGTTTTACCCTTAATAATAGCTCCATTCTCATGAAATACCTGTAGTCTCAGCTTTGCTGTGTCCATTATCACTGCTTGACTCCCATCAGGCTTTATCAGCGAAACAGAACCAACCCCAACTATATTTGATTTAAATACTTCGTTGCCATGGCCAGTTATTTTTCCTGCTTTAACCTGCTGTAAGAAGGTAACTTCCTTTTCCTTACCATCAAGCTTAACGCTCTTTGTTATCTTAATATCATAGCTAACATTGCCCTTTGGAATAGCTATTTTATATTTACCATCTGCAAGTGTGGTCTGTTTAGCATAAAAATCTATTACTCCATCACGGTTGAAATCTTTTGCCACTTCGACAATTGCACCCTCAACTGGCTTACCCGTTGCATTGTCAATTACTACTCCCTTAATTGTACCAGGCTCGAAGGTTATAATAATCTGATCTCGTGCGTATAAGCCTCTTGCGTGATCAACAACTGTTGCAGTAACCGGGATTTTCTTTCCCACAGTACCCTCAATTTTTATAGATCTGTAAGGTACTGTAGCAACACCGCTCTTGTCTGTTACAGCCGTTTTACCTTCATAGAAAATTCCTGTAGCAGCATCAAAATTTACTGTAACTCCTGCTAACGGTCTTCCATATCTATCTTTAATAGTTGAAGTAAGTACTGTTTCATCTATTCCGTCACCTATTATCGAAGACGGATTTGCCACAAGGCTTATATCAAAACCAACCAAGTCGATGTCTGCAGTAATAACACCATTTACTGCATTATCCTGTTTTGCCTCAATATACCGCTGATTTTGGGCATACAAATCATTAGTAGCAATTATAGAGTAAACATCCTCAGCTACCTCACCAAAATCATACTTGCCTGTAGAATCAGTTACCTTAGTTCCAATAAGCTTTCCCTTGGAGTCATAAAGTTTTATGGTAGTATCCTTAATAGTATTACGAGTTTCTTTCTCTCTCACTGTTCCTAAAAGCTTGAAGGTTAATCCATTTTTAACAGTAATCTTTATATATGAAGTAGCAACCGTCCCGTTTGAGTCTACAACCTTTATTGTAAACATATCTGTACCAACATAGTCATTTGTCGGTGTATATGCCCACTTGCCGTCTGATGCAACTGATACTGAGCCATGTAAAGGTTTAGCATTCAAGCTATAAGATAGAGGCATATTAGCTTGAGTTGAGGTGGCCACCACCTTGTTACTTACCGGGGCATTAATCTTTGTTTGGTAGCTATAATCAGGTACCGTCAGCCCGGGTAGTGGTTGCACAGGTACTGGCACTGGTGGTGGTACAGGATTTATAGTTATATTAAAGGTTTGAGTTGCTGATATATCAACACCTCCATCAGCAGTACCCCCATTGTCCTTAATCAGAAGAGTAACTGTAGATACCCCTATTGCTCCTGGTGATGGTGTAAAGGTTAACGTACCATTTGCACTAATTGCCGGAGGAGTTAAAAACAGTGCTGAATTTGAAACAGAGGTTACTTCAAAATGTGTAATCTGGTAGTTTTCAATTGCTGGCCCTGGTTTTATATTTGTAGCCCAACCAGTTAAGGTCTGTGGACCGTTGTTGGTAATAATGGTTACATCTGAACCCTTTGTAAAGCTTGGTACCTGATTTACATATTTGATGGTAATGACACACTGTATAGTTGCGGAGGTATCTATACCTCCATTATCAGTTCCACCATCATCTTTCAATCTAATATTTAAGGTTGCTGTACCTATTACATTATTTGCTGGTGTAAATGTAATAGCTCCTGGTGTGATAGCTCCCCCATTACTAATCACAGGCAATGTTGAAAATATTTCACCCGAGCCTGTAATACTAACAATTTCGTAGGTAAGAGTCTGTGAACCCTCATTTCCGGCACCAGCATATGGGCTTTGAGCCCATTCTCCTACATAAATTCCACTATTTTGCAAAACAGTTATGTCTAAGCCTCTTGTAAATGAGGGCTGGTCATTCACAGGAAGAACATTAATATCTACACGAGATTGAGCTACACCACCTTTTGAATCAGAAATTGAAACAATAAAGTATACACTCCCAAAGTTATCGCTACCAGGATTATATGTCCAAGCACCAGTAGAATCATTTAGTGTAATTGCTCCAAAAGATACATTTTGAGTCAAAGAGTAAGTAAGAGTATTCCCATTGGCATCATTTGCAACTATTGCACCACCTGTTGTAGAATCTTCTAATATAGTAAAATTATAATTCGCCTGTACTTTAGGAGGCTCGTTCAGGTCTATGTTTAAAGGTCCTACCTGACTATATTGCTTTGCTCCAGCATTAGGAGTAGAGAAATATTCTTCAACCAAGAAGCTGATTCTACCATCTGATCTGGTCGATAAATCCCCGTCCTCTGATAGAGAAAATGAAAGATTTTGTATTCCTGATGCTGATAGGGTTGGAATCGTCCAGGTAATTGTGCGCAGTGTGGAGTCATAAGTTCCACCATTTGAGATATCACTAGCTTCCACGTTTATAGCAGTATTCGTAGGTATCTTTGCGACAACCTTAACGTTATAAGCAGTATTGCTCCCAGAATTATTTACTTTACCCGCAAAATATATTTTCTGTCCTACAGAATTAAAGGTAATATCTCCATTAGTTGTAATAAACGAGTCAACATTCATTTTAGGCTGTACTATTGTAATACTCTTTATTGCTGAGGCTGATGTTGAGATTGCATTATCCTGCATGTTCCACATTACTATTGCCTTATTTGTTACTGTTGTACTGGTACTAGTACCATAGTTATAAGTTGTGCTTGCCCTTGCCTTAACCTTGATGTCGTATGTTATATTATCAGAAACTGCATCCTCATGGTTTGAAATAAGAAAAGGCAGGTCAGAAGCATTAGTATACTCTGTACCATTATAGGTAAAGCTTTCAAATGTCAACTGTGCGGGTAGAATATCATTCATTTTGAGCTGGAAAACCTCAGTACCCTTGGATACTGTTAAGTTAACATTAAATATTACTTCATCCCCTGGCCTCATATTTGTAAGACTAGTCCCATTTGTTGTTGACTCGACAGCTTTTGTAATGGTTACATTAGGGGATCTCACACTTGTGGTTGATGTAGCACTTGTACGTTGTAAATAATTTGTTTCAGTTGTATAGTAGTTTCCTGTATGTCCCTTAATATCTTGTGACAGTCCCGCTGCCTGCTGTCTATCGAGAGTTACTGTTATACCAATTTGTATGTTTTTGTTTGCATCTAGGTCAGTCTCAGAAAACTTCAGGGTTCTTATGCCCCCTGATGTGGTATTGCTAACTAATGTAAGTGCTGGCCCAGTACTCCCTGTATAGGAGGCTGAAAAACCTTCTGGCATAGTTATAGATGGACTAAAATTGTGTGCCATGCTAGTATTTGAATTTGTTATTTTAAATACATATGTCTGGGTTTGTCCTGTAACCATTGATATAGGTCCCGCAGGAGTCCATGAAGCCGTGAGAGTTGGTACCTTTACATTAACAGCCTCAGTATCAGAAGTAGTCCATTTTGTTCCTCCCGATGCCTTGTCCTGCCAGGAAAGTGTTGCAGTATTTGTCTGTGTAGCAGTAGTGGATGTTATTTGTGCTTTCACATAGACCTTGTGCGTACTATTAGCTAGTGTACCTGACGTACCTATTCCGCTGACAGTAAGATTGCTGCCTGATATTGTCAACTTTGAGGAATCATATGGTGTGCCTGAATCGGCTGTAGTATCATAGCTGCTAAAAATTGCGCTAGCACTTATGCTTTGTCCATTTGGAAAGGCATCAGTAATAGTGGTATTATACAAAGTTATTCCTGATGCTGTTACAGATAACTCGTATACCACCCAGTCCCCCACGCTTAGCGTACTTCTGCTCTTGTCAATTACAGTCTTCAAAAATTGTGGGGCCTTTGCCTGCATGGCTACTGAATCGGTCTTTCCTTCTGAATAGCTCGTTCCTCCTGTAAATTTCTTGTAGGATACAAGTAAAGCACTATTCTGAAAGCTTTTTTTGCCACCAATTGAAGCTATTACTTTTGCGCTATATTTTACACTTACTGTACTTCCTGCTGCAATAACGGGTATTACGTATTCTATATTGTTACCTGTTAGTGTAAACCCTGCACCCGAAATATTCGTAATATTATCCATCTCAGCTGGTACTGCGTCACTTATAACAACGTCGTATGCTGGTCCTGCTCCTGTGTTTTGAATATCAATGCTAAAGGTAACACTATCTCCTGCTGATAGTGCTGATACAGATGTTGTATTTAGATTTGTATTTTTATCAATGGAGAGAACAGGAGCATGATATAATATATTTATTTGATCTCTCTCACTATTAATAGTGCCATCTGTATTATTGTATGAAAGCTTTGCAAGGTTATAAGCCTGCTTTTGGTCAGTTATTATTGATGAGTCTCTAACAAGAAGCTTATATACGACTGAAAGCTTTATATTTCTATTTATATAATTGAATGTTGCTTTAAATTTATCATTTGTAGATATAAAGTCACTATCAACATTTGCTCCATTGCCAACGCTCGGATCTGTCCATGCCATTATACTATCATTTACATAGTAAATTGCCGCTCCTGTGGGTTGGGTTCCTTCAGGAAAGAAATCAATTATGCTTACGTTCTTTTGCTGAGAATCTAAAGACTGAGCAGTATAATCCAGCCTGTACTCAAGTACATCCCCAACTTTGACCTGATATGGTTCAACTCCTGAGGGTGAACTGCCATTTATGGTAAGTAGGCTTAGGTCGATTCCAGGCTTAGCTATTGCTACTCTTGTAGAATCTGCATCATATGGTGTGGCACTGTAACTTTCAAAAGTACTTTGACCTGTAACCCTTGCTGAATTTAAAATATAATCTCCAGCAACTATTGGTTGATTGTTCTCCCAAACTGTGCCTATTGTTGAGCTTGAGGAAAATACTTTTATCTGCTTTTCTGGTATCAAACCAACATCCCACTCCATATTAGCCCGATAATTGGTCATTATTGCACTGGTAGTTACAGATGGAGTCACAATATCCGAGCTAGCATTAACAAAGGCTTGTCCATCGCCCATGGTATCAGAGACAACTACCGAATTCACAGGATAGTACTCGTTTGTCCGTACAGTAATAGTATAGGTAAGAGGCGTATTGTAGGCACCTGTCGATGTATTAACACTTTTTGTGATTATTATATCCTTTGCGGTTACACTTGAAGTTGTATTACCTGAATAAACCTGAGTATATGTATCTTGTGCACAACTACCTGAGTAGCTAATATTACTTACAAGTTCTTGACCGTCAGCTATTATACTGCCACTATTTACAGCTGAACCCATTGTAGTCTTATTGAAGATAGCAGATTTAATTGTTATTATTTTTGTCTGTCCTGCGGCTAAGCTTATTTCATTAAACATAACAGTGGTGGTATCATTTAAGTCATACGAGTCGGGGACTACGTCTGCTCCATCAATTTTAATACTTGAGCTAGTTACCTGCACACCATTAGGTAAAATATCCTGTAAGCTTACACTTGATGAATATTTATCATTATTAATCAGAGATATGCTATATGTATACTGGTTGTAATCGTCACTTTCATCTAAAGTTGTTCCTGCCCCCTTTAATTGTTTACCTGGATTATTTGCAGTAACTTCAAATGGCATTGCAGTTATTACAAACGAGGGGGTTTCAATCATATCTGCAGGAGTATCATATCGATGAGCATCATTACTTCCTTTTATAGTCAAGTTTCCTGTCAGCTGAGTACCAAACGAAATGGAAGACTGAGTAATTGTTGAAGTTATTATGTAATCGGTGCTTAGCTTAACTGGAATATAAAAAAAATCTGTTTCATTAGGTGCCAAATCCTTAATATCATTCCATTTGATCGTCTGCTGCTTTGTTGTAGGATCAACCTTAATCTCAGATGGTGCAACCATTGAGATATCAGTAGCGTCATACCTTAAACCATTGGGAAGAGTTAGCGATATATTTATATTATATATCCAATCTGTTGTATTGGTATTGTTTAAATCTACCTTTACGCGTGTAGTTTTTCCTAATACTACACTTTTATTTGGCGACGAAATGTTTACTTTAAGATCTGACCCATCTGTAGCAGCATATGTCTTCATAATAGGTAAATTAAGCATTGTAAGAAGCTGAATAAATACCAGTAAAATTGCGACGATTTTTATGTTTTTTTTCATGAACAATAGCCTCCTGAATATAATTGGTGTAATTATTGGCATAATTCTTAGTATTTAATTATTTATTACCATATTTGTATATTATACCATCATAACCTATATAAAACATATTAATTATGTTAATTATTTTTATAATTATCTTCTATTTTATAGGTTTTAATTGCTGATATAGCACTTATTCTATCTAGAGGCCATAGTATGTTATAACGCAAAACAAGACCCCATGCTATTAACATGAGGTCTTGATATAAATCTGGCAGATTCCTACTTTCCCAGGTCGTCTCCAACCAAGTATCATCGGCACTAGGATGCTTAACTGC
>JAEYTP010000061.1 GCA_023433945.1 Bacillota bacterium | reverse complement strand
TAGCTGCTGCTTTATCTAAAGCCTTAGTAGCGTTCTTAAATGATTCTGCAGCAGTATCCTGACCATTAGCGATAGCTTCTTTGCACTTCTTGATTGAAGTCTTTAAAGCTGACTTTCTAACAACATTCTTTAATGTTTTAGTTTTTGATACTTTAACTCTCTTTATTGCAGATTTAATGTTTGGCAAAGTATTCACCTCCTGCGAGCCTAAATTTGCTTAACTTGAGCAAAATGCTTTATTCATTAATCGGTATAGAACCGTTTCTTGCCCATAACGTAAGATATTCTACCACGTTAAGCAACAAAATGCAAGTAAAAAAGTTTTCTTTTTTGTGCTAAAAATATAGAAAGTGAAAATAATAGTAATTACACAAGATGATTTATATGAAAGGATCTATATTATGATTACTCTCAAAAATAGAAGAACCGATTTGGCGATTGAAGCACACGAGATTTTCATTAATAGTTCTCAATCCAATGAGCAGCAGGCACAACAGAGGACACCACCTGGGGTCATTGTTGAAAATGATGGCGATGAAGAGGTAAAGGTTACCAGGGTTCGTATTACTTCAAAGGCGGGCGAACAGGCCATAGGAAAGCCAATAGGCAATTATATAACACTTGAGGTCCCGGACTTGAAATTTAATGATGAAGAGCTCCACGAAAAGACCATAAAGCATATGTCAAAGGAGCTTGTCGATATGCTTAAGCTAAAGGATGATTCTACAATTCTTGTAATTGGACTGGGAAACTGGAATGTTACTCCTGATTCACTTGGCCCGAAGGTAGTGTCCAGTCTTATGGTTACAAGGCACTTGCTCGAATATGTTCCGGAGCATGTGGACGAGGGTGTAAGGCCAGTATGTGCACTTGCACCAGGAGTACTTGGTATTACTGGTATAGAGACCAGCGAAGTGGTAAGAGGAGTAGTGGAAAGAGTCAAACCTGATTTTGTAATAGCAATTGATGCACTTGCCGCTAGAAATATGGAGAGGGTTAGCACCACAATCCAGATTGCGGATACAGGTATTTCGCCCGGGGCTGGAGTTGGTAACAAGAGAAAAGAGCTGACAAAGAATACGTTGGGCGTTCCGGTAATAGCAATTGGAGTACCTACGGTTGTTGATGCAGCAACACTGACAAATGATGCTATGGACTTGGTTATAGACAGTATGATGAATGAGGCAAAGGGAAGCAAGGATTTTTACAATATGCTTAAGTCCATTAATCGAGATGAGAAATATGAACTGCTGCAGGAAGCGCTAAATCCTTATGTAGGGCAACTTATCGTAACACCAAAAGAAATAGATGACATTATAAACAGAGTCTCAAAGGTAGTGGCTAACGGCTTAAATATTGCATTGCATCAGGGAATTACCTTGAAAGACATTAATAAGTATATAAACTAAAGAATAAGAATTATAGAATACACATTAATAGAATACGCATTAATAGAATACGCATTAATAGAATACACATTACATGATTATCAATCAATGAGTATCGACTATAAATATTACAGATTGAAGGCTCAGCATGCTAGATAGATATAAACATAAAGTTAAGTTTACTAGAGGCAATAAACGCTTAAGCAAGGGGATTTTTACTAGGAGGTATAAACTCTTTGTTCTTGTTATTATATTATTGATTTTTTCTGCTGCTATATTAGCTAGCCCTAATGCCAGAAGTGTTATTAATTTTTTCCCATCCAGAGTCCGCGAAACAGATGAAATAAAGCAACAGCAGATGATAAAAAAAGAGATGGAGAAGTATAGGGAGGAGCGTCAAAAGACAGTTATAGTTGTTGTTGACGCCGGGCATGGTGGAAAGGACCAAGGAGCAGAAAAAAATGGTGTTATGGAAAAAAAACTTAATATTGATATCGCCAAACGCCTTGGAAAATTACTTGAAAAACATAATATTAATGTTGTTTATACTCGGCAGGAGGACGAATTTATTGATTTATGGTCTCGTGCTAATATAGCGAATGGGCTAAGCGCCACATTATTTATTAGTATACACAACAATATTATGCCGGATAACCCTAGTTATCATGGCACTGAAACTCTTTACTGTGAAGATTCTCCGGGGCAGCAAAAGTCCATGACCGGAAAGATATTTGCGCAAAATATACAAAAGCAGTTGGTATATGACTTAGGAATGAAGGACAATGGCATTATTGAGCGCCCCAATCTAGCTGTGCTGAAGTTTACTTCAATGCCCGCTGTCATTGTTGAGGTTGGCTATATGTCAAACAAGGCTGACAGAACCAAGCTCTGTTCCAAGGAATTCAGACAAAAGTCGGCACAATCAATGTGTACAGCTATTATTAGAACCTTAGAAGATATGAAGGTACAAAAAATTAACAACAGATGGTTATTGCCCTAAAACTTTTTACAAAATGGTTTAAAAGATATGCTATAATTTTTTTTGAAACCATTTTCTAATTTTGGAGGACGTAAAATGAGTAACCTGCTTGAACAGATGAAAAACAAGATAGAGCAGCTGAATAATGCAGCAAAAGCATACTACCAGGAAGATAGAGAAATAATGTCCAATTTTGAGTATGACAAGCTATACGACGAATTACAAGAGCTTGAAAAAGAAACTGGAATAGTACTTGCAAACAGCCCATCTATAAATGTTGGTTATGAGGTATTATCTACTCTTCCCAAGGAACAACATGAGAAGCCCATGCTGTCTTTAGACAAGACAAAGGACGCTGATGCTCTAAAGGAATGGTTAGGAAATCAAACAGGAATGCTTTCATGGAAACTTGATGGCTTGACCATCGTACTTACTTATTCAGATGGAAAACTCATAAAAGCTGTTACAAGAGGAAACGGTGAAGTGGGAGAGGTTGTTACAAATAATGCAAAGGTATTTAAGAACCTACCTATTAGTATAGGCTACAAGGGCACACTAACAATTAGAGGGGAAGCCATAATACGTTATTCTGACTTTGAAAAGATAAACGCTGATATAGAAGATGTAGAAGCTAAGTACAAAAATCCTCGTAATCTTTGCAGTGGTTCAGTTAGACAGCTTAATAACAAGGTTACTGCACAAAGGAATGTTCATTTCTTTGCGTTTTCTGTTGTAAGAGCTGATGAAGTGGATTTCCAAAACTCTCGAATTAAACAAATGGAATGGCTAAAAAGTCAGGGCTTTGAAGTAGTCCATTTCAAAGCTGTTAATAGAGATAATATCAAGGAAGAAATTAATTGGTTTGCAAGTCAGATTGAACAAAATGATTTTCCTTCAGATGGTCTTGTACTTGTATATGATGATATAAATTATGGACAGTCACTAGGGACAACTTCCAAATTCCCAAGAGATGCTATCGCATTTAAATGGCAGGATGAGGTAAAAGAAACCAAGCTGCTTGAGATTGAGTGGAGTGCATCAAGGACTGGACTTATCAATCCCGTTGCAATATTTGAACCAGTTGAGTTAGAAGGTACTACTGTTAGTCGTGCCAGCCTTCATAATATAAGTATTATGCAAGGACTTGAACTGGGTATAGGAGATACTGTAGGGGTTTATAAGGCAAATATGATAATACCTCAAATATCAGAAAACTATACAAAGAGCAATAATATTGAAATTCCTGAGAAATGTCCTGTCTGTGGTGGAGAAACCGAGCTAAGGCAGGTTAGCGATGTCAAATGCCTCTATTGTACAAATGATGATTGCCTGGCCAAACATCTTAAGCTTTTTACCCACTTTGTCAGTCGTGATGCTATGAATATAGAGGGGCTCTCGGAGGCAACCATTGAAAAGTTTATTTCAAAGGGTATTGTCAAGGAGCTAGCTGACATATTCAGAATAGCAGACAAGAAGCAGGAGATTGTCGTAATGGAGGGTTTTGGAGAGAAGTCCTTTAATAATCTTATTGCATCGGTTGAAAAAGCACGTAAAACAAGCGTTATAAGGCTTCTGTACAGTTTAGGAATACCTAATGTTGGATTGTCCAACGCAAAACTAATATGTAAAAACTTTAATTTCGATTGGCAGCAAATAAGCAGTGCTCGTTATGAACAGCTTATTGACATCAATGGTATTGGTGATATAATGGCTAATTCTTTTGTAGATTTCTTCAAAAAAGAAGAAAACCAGAAGATGGTTGAAGACATCCTTGGAGAGATAGAACTTGAAGAAGTTGCTGTGAGCGAAGAGGCACAGATTTTCGAAAACATTAACTTTGCCATTACCGGCTCTGTTGAAATATACAAGAATAGAGATGAGGTCAAGGAAACCATTGAAGCTAAGGGTGGAAAGGTCACAGCCTCTGTAACTTCAAAAACTAATTACCTAATAAATAATGATAATCTTTCCGGTTCTTCAAAGAACAAAAAGGCAAAGGAACTCGGAGTGCAGATTATTACTGAGAAGGAATTCTATGACTGGGTAACAGAAGGTAAGAAGCCGTAGAATGAGTGTCTATGAAGGATTGGTGTCTATGCAGAATGAGTGTCAGTTTATATTTAAAATGAGTATAATTAATGGTATAAGATGTGGTTGGAATTGGTATTAAATTGTAGAAAAAAATTTATAATATTATATTGACACATCCGAAATATGCTAGTATAATCATACTTGCTGATGCGGAAAGCTTCAGTAACATGGCATATGCGATCGTGGCGGAACTGGCAGACGCGCACGTTTGAGGGGCGTGTGGGAGACCGTATGGGTTCAAGTCCCATCGATCGCACCAAAATAAAAACTCCATTGTTTAATACAATGGAGTTTTTTATTTGCAGAAAAATACACTATCATATTAGGAGAATCTATCGATGAACGAAAAACCTCAAGAAATCAAAACAGTTTTTGCAGACCCTTCTGCTCTTGGTCTTTTTGGACTAGCTATGGTAACACTTGTTGCATCTTCTCAAAAGCTTGGTTGGACAGATGGTTTATCATTTGTAATTCCTTGGGCTTTATTTTTAGGTGGCATTGCTCAGTTATTTGCCTGTATAGGTGACGCTAAGCGAAATAATGTTTTTGGTACTACCGCTTTTGGAGGCTTTGGCTTATTCTGGTTTGGTGTGGCTTTTTCATGGCTTATTAAGCTTGGCTTCTTTGGAGAAAAACTTGCATCGGCTGTTGACGAAAAACAACTTGGTATCGCATTTGTGGGATATCTAGTATTTTCATTATTTATGACGGTTTTGGCAACTGAGACTAACAAAGTATTGTTTTTTATCTTTGTAATGATTGATTTGCTATTCGTAGGGCTGTCATTGAGCAGCTTTGGCATAATGGAAGAATTCACACATAAGCTAGCTGCCTACTCTGAACTAATGATTGCAGTGTTGTCTTTTTATGGCTCAGCTGCTGCAGTTTTTAATGCTCACATCGGCAAAGTGGTTATTCCAAACGGTAAGCCTTTTGGCATACTTCGCAAATAATTAAAAATATAAACTTTTTGTAAACAAAACACTTAAACTTTTATAAAAACATTGAAGATTTATTTAAGTATTGGTAAAATACATTATGACACTATTAGAAAAGGGGAATAACAGTGGGATTATTCAGTGTAAATTACAATAAACCTGGACCTGGTATTGAAAAGGATGCACCTAAGAAACCGGCATTCTTTATATTTTTTGAGGTCTTCAAGAGAAAGTTTTGGAACCTATTAAAGATAAGCATGATGTATGCTATTTTTAATATTCCAGCTATAATAATGTCTTATTTTATCACATCAATGTTTTTACAAAAAATTAACATCGATGGTGGTTTTGGAGATTTATATGTTAGGATGTTTATCAGTGCCATCTTTATGATGACGACAATGGTTACCTTTGGGCCAGTTCAGGCGGGTATTACTTATATTTTGAGAAATTACTCAAGAGAAGAGCATTCATTTATATGGTGGGATTTCAAAGAACATTTTAAGAAAAACTTTAAGCAGGGTATTATTGTAACTTTGATAGATTTTGTTATTTTATATCTGCTGGCAATATCTATTAATTTCTACTCAGGTTTAGACAATATTATGGGTGCTGCTGCCATAGGGTTTGTAATAATGACAATGCTGTTGTTTACAATGATGCATTTCTTTATTTATCCAATGATGGTTACAGTAGATTTGAGTCTAAAGCACTTATATAAGAATGCATTGATTTTCTCAATATTGAAGTTTTTCCCTAACCTCTTGATGCTAGTTATTAATATTGCTCTAGTATTTGCTGCATTTTACAATATTATTGTTGGTATAGTATTATATATATTCCTGCTACCAGGTGTTGTGAACCTTATGAATTGCTTCTATGCCGACCCAATTATCAGAAAATATGTTGCAACAAATGAAGAGGTTAGCAGCGATATATCTGATGATATGTTAGCTATTTCTGATGATGCTGAGCCATTTATCAAGCCACTGATTGAAGATGAAGACGAGGCAGTTATTGAAGGCGCAGAAGATAATAAGTAAAAAAGTAGATATATTTTAATTTTTTATAAAACAAATGCACCGTAGCGGTTCGCTATGGTGCATTTGTTTTATTATGTCTTGATTTATAGCTTAAATTCATTCTTTATAGCAGAGATTGCTTTGTCAATATCTTTCTCGGATATAAGATAGGATATTTCAACCTCTGAGGTGGTAACCAGCTTTACTTCAATGCCCGTAATCGCAAGAATGGTAAATAGCTGTGCAGCCACACCAGGTATGTTCTTCATAGCTTCGCCATAAACAGAGATCTTTGCATTACCCGAATCAATCTCAATTCGAAGAGCAGGAACCTCCGTCTTAAAGGAGTTAAGTACCGCAATTACCTTAACAATATCATCTGCCGGTAGAGAGAAGGATACGTTTATACTTCCTCTATAAGGGGGGGCCTGACTTATCATATCAATATTAATTTTTTCTTTAGCAATCTTATTGAAAATGCTCGATATCAGAGCCATGTTATTAGGTAGATTATCTACCGTAACAAGTGCCACATTGTATACCGTACTGATGTTTGTAACAGGTCTATTTGCCATACAAATTCCTCCTAACTAATGAATCTGATTTATTAATTACTTCATTAATAATTAATCTCAGCTATTGAGTCCTTCATTACTAGTTAATCTCAGCTATTAAGTCCTTCATTGAATATAGAGCAGGCTGCTTTCCTGCAAGGAACGCTGCGGCTTTAAGTGCACCAACCGCAAATATCTCTTTTGAAGTAGCAGTGTGGTTAATCTCAATAATCTCATCTGTACCAGCAAAGATTACTGAGTGATCACCAACTATTGTGCCGCCTCGAACAGCATGAATACCGATTTCCTGCTTATTGCGCTTTTTCCTTTTTGAGTGTCTGTCATAGGTATACTCATATTTCTCTGAAAGTGTATCATTTATTGCATCTGCAATTGCCAACGCTGTGCCGCTTGGGGCATCAATTTTAAGATTATGATGCTTTTCTATTATTTCTATGTCAAATTGACCCTCAAGTACTTTAGTGGCCTTCTTTACTAGGTCAATCAAAAGGTTTACGCCAATTGACATATTAGCAGAATAGAATACAGGTATACGCTTTGATATATTCTTTAATGAAGCAATCTGTTCAGAGTATAATCCTGTCGTGCAAAGTACTATAGGAATACGTTTTTCCTGGGCGTACTCAACTAAACTATCAAATGCCTTTGGATGGGAAAAGTCAATGATTACATCAACCTTTACATCACAATTATTTAGAGAGGAATAAACAGGGTAGGGGTTCTTTATAGTATCATTCAAATCATATCCTGCAACTATCCTAAGCTGAGGGTAATTTTCAGACAATCTTGTAATAACCTGACCCATCTTTCCATTGCAGCCGCTCAACAAAACATTAATCATTTGCAACTCACATCCTTATTTTATTAAATTTCAAGTAGTTTTATGGTTATAACTAGTGCCATATGAATAAAAATGAGTTATTATATTGTTCTAGTCGAGCAAACCATACTGCTTCATTGCATCCTTGAGAAGTTCCAAATTCTTTTGGCTCATATCAACCAGAGGGAGCCTGCAATCCCCAACGCTCATACCCAATAAATTCATAGCAGCTTTGATTGGTATAGGGCTTACTTCGCAGAAGAGTGCTGATACAAGGTTCAACGTTTTCAGCTGAAGCTTTCTTGAGCCTTCAACATCCCCCGAAAGATACTTTGCAACTATGTCATGAGTGTCCTTTGGAATAATGTTAGCCATAACTGAAATGACGCCTTTTGCACCCATTGAAAGGAAAGGAACAATAGCTGCATCTTCACCGGAGTAAACAGTGATTTTATCACCACATAAATTTAATACGTCTCCAACCTGAGATAAATTACACTCCTTGATAGCAACAATATTGTCTATCTCAGAAAGTGCCCTAATTGTGTCAGGCGTAATATTGAGGTTTGTCCTTGAAGGAACATTATATAGTATTACAGGAATCTTTATACTCTCTGCGACTAGTCTAAAGTGTTCGTAAAGGCCTCTTTGAGTAGTTTTATTATAATATGGTGTTACTGATAATATAGCATCGGCACCAACAGATTCTGCATATTTACTCAGTGCTATAGCATGAATTGTATGATTACTTCCTGTACCAGCAATTACAGGTACTCTGCCAGCAACCTTTTCAACAGTAAACTTTATTGCAGCTTTGTGCTCTTCATCGTACATAGTTGAAGCTTCACCTGTTGTTCCGCAAATAATGATAGCATCTGTGCCTTCACTGATCTGATATTCAATCAGCTGAGAAAGCTTTTCATAATCGGTACCTTCATTGGTAAAAGGTGTTACTATTGCTACTCCTGATCCTGTAAAGATTGGTTTTGTCATATTAATTTCAACCCTTTCTTAGTTTGATATAGCATGTTTCGACAAAAATAAAAAACGCTAGCTGTGAAGCCAACGTCTGTTTAGAACATTATAACAAATAATATAAGAAACAGATAGCGCTCCACCATTTGAAAATGATGACAGTAACAGGGCTATTAACCATGCAACCAGGAAAAAACAAATTGGGTTGTTTATCCTTCGGCAACTTTTCCTTTCAAAGCAATTCGCAAGACCCCAAAATCTTCATTGCATCTACTGATAAAAATTGCACCTCTACCTTAGTCTATTCATTTTTTATAATAATAACATTGTATATTACTTGTGTCAACGTTTTTAACTTAATTATCCATATCCTATGCGTCATATTAAGAAAATGTTACAGATGGTATCAAATAAAGGACTTGAAATACATGTTGTCGAAATTGAGGGAGAAATCAAAATTATGGGAGAGTATATACTTATGAAAAAACTATGCTTCAGTACGGGCATATTGTTAATGTCTATTCTTGTTTTATCTTTATTAACAACTATGTCAGTCAACGCAGAAACAACCACAACAAACGCAACTAACACAACAAACACAGCAGTTACAACTTCAACTACACCAACAGGGAAGGTAGTTAAAATTGGCCTGTTCTATAGCTCTTCTGCTCAGGAACAAATTGAACTTTCAGCTGATCAAGGTATAGCATTCAGCTCTTTTAACACTAAAACAAGTGGATACACTAGTATTTTTAACTTTACAAAAAATGAGAGTGTAGCTATCAAAAGGGATACCATGCTGCATATAAAGATTGGAGCTTCATATGGGGACTACCAATCAGCTTTGACGGCAGTAAATACATACAAGGGTAATGGAGTTACAGCTTACCCCGTATTTACTGATACCGGATGGCAGGTATGGAGTGGATTCTTTGCAAATCAGGGGGAGGTTGATAAGGCAATCGCTGATATCAAGACAAAGACTACTGCTGACTGTTCAGCTGTGCCAGTCTCTACTACAAGAGTCTATGTACAGGATAAGTCCTCACAGGTCTTGTTTATATATGCTTCAGATGCAGGATATCTTAGGGGTAAGTCACTTTCAACTGCAAACCCAGCGCCAATTAAGATTGGAAAGTATAATTATCGCGGAGAGGTTGAGTTTCAGAGGCGCACAAACAGCGACATGACAATTATTAATGTACTTCCTATGGAACACTATCTTTATGGTGTAGTGCCAAATGAAATTGAGGGTAGTGCAAATATCGAGGCAGTCAAAGCACAAGCAGTAGCTGCTAGAACATTTGCCTATTATAGCATCCAAAGCAGTAAGCATACTTCAGTAGGCTTTGACCTTTGTGATAGCATATGCTGTCAAACTTATGAGGGATATAATTCGGAATATTCAATTTCAAATAGTGCTGTTGATGTAACAGCCGATATGGTTATAAAATATAACGGAAAACTTATTCAGACTCCTTACTTTGCGTCGAGCGGAGGTAAAACCGAAGATGCTGTAAATGTATGGGGATTTGATTTTAGTTACTTAAAAAGTGTAGAAGATACCTTTGAGTCAGGTAAATCGTATAATTACAACTGGACTAAGACATTTACTATTGATGAGCTTACACAAAAATTTGCATCCAAAAATATAGGCACTGTTACAGGCATAGAAGTTACAAAGCAATCTAATGCTGGTAGGGCAACAGAAGTTGTTGTAAGAGGTACTCTTAACACCGAAGGAATTATTTACAGGCTTGAAGGGTGCAGAACATTTCTTTCATTGCCAAGTCAATGGTATACAATTTCAACAAGTTCCGATATTTCAATAACTACTCCGAGTCAGGTTATAAATACTCAACTCAATAATTTGAGTATTGTTTCTGCTGGTGGCAATATTGTTCAGGCTGGGGGAACAGAGATTGAAGTTATAAGTGCTGATGGTTCAAAGCAATCCTTTTCATCAAATCCTACTCAGTATGTTTTTACCGGCAAAGGTTGGGGGCATTCTGTGGGAATGAGTCAGGAAGGCGCTAAAGGAATGGCAAATGCAGGATATACATTTGAGCAGGTTCTGGCACATTATTATCAGGGTACTACTGTTGAACAAAGATAGAATTATATTGAACTGAAAGAGAAATAGTACTAATATGTAAATAGTAGTGTATTTATTTTTAAACAAAGGGGATTTATACCATGCTATTTGCAAAAGAAACAATTGAAAATATTGATACTATTTTTCAACAAGCGTATGATGACGGCAGGGATAGTTTGTATGAGTTTGAGGTATATAAGGTACTAGAGCATATTGGTATTTCTGTCCCTAAGTTTATCTTCGTGAATAATCCCGAGCAACTAAAAGAAGATGATTTGAAGTTAATGGGTCGTGAGGTAATGGTAAAAATCGTTTCTCCACAGATAGCCCACAAGCAAAAGCTTGGAGGCGTGAAACGAGTTATTAATCACGACCCTTTATTTGTTCAATATATAATGACGAGGATGAAGCAGGAGGTACTATCACATTTTGATGACAGCAACCTACCTGAAATTAAGGGTTTTCTGATTGTTGAGGTAATTCCATTTTCACAGGGGCTAGGCTATGAGGTTCTGTTTGGAGTCAAGGAGGATGCTGCTTTTGGACCAGTACTTACCTTGAGTAAAGGTGGGGACGATGCTGAATTTTTTGCAAAATACTTCGACCCAGCAAATCTATTCTTGCCACCATTGGAATTAAATGATACCAGAGAGCTGGTGTGCTCTCTTAAAATACGTCACAAATTCAGTCAGTTGGGTCACCCCGAGTATGTTGAGTATATGGCCGAGGCAGGCTATTTATTGAGCAGGCTTGCATATGAATATTCCTTTGTAAATAAAAACAATAGCAGATTTATTATCAAGGAAATGGATATTAATCCTGTAGTTATAACAAAGGATAGCAGATTTGTAGCCATTGACGGGTTTGCAAGGTTTACGCCTGTTAATGCTCATTCTTCCAATGGTGTTCAATCAGTAAAAATTCAAAATTTGCAAAGCTTTTTTAAACCTAATGGTATTGCAGTTATAGGGGTTTCTGCTGATTGGGATAAATACAGCTTAGGTAGAGAAATTGCATGCTTATTACATGATTTGGGCAGAGAGGACATATATTTTGTCAATAACAAGGGGGGAAGCATTACCTTTCATGACAAAGAATATACGCTTTATCCTACTATTGAGGAAATACCTCAAAAAGTAGAGCTTGCAGTATATGCTGCATCTGCTAAATTTACAATAGACTTTTTTAAGCAGCTTAATACCCAGTGCCCAAAGTCGGTAATTTTGATTTCAGGCATACCGAGTGACACAAAATACAGTGAATTTGCATCTTTATTGAGTGAGGTGGTTCCGGAGGGGTGCAGGGTTGTGGGACCAAATTGTATGGGAGTATTCTATGCACCTGATAATACTACGAAGGGTATAAACACCTTGTTTTTGAATGAGGAGCGATTGAATATAAAATACTGTGATATGAGTAACACTGTTTTCCTCACGCAGAGCGGAGCCTTAGCGGTTACTGCCATCGACAAGTTCCAGCACGCAAAGGTGTTCAAATCAATAGTTAGCTTTGGAAATAAGTACGATGTGAAGGTAACTGATTTGATGGAGTATTTCAGCAATGATACAACAATTGATGTAATCTCAATCTATCTTGAAGGTCTGGATTATGGTGAAGGAAGAGACTTTTTTGAGTTGGCTAAGAACATCAAAAAACCAATCATAGCGTATAAATCAGGAAAGACAGAGGCTGGAGCAAAAGCTGCGGCATCGCACACAGCGTCTCTTTCTGGCAGTTATGACGTCTTTAAGGCTGCTTGTGAACAAGCTGGTGTTATACTTGCTGAAAAGATAGAGGACCAGTATGATTTTATTAAAGCCTTTTCGTTATTGGCAAAAAAGGTACCTAAAGGAAACAGGGTAGCAGGTGTTGTAAATGCAGGGTTTGAATCAACTGTAGGTGCTGATGAGCTCAAGGTGTTAACACAGGCAGAGCTCAGCCCAAGCAC
This sequence comes from Bacillota bacterium, assembly GCA_023433945.1. Lineage (GTDB taxonomy): Bacteria > Bacillota > Clostridia > Acetivibrionales > DSM-1351 > Ruminiclostridium. The sequence continues at coordinate 15,066 of JAEYTP010000061.1, read as the reverse complement.
AATTGAATATCTTAATAAAATTAATTCTCATGGCTTAGTAGATACACACTCTCCATTTCTTGATTTGACTCCTATGGCAGATGACAAGATGTATGCGGATTATACCGAAGCTGTACTTATGGATGATAATGTGGATTGTGTCTTTGTATCAGTTGTACCTCATGCTATAGCGCTCAAGACTACCCCTGATACCTGTCATGATGAAGGAAGTCTGGCAAAAAAATTGATTGCTTTAAATAAGAAGTATAATAAACCCATTATCGTTTCAGTAAATGCTGGTCAGTATTATCAGGAGTTTGTTACCCTTATGGAGAAGAATGGGTTGCCTGTATATACCGACATCAGGTCGTGCATAAAGTCTCTAGATAGGTTTGTTGAGTATCACATTGGGAGACAGGACTGCAAGTTATAAGGGTAAACAAAGGGGATGCCATACCACGATTGAGTATAGCGTCCCCTTACTTTTAAGACTGATTTATATCACTACTCAGATATTTGATATAAAAAGAACGAGTATTTGATATATAATGGACATTATTTTTTATATTAATACTTTATTTAAAAAATTCATTATAGAGTGCAACAACAGCTTCTGAAGCTTTAGTTTGCTTAACTGCAAACATCATTGTTATTTCGGAAGAACCCTGATTAATCATTTCTAAGCTGATGGAAGTCTTTGCGATAGCTGTTGTAGCTCTTGAAGCAGTACCAACGGCATTTTTCATACCTTCACCAACTATAATTATCAGAGCCAAATCATGCTCTACAGAAATATCATCAACATGTAACTCATTTTTAATTCTTTCAATAATCTTATCTTCCATACCTTCTTTGAGTTGATTTTGCTTAAGTATGATAGAAATATTATCAATACCTGATGGTGTATGCTCGTAAGAAATGCCTTCATCTTCAAGTATTTGAAGGAGCTTTCTGCCAAAGCCTATTTCTCTGTTCATCAAGAATTTACTTAAATAGATACAGCAGAAACCTGAATCACTAGCCACTCCCACAACCTTGTTTGGTGCAAACTCTCTTGTCAGAGAAATCTTTGTCCCAGGAGCTGAAGGATTATTTGTGTTTTTAATGCAAACAGGCACACCGGCTCGGAAAACTGGCACTAAGGTTTCTTCATGTAATACTGAGAAACCAGCATAGGAAAGCTCTCTCATCTCTCTATAAGTAAGCTCTGGTATAGCTTGTGGATTTTTGATTATATTTGGATTAGCTGCATATACTGAGTCAACATCAGTAAAATTTTCATATAAATCCACTTTTAATGCAGCTGCTAAGATGGAGCCTGTAATATCGGAGCCCCCTCTTGGGAAAGTAGCAACACTTCCTTCACGAGTGTATCCAAAGAAGCCTGGGAAGATAAGGATTCCTTCCATATCCTTAAGTGCTTTAAGGTTTTCATATGATTCAGGAAGAACCTGAGCATTACCGAATTCGCTGCTAAGGAGTAAGCCGATTTTTTTGGGGCATATGTAATGCGCATTTTCTCCAATACTTTGTAAGTATGCAGCAACAAGCTTTGCACTGTTGTCTTCGCCAGATGCTTTCATGGCATCCATAAACTTTCCCTGATGAGAGGTGTCAAGTTTTAACCTATTTTCAAGATCTGTTCTAATCATGTCAACTATTTCATTGCCAAGACCAAGGTCTTTTGCAATTTCTTCATATCTTGCCACTACTGCATCTAGCTCAGCCTTTGCACTACCATCCTTGAGCTGCTTGTTTGCACATGCAATTAAAAGGTCTGTAACCTTTGTATCTTCCTTATCTCTTTTTCCCGGAGCAGAGACAACGACTACACGTCTTTCTCTGTCTGCAAGTACTATTTCACAAACCTTCTTTATCTGTTCGGCATTAGCCAGTGAAGTACCACCAAATTTTGCAACTTTCATTAATACAATCCTCCATCTCTATTAACTTATAAATTATATAATCACTATATTAAATACATCTCATAAATTATACAAAATCTTATCGTTCATATCAATAACATAATATTATTAAATATGATAATGGAGCGACATTTTTTTTAGTTGTTTTTGCTATACCGTTTTTTAATAATTTGCAGGATTACAGTTTAGACCTTTCATTTTCTAGGTTATTTAGCTTTTTGTACTCTAATAAAGGGTATGAAAATATTGTAATATAAATGAGTTTAATGTATGATATGTAATGGTTATTTAATAAGTTTTTGAGTACAATAACTAATATTTGAAGCGTTTGCTTAATAGTGGAGGTTCACTGTATTGAATCTTAAAGATTTTGATTTTTATTTGCCAGAAGAATTAATTGCTCAACACCCTATGGAAAAAAGAGATATGTCTAGGTTGCTGGTTTTGGATAAGAAAACGGGAGAACTTGAGCATAGAATTTTCAAGGATATATTGGAATACTTAAATGAAGGGGACTGCCTTGTACTAAATGATACCAAGGTTATTCCTGCGCGCTTAATAGGCGAAAAAGAAGGCTCAGGTGGGAAAATCGAGTTTGTTCTTCTCAAGAGAATTGAGCAGGATGACTGGGAGGTAATATTAAGGCCGGGTAAAAAGGCTAAACCAGGTGCCAGATTTGTTTTTGGAAATGGTATTTTGACAGCAGAGATAATAGAAATTCTTGATGAGGGAAACAGAAGGGTACGATTCTTTTATGATGGGGTGTTTGAACAAGTACTTGATAAAGTAGGTATGATGCCATTACCGCCTTATATAACTGAAAAGTTAGAGGATAAGGCAAGATACCAAACTGTTTATGCAAAATATAACGGTTCGGCCGCGGCCCCAACTGCTGGCTTACATTTTACAAATGAGCTTCTCGAAGCAATTAGGGCTAAGGGTATTAATATTGCTTACGTTACTTTGCATGTTGGACTTGGCACTTTTAGACCCGTTAAGGTTACAAACATTGAAGAGCATATAATGCATTCAGAGTCTTATACAATCAGCCAACATACTTGTGATATTATTAATGAAACAAAAAAAAGAGGAAACAATGTTATTGCTGTTGGTACAACAAGCTGTAGAGTGTTAGAGACAGCAGGGAAATCAGGTGACCTATCTGAACAGTCAGGCAATACAGATATATTTATTTATCCCGGATACCAGTTTAAAATAATAGATAAGCTAATTACAAATTTTCACCTTCCAGAGTCTACATTAATAATGCTGGTAAGTGCACTGGCGGGTAGAGATAACGTACTAAATGCTTACAATACCGCTGTTAAAGAGAGATATAGATTTTTTAGCTTTGGCGACGCTATGTTTATAAAATAAAACTTTTAAGCAGCCAAACAATAAATAGCAGTAAAGCACTAAATAATATCAATAAAACATTAAATAATAGCAGTAAAGCACTAAGTAATACAATAAAACACTAAATAATAGCAGTATAACACTAAGTAATATCAAAAAGCCACTAAACAATAGCAGTAAACCACAAAATAGTATCAATAAAATATTAGTAATAACGATTAATACTGAAAGGAAGAAAAATAAAATGGCGGCAGTTACTTATGAATTAATAAAAACCTGCAAGCAAACCGGAGCCAGGCTTGGGATAGTGCATACACCACATGGTTCCTTTGAGACACCGGTTTTTATGCCTGTTGGGACGTTGGCAACTGTTAAAGGGATGTCACCTGAGGAATTAAAGGAAATAGATGCAAAAATTATTCTTAGCAATACCTACCATTGTTATCTCAGGCCAGGTCAGGACATTGTCAAGCAGGCAGGCGGACTGCACGGCTTTATGAACTGGGACAGGCCTATACTCACAGATAGCGGAGGATTTCAGGTGTTCAGCTTAAGTGGGTTGAGAAAGATAACCGAGGAAGGCGTTACCTTCAGATCCCATATCGATGGCTCAAAGCACTTTTTTTCTCCTGAATCTGTTATGGGTATAGAAAATGATCTGGGTGCTGATATTATCATGGCTTTTGACGAGTGTGCTCCATATCCTGCAGAATATGACTATGTTAAAAAATCTATGGAAATGACCACCCGTTGGGCAAAAAGGTGCAAGGCGGCTCATAGCAATACTGAAAAACAATCTCTTTTTGGCATTGTACAGGGTGGAATGTACAAGGATTTAAGAATAGAGAGTGCACATCAGATAATGGATATTGATTTTCCAGGTTATGCAATCGGAGGCTTGAGCGTAGGAGAACCAGCACATCTTATGTATGAAATGCTAGAAGTGACTGCTCCACTTTTGCCAGAGAATAAGCCAAGATATTTGATGGGTGTAGGAAGTCCTGATTATTTGATAGAGGGTGCAATAAGAGGAATTGACATGTTTGACTGCGTACTTCCAACTAGAATAGGTAGAAATGGAACAGTTATGACTAGTCAAGGCAGGGTAATCATTAGGGATGCCAAGTATGCCAGGGATTTTGGAAGGTTGGATGAAGAGTGCGAATGCTATACTTGTAGAAACTTTTCGAGAGCATATATAAGGCATCTTTTGAAATGTGGAGAGTTGTTGGGATTAAGACTTACAACTTGGCACAATCTTTATTTCTTAATTAACTTGATGAAACAAATAAGACAAGCTATAATGGAGGATAGACTAGGTAGCTTTAGGGAAGAATTCTATAAGAAGTTTGGCTATAAGGTCTAATATAATTATTCATTTTATAAAGGAGGTAAAATATGGACTTAATTATTGGATTAGTGTTACCAATGGCACTTGTTTTTGGTTTGATGTATCTAATGCTTATCCTTCCACAGAAAAAGAAGGAGAAGAAGACTAAGGCAATGTTGGATTCTCTTCAGGTGGGTTGGAAGGTTACAACTATCGGAGGTATCGTAGGCAAGATTATCAACATCAAGGATGATGAAATTTATGTTGAATCAGGTGTTGAGAAGTCAAAGATACTTGTAAAGCGTTGGGCTGTCAAAGATGTTGAAAAGCCAATCGAAGGCTAATATAGAGCTTCTATTGAGATGTAATATTAGTTTGAAGCTTTAATTATTGAAGCTTATATATTGAACAAAAGTATTCTTGCAGAAACACGGGCCTAAATCCGTGTTTTTTTGTTCTAATGTGTACAACTCCCAAATACAATATAATGAGTGGAAATTATATAAACTGTATTTTGGAGGGGTACTATGGCACAGCAAATACACGGTCTGAAAAAAACACTTGATGAGCATGTAAATATACTGAGGGTTATAAAAGGCTTAATGATAGCTTATATAATAACTCTACCATGTTTCCTTATATTTGCCCTTATACTTACATATACTGATTTTCCGGAGAAGTATACATATATCGCAGTTCTTGTTACTACTATTATCAGTGTGTTGGTTGCTTCTTCTTTCTCTACCAAAAATGTAAAGAGCAGAGGTTGGATGAATGGGGGAGCAGTTGGCTTAATTTATATGGTTATTTTGTATCTTATCAGTAGTATCGTATTTATGAATTTTAATATCGATATGGAGGCCATATTATCACTCATAATAGGTACAATAGCAGGAGCGATTGGCGGCATATTGGGAATCAACTTTAGGTAGCAAAAAACAGCTTTGCAAAAACTTATTATTGTGCTATAATCTGCTAAGAATATCATTAGGGGGAATCAATCAATGAAGCACATTAAAACAATCAATACCGCTACATTAAAGGATAGCCTTGCAAAGGGTGGATGTGGCGAATGCCAGACTTCATGCCAATCAGCATGCAAGACTTCATGTACAGTAGCAAATCAGAGCTGCGAAAAGAAATAACAATATACTTATTTTTAAGTGAAAGGCGCCTGCGCTTTTCACTTTTTAACTGTTGCGGCGATTTATTTGTTCAGCACTTTTACTGTTGTGGCTATTAATTTGCTCATCACCTTAACTGATGCGCCAGTTTTTTTGTTCAGCACTTTAACTACAGCGGCAATTTATGTGCTACTTAGTAACTGTTAAAAGAACGGAAAGGGATTTATTTATGATTCATAAGTACAAAATGTATGACACAAATATAGTATTAGATGTTAATAGCGGTGCTGTTCATGTTTTTGATGATACTGCTTATGAGGTGATAGACCTGTTTAGGGAGAATACATTAGAACAGGTTATTGAAAAGTTATCAGATAATTACAGCGAACAAGATATTAAAGATGCATATTTAGAGATTGAAAAACTTTCGGCAGACGGCCTGCTTTTCAGCGAGGACATCTATGTTGATGCAATAAAGAATTGGGAGCGTGAGCCGGTGGTTAAGGCCCTCTGCCTGCACATCTGCCACGACTGTAATTTGAGGTGTAAATACTGTTTTGCGTCAACTGGAAGCTTTGGCGGTCACCGAAGCATGATGGATGCTGAAACCGGAAAGAAAGCAATTGACTTTGTAATTGAAAAGTCCAAGGGTAGAAGAAATCTTGAGATAGATTTTTTTGGCGGAGAACCTTTGATGAACTTTGATGTTGTTAAGGAGATTGTTGAGTACGCTCGCCATAGGGAAAAGGAGACAGGCAAGAACTTTAGGTTTACCTTGACTACAAATGCCGTTTTACTTAATGAAGAAAACAAGAAATATATAAATGAGAATATGCATAATGTTGTACTTAGCATAGATGGTAGAAAAGAAACCAATGACCGTATGAGACCAAGGGTGGACGGTAGTGGTACCTATGAGAGCATTATTACTAAAATCAAGGATATGGCAGACTCCAGAAATCAGGATAATTATTACGTGAGAGGTACCTTTACAAGAGAAAATCTTGACTTCTCGAAGGACGTAATTCATTTAGCAAATGAAGGCTTCAAGCAGATATCTGTTGAGCCCGTTGTTGCAGCAAAGGACTCAGGCTATGATATTAGAGAGGAAGACCTTTGCGCACTTTTTGTTGAGTATGAGAAGCTTGCGAAGGAATATGTAGATAGAAACGACTTTAACTTTTTCCATTTCATGGTGGACCTTAGCCAAGGGCCTTGTGTAATAAAGAGACTTGGTGGATGTGGCTCAGGGCATGAGTATCTTGCAGTTACGCCTGAGGGAGATTTATACCCTTGTCATCAGTTTGTTGGAGACGAAAAGTTTAAAATGGGTAATGTCCATGAGGGAACCTTTAATAATGATTTCCAGAAGGACTTCCAGAAGTCCAATGTGTATACAAAGGAAGAGTGTGCTGCATGCTGGGCAAAGTTTTACTGTTCCGGCGGCTGTGCAGCCAATGCATACCAATTTAATAATGACATCAATGTCCCTTACAGCATTGGTTGTGAGCTTGAAAAGAAGAGAGTAGAGTGTGCAATTTGGATTAAGACACAGGCATAGAGCTTATTGGATTAACTATTAAATGTAAATTTTTTATGAAGGATGTATTATTTTTATAACAGTGGTAAATCTTTTTATGTTTATTGCGTTATAATAAATATATTCGAACATTTGGGGGAAGCCAATATGCTTACAATACATGATATTAGACAAAATGAAGAGATTAAGTGCCTTGTATCAACTGCAGATAGACAGCTAAAGGCTATGGGATATACCGAGCATTCCTACAGACATTTAACTCATGTTGCCAAAAATGCCGGTATGATACTTTCTGAGCTAGGCTACGACAAAAGGGATATTGAATTAGCTGAAATAGCTGGGTATCTTCATGACATAGGAAATGCAATAAACAGGGTAGATCATGCGCATTCGAGTGCAATAATGGCATATCAAATATTAATGCGAATGGGTATGCCATGTCCGGAAGTATGTGAAATAATGCTTGCAATAGGAAATCATGATGAGAATTCAGGAACAGCTGTCAGTAACATTTCAGCAGCGGTAATACTTGCCGATAAATCGGATGTTCATAGATCAAGAGTTCAAAATACTGATTTTGCAACGTTTGATATACATGATAGGGTGAATTATGCCGTGGAAAGTTCTGTTTTAAAGGTGGACAAGCACACAAAAAGTACAACACTTAGTCTTCATATTGATACTGATATCTGTCCAGTCATGGATTATTTTGAAATATTCCTTACAAGAATGACAATGTGCAGAAGAGCAGCAGCTTTTTTAAAGCTTGATTTCCAGTTGGTAATTAATGAAAATAGGTTGCTTTGACACTTTCCAGGTATGTGTTATTTTTAGGAATTTATCATTGACTACAAATTTTCATAGTTATATAATATCGTCATGTGGACAAAAAAAGGGGGAATTCTACAAATGAGAGGAAGCAACGCGGTTAAATTTTTCTCGGTTTTAGTTATTATCGGGATTTTAACCTGGATAGTGGCGTTCGGTTCAATATTTGGAATTGAGGTGCCTGGAGCAGCAACAGATATTGTTACAGGTATTGATATCAGAGGCGGTGTTGATGCAAAATTATATGCTATCACCGACGATGGGAAAGTTCCAACGAAGGATGAACTGGAATCTGCTAAACTGGTTATTGCAAAGAGATTGGATGCAAAAAACATTTTGGATAGAGTTATAACCACTGATCCTGAAAAAGGTTATATATTGGTTCAGATACCTCATAAAAAAGGTGAAGAATTTGATCCTCAGAAGTCTATTGAAGACATAGGAAAGACAGCACTTCTTACATTTAGAGAAGTAGATGAAAGCAAGAAGGATGACAAAGGGGATTACCTCCCAATTGACAAAATCGTTCTTGAAGGTACTGATGTTAAAGATGCACAGCCTGGACTTTCACAGAATGGAGGCTATGAAGTAAGCCTTACACTTTCATCAGAAGGTGCAAAGAAGTTTGCTGAGGCCACAGGCAATCTTATTGGTAAGCCAATTGCAATATTCTTGGATGAGGAGTTTATAAGTGCTCCTATTGTACAGTCAAGAATTGATGGTGGTAATGCTAGCATCACACTTGGCGGTACTAAGTCAGATGAACAGAGACTTGAAGCTCAAAATCTTGCTGGTCTTATTAGATCAGGTGCTTTGCCATTTAAACTCGAAGCAAAGCAAATCAATAATATCAGTCCAACACTTGGTACAAGTGCACTTTCAGTTTGTGTAAACGCATTTATTGTTGCATTTGTTCTGGTATGCTTGTTTATGTTATTCTATTACAGATTACCAGGATTGCTCGCTTGTGTAGCACTTTTATTACACACCGTCTTGCAGCTGTTGGTTATATCGTGGATGGGTATAACGGTGACGTTGCCTGGTATAGCCGGTATTATTTTAACAGTCGGTATGGGTGTTGATGCGAACGTTATTATATTTGAAAGAATAAAAGAAGAAATTAAAAGCGGTAAGACTCTTCGTGCTGCTATAGATGTTGGTTTCAAGAGAGCATTTGCTGCCGTACTTGATGCTAATATGACAACCCTAATTGCTGCACTAGTTCTGTGGTTCTTCGGTAGCGGAGCAATACAGAGCTTTGCATACACATTGGGAATAGGCGTTGCACTCAGCTTTATAACAGCAGTTACAGCATCGAGAATTATGCTTAAGTCGGTTGCTGACCTTGATATAGCTAAGCATCACTGGTTATATGGCGTAAGCACTAAGGCTAACGCGAAGGAGGTAACTAATGGTTAATTTGTATTCAAAAAGATACTATTGCTTTGTTTTATCAGCGCTAATATTTTTGGCAGGTATAGTTGCTTATATTGTTAATGATGGTTTCAATCTAGATATCCAATTCCAAGGCGGTACTGTTATTGAATTAAAAGCAAATGCTGATACTTTCAAAGATAAGAATGAAGATGAAGTTAAAAACAAAATTGCTGACACTGTTAAAGCAGCTATAAACAAAAATGTTATGGTACAGAGACTTCAGCAGATTGATGCTGGTGATACAAAGGAACAGTACGACGTAATAAAAATAAGTATTGGTAGCGAGAATACTCTTTCAAATACCGATATTGGTAAGGTAAAGGATGCTGTTATTAAGGAATTCAAACTAGATGAAAAGAATTCCGTAATAAGTGAAGAATCCGTTGAGCCATTGATTGGTAAAGAAATCAGTGAGAACGGTGTAAAGGCGGTACTTGTTGCTTCATTACTTATAATCCTATATGTGGCATTCAGATTTAAATCAATAGGTGGTTTCTCAGCTGGTGTAATGGCGGTTATTGGACTTCTTCATGACGTATTGGTAATGGTTGCTGTTTACTTAATATTTAGGATTCCTGTAAATGAATCTTTTATAGCTGCAATACTTACCGTTTATGGGTACTCAATGAATGATACTGTTATCATTTATGACCGTGTTAGAGAAAATACCAGACTGCTTAGAAAGGTGCCATTACCTGAGCTTGTAAATACAAGTATATTGCAGACACTTTCAAGATCCATCAATACAGCTGTAACTGTTTTATTATCAATTCTAACTGTATTAATCTTTGCTAAGGTTAACGGTATTGGATCAGTTGAAGAGTTTGCATTCCCACTTACAATTGGTATAGCAAGTGGATGTTATTCATCAATCTTTATTTCTAGCCCATTGTGGGTAATGTGGAAAGAAAGCCAAAAGAAGAAAAAGAAAGCTTCAAAGGCAGTAAACGCTTAATAATTAATCAATCAGTTTTAATTTAATCAAATAAAAAGAATGACGCTAGTCAATAATGATTTGCGTCATTTTTTTAACCATTCTTTTTTTTGATAATTATATCGCTGACAAAAGCAGCAATAAGAAATTCTCCCAAAACAAAGAAACTATTATTTATTAGTGTCATAGATGTAACATTTAATTGTTCTGTATAATCTAAACTTGTTTTATTGTAAATATAAAGTGCTGTTCCCAAGATGGTAAGCCCTAGTGCCACAGGAGTTGAATACTTTAGTAGTTTCTTTGGAAAATCTGCCATGTCACCCAAGGCACATTTAAATAAATTAAGCTTAGATTTTTTATTATTTAATTGCATGGCAATGCCCCCTTATTCTAAATAAAAAAATATATAATAGTGGTCTTTTCAAAAAAAGTAATTGTATTTTATTGTGTCGGTAAACATTTTTGATTTGTAGTACATTTTGATAGCAGTTGTTTCTATTTATTAATAGTTATTGTTTATATTATAGCTACTGCTTAAAGTACAGTTATTTATAGTAATAGTTTGAGATATTGATATTAGCATTTTCTTGTCGAAACATCAATGTTAAAAACTAATAATATTGCATAATATTGCATTTGACAACGCTTAATGCAGTTCTTTTTGGGATGATGTCACAAATTATTTGTTTTTAATGCATTATTAGAGAACTCTTGTGTGGAAGGTTGTATTCTACATAATATATAATTTAAGCATTATTATATATTATTTTTCGGGGGTTCTATTATGGAAGTTATTTGTTCCAGACTGATTAACAGTCATCCGTTATCTATATTAGATGGTATCTCGCAATATCCCATGCAGCTTGAATACTATTTACTTGAATGTAATAATCCATACTATCAGTTACATACATATGGAGTAAAGGTGATATTAACAGTATCTAATAATCAAAACGAGTTTATCATATTACCTGATATTACGCCTAGCAAGGAAAAGTGCCTGAGTTTAATTGATTTACTACAGAGAAATGATGTAACACCAATTAATACCTATGATGTAATATATGATTGCATTGCATTATAAATTCATTTATACTATAAAAAGTGTGCTCAACAGCATACTTTTTTTGTTATATATCACACTTGCTGAGGCAGTAATTTAAAAATATTATCTAAAAAGAAGGATTATTTATAATAATGTCGAACATGTATTAAGTGATTTTGGCATATGCCGAAATAATTAATAAAAATGTGCTAATAATAAAATAACAAATCATCATTAAAGGAACTTGGGCAAAATGGCTGGTTATTTTCCTGAAGAACTTATTGAAGAAATAAGGATAAGTAATGATATAGTCGATGTTATTTCTGAATATGTCAAACTGGAGAGGAAAGGAAAAAACTATTTTGGTAAATGCCCTTTCCACAATGAAAAGACTGCTTCGTTTTCTGTGGAACCAACAAAGCAGATATACAATTGCTTTGGCTGCGGAAAAGCTGGAAATGTTATTAATTTTATAATGGCAATAGAGAATCTCGACTTTCCTGAAGCGTTGAGATTTCTTGCTCAAAGAGCAAAAATTGCGATACCTGAAAATGACGATAGGGGTTTTGATTCTGAGAAGGCTCAGCTGAAAAAAGACTTACAAAGCATAAACATTGAAGCAGCGAGATTTTTTCATGATAACCTGATTAATAACAAGCATCAGATCGCGATAGACTATTTTAAACGTCGCAGATTAAAGAAACAGACCATTATAAAGTTTGGACTAGGTTATGCACCAGATAGTTATGACTCACTATACAAACATTTGTTGAGTAAAGGCTTTAACCAATCAGTTATATTGAAAAGCGGACTGGTTATTGCAAAGGACAATAAGGTTTATGATCGTTTTAGGGGAAGAGTAATGTTTCCCATTTTTGATGTTAGGGGAAATGTAATTGCTTTTGGAGGAAGGGTTCTTGATTCTTCCCAACCAAAGTATATGAATTCTCCTGAAACAGAAGTATATAATAAAGGAAGACATTTATATGCCATGAATTTTGCAAAGAATTCATGTGCAAAGCAAATAATATTGGCAGAAGGCTATATGGATGTTATTTCACTACACCAAAGTGGTATAACTAATGTAGTGGCACCATTAGGAACTGCATTGACCGAAAACCAGGGTAGGTTATTAAAGAAGTATTCTGAGGAGATAATTATCTCGTTTGATGCTGATTCTGCTGGACAAGCTGCTGCTAACAGGGGGCTGGACTTACTTAGGGATATTGGATGTAATGTTAGAGTATTGACTATTCCATCGGGCAAAGACCCTGATGAATTTATAAGGACATATGGAGTAGATGAATTTAAGAAGCTGGTAACAAGGTCAGAGACACTAATTGATTATAAATTTTCTGCACTTGAAAATACTATAGATAAATCTTCAAGTGCTGGTGCAGTTAATTTTATTGACAAGGCTTTGGATATTCTGGACAAAATTGACAATAATGTAGAAAGGGAGTTGTATGTCAAAAAGCTCTCAAAGCAGTTTGACATCAGTGAACAGTCTATTTATTCTGAGTTGGCCAAAAAGAAAAGGTCTTCAGAGGTTAAACAGGTTAAAAGAGCTAAAAATGCAATATTAGTAGATAATAAGCAGTATTCGCCAACTATGGCAAAGGATAATTATAATGAAACGCTTATTAGACTACAATTAATGTTACTTGCTACAATATGCCTCGACAATAATGTTTACCTCCAGCTAAAAGATAGGCTGCACTTGGATTTATTTAACAATTCGGATTTGAAGCAGGCAGCAAAATATGCATTTGACAGAATAGAAAACAAATCAGGAATTGTTGTAGCTGAGATAATTAATCAAATGTCTCAGAACTATACTGAATTGTTTTTAAATATTGTACAAACTCAGACTATTTTTGAGGATAACCGAAAAGCAGTACTTGATATACTAAAAAAAATGCAGCTATGTGAATTAGAAGCTAGACGGACCGAAATAGCAGAGCTGAAGAAACGTAGTGATTTGGAAAAGGGAGATGTTGAGTCATTAGAACGGGAATTGGTACAGATTACATTAAATATAACAGCGTTAAAGAAGAACTAATTTTAGGAAGGAGGGGTAAATAATGAAACATAATCAGGAAACTCGTAAGGCATTGCTTAAGGAGCTTATTGACAAGGGAAAGTCAAAGGGCATGCTCACTTATAAGGAAATAATGGATGCATTTGAAGAAATAGAGCTAGAACCTGAGCACGTTGAAAAAATCTATGAGACTCTAGAAAACATGGGTATAGATGTCATAGGTGATATAGAGGCAGAAATAGAAGATATTCAAATTGCAGAAGAAGATTTGGATATAAGCATTCCGGAAGGCATTAGCATTGATGATCCTGTAAGAATGTACCTTAAGGAAATAGGTAAAGTACCCCTTTTGTCAGCAGATGAGGAAATTGTTCTTGCTCAGAGAATGGAAGAGGGAGATATTGAAGCAAAGAGAAGATTGGCAGAAGCAAATCTTAGACTTGTTGTTAGTATAGCTAAAAGATATGTAGGTCGTGGTATGCAATTCTTGGACTTAATCCAAGAAGGCAATCTTGGTTTGATTAAAGCTGTAGAAAAGTTTGACTATAGAAGAGGCTATAAATTCAGTACCTATGCTACTTGGTGGATTAGGCAGGCTATTACCAGAGCAATTGCCGACCAGGCTAGAACTATTCGTATTCCAGTTCACATGGTAGAAACAATAAATAAGCTCATCAGAGTTTCAAGGCAGCTGCTTCAGGAGCTTGGCAGAGAACCACAGCCTGAAGAAATAGCAAAAGAAATAGGTATGTCAGTTGACAAGGTTCGTGAGATTATGAAGATTTCACAGGAGCCGGTTTCCCTTGAAACACCAATTGGAGAAGAAGAGGATAGCCATTTGGGTGACTTCATACCAGATGATGATGCTCCAGCGCCAGCAGAAGCTGCTGCGTTTACCTTGCTCAAAGAGCAGCTTATAGATGTACTTGATACATTGACAGCTCGTGAAGAAAAGGTATTGAGGCTCAGATTCGGTCTGGATGATGGCAGAGCTAGAACCCTTGAAGAGGTTGGTAAGGAATTCAATGTAACAAGAGAACGTATTCGTCAGATTGAGGCAAAGGCATTGAGAAAGCTTAGACATCCAAGCAGAAGCAAGAAGCTGAAGGATTATTTAGATTAATTCATCGTGTTAGCATTTAGATTATTATATTTAGATTTTAGATTAGTTCAGTAGCTTTTAGAATATTTCATTTGTTTTAGATTAATATATTAGCTTTTAGATTTATTTTTTAGCTTAACGTATTTTCAACAAAGGCAAACATATATTACAATGTTTGCTTTTGTTTTAGTATAAAAAAACGGTAAAAAATTACGGCTCTGGAAATACATAAAACCTAGCAATGGCTCGCTAGCGAGAAATAATCAGAGATTGATGGTAATAATCTCGCCAAACCGTCATTTTATACTTATTTTGATGTTGACCGAGTGGCAGTCGGTAAGTATAATATAGTATGTGCTCGCGAGAGTGCAAAGATATTCCTCAATAGCTCAGTCGGTAGAGCATGCGGCTGTTAACCGCAG
>JAEYTP010000048.1 GCA_023433945.1 Bacillota bacterium | reverse complement strand
GCATCAAGGCTGCAAGCACTGCAAACCGTATACTGTTTATAAAGGATGGAGAAGTCTATAATCAGATTTATAGAGGCAATATGACAAACGAGCAGTTGTATGCCAAAATATCCGATACGCTTACTGTATTAGCCACTGGGGGTGAGCATAATGGGTAAATTACTTTATCTCAAGCTTGCTCTTACAAACCTAAAAAACAATAGAAAAACTTATATACCTTATATTTTAACCTGTATTGGCACCATTCTTATGTTCTACAATCTGAGTTTTTTGACATTTCATACTTCCACAGGTAATGGTTCTACGCAGCAAGTTATGCTTATTGGAACCATAGTAACTGCCTTCTTCTCTGTTATTTTTCTTTTCTATACAAATAGCTTTCTGATTAAGCGCAGAATGAAGGAATTTGGGCTTTTCAATATACTTGGAATGGAGAAAAAGCACATAGGAAGAGTAATGCTATGGGAGAGCATTTTTATTAGTATTACCAGCATAGTTTTAGGATTACTTTTTGGTATCATCTTTAGCAAGCTTTCAACATTGGTACTATATAAAATACTCATGTTTGATCCGGATTATGGCTTTGAAATTAGCGGAGCTGCTATAAATATTACCGTATTACTCTTTTTAGGCATATTCTTACTCACTTTACTTAACAACCTAAGATATGTTCATACGTCCAAGCCCATAGAGCTGCTAAGAAGCTCTAATTTTGGGGAAAAAGAACCAAAAACCAGATGGATTATAGCAATAATAGGTCTACTCACGCTTGGAGCAGGGTACTATATGGCCTTATCATTAGAAAATCCCTTAGCTGCTATAAGTACTTTTCTTGTTGCTGCCATACTGGTCATAATAGGTACCTATTGTCTGTTTACAGCGGTAAGCATTGCTATTTTGAAGCTATTAAGGAAAAACAAAGGTTATTATTATCAGACTAAGCATTTTACTACTGTGTCAGGTATGATATATCGAATGAAGCAGAATGCAGTGGGATTAGCAAATATCTGTATTATGTCCACTGCTGTGTTAGTTACTGTTTCAACTACTATTTCAATGTACGCAGGTATTACAGATATTATAGATAAGGCAATGCCCACAGATATAGCAATTCATGCACAATATTATTTAGATAATAATCCTAAGAAGGAGGCTTATGAGCAAAAAATTCAGACTGTTCTAGAGAAAAATGGTATAAAAGCTACTGATTTCTCTTCCACAAGTGCTCTTAATTATGCATGTAATAGAGAGGGTAGCACCTTTATAAAGGGAGAGTCCTCCTATGTTTCTATGAATAGTATGGCATTAGTAAACATACTGTCATTAGATGAGTACCAAAGAGTAACTGGAAAAGCAGCTCAATTAACTGATAATGAGATACTCTTTTATAATGAAGATACAAGTATAGGAGGCACTGTTACCATATTTGGAACAGAATATTCTATTAAACAGTGGCTAGATAAAGCTCCTATTGGGGCAGACCCCGAGCTTGAAGTTTGGAATGCTGATTTTAGCTGTATAGTAGTGTCAAACGATAAAGTACTGAATATACTTTCAAAAGAAATTTCAAATGTATATAGAGAAGATAGTGGAGCAGTAAACTATGATATTACTTTCAATGTAAATCTGCCTGCTGAGCAGGAGAAACAGCTTGCTGATAAGCTCAAAGCCGAGCTAAAAAAGGAAGACTATGGACTTGAGTATTTAAGAATTGACCCAAAGCAAACAAGTGCATTATCATTTTATGAGATTTATGGTGGTCTGTTATTTATCGGAATATTGCTAGGTATGCTATTCTTAATGGCAGCAGTACTAATAATATACTATAAGCAGGTTATAGAGGGCTTTGATGATAAGGAGCGGTTCCAAATAATGCAGAAGGTTGGAATGAGTCGAGAAGAGGTCAAAAAGTCTATAAGCTCGCAAGTACTCACAGTATTTTTACTCCCCCTTATTATGGCAATTGTCCATGTAATCGTTGCATTCCCTATACTGAGTAAACTACTAGCACTACTAAGCCTGACAAATGTATCACTTTTTATCGTATGCACCATAGCAACCGTATTTATGTTCGCTATAATATATGCAATTGTTTATGCCTTGACAGCAAGGGTTTATTATAGGATTGTGAATCAGTAGTATAGCTAGGATAATGGGGAGTGTGAATCAGTGGATAAAGCTAGGATAAGTGGGGAGTGTGAATTGTGTGAAGCGGATACTAATTAAAATCATATCATTAATCTTGGATAATCTATTGATCCATGTACTACCCTGTAAATATATATAACTTCTTCTAGCTTCCTATAAATACAAACATACTCCCCACTAATTATCTTTCTATACCCTTGCTTTCGCAAAACAACATCTGGATGTTCTGCTCCAGCAAAAGGATTCATTTCTAGTGTTTCAATAGTATTTAAGATTTTATCTGTGATTTTTTGAGCTGATAATGGCCCAACCATCTTTAGGTGATAATCAGCAATTTTATTTATATCACTTAGTGCTGGAGTCAATATCTTAACTTTATAAGTCATGTATGATATTTCTCCTTTAGTAAATTTCTGACTTCATCAATAGAATAATTAGCTTCACCAGAAATCCTAGATATTTCGGCTTCTAATATCTTCGCCCTGTGTTCAAGCATTTTTTCACGCTCTTCCCAAGCCTCTATACTCATAACAACTATATCACCTTCACCATTTTTTGTGATAAAAATAGGTTCTTGGGTTTGATGTGCTAACGATGAAATAACACCATAATCATTTCGTAATGCTGTTGATGATTTTATATGCATTTGCTCCTCCTAAATAAGATATTACATTATTATGTAATAATTATATCATTATAATAATATTATTTCTATAAAATTATACTTCTATCTAGTTGTACAGATACATACTAAAAACTTCGTTTCACAGAAGAAAGTTCTAAATTGAAGGTTGGGGGGTGCAGTCAAAAGCCTGGACTTTCTTTATATTTCTTAAATCCAGCCCCTCCATCTCTGCACATAGAAGCAGAAATATCTTGTCCCCCCATGAAGTAATGTTCTTTTATGCTAACATCCCCTTACTTCAACACATAAGTCGCTAGTACAGCCTGCACCTGATATATATTGAGGCTCCTGTTAAACTGCTTGGTAATAGGAAGCTGTGTGCCCGATAGATATATTTTCAGTTCAGCATCTAAATCAAAGTTGCCTGCTGTCTCTATTGCAAAATGTGTTATGCTCTTGTACGGAATAGAATGAAACTCACACTTTTTGCCGGTCACACCCTGTACATCAATCAATATGAGCCTTTTGTTTGTAAATATAAACATATCTCTTATTAGCTTGTAAGCCTTTTCTATTGCTTCATTGTCTGCAAGCAGTTGCCCATATTCTCTAGAAGCCTCTGCTACGCTTACTTCAGAAGCATTTCCCATTAAACCATCAAACAATCCCATTGTAATTACCTCCTTTTAATAACTTTCATTTACTTCTATTAAACGAATGTTTTTTTACCAGTATATCTTAGTAATGCTTATTTTATTCCCTTGTATGATGCAACAGGAAATTACAAAACCATGCTAATGTTAGGCTTGGTTTGTATCTCAAGCACCAAGGTTTGTAAACTTGGTTGCCGCTCCTGAAGGCTAATGCCAGACTTGGGTTGCACCTCGCCTTGATGCCTGTTGTTTTATTCCAACTCAAATGCTCCCGTATACAGCTGATAATACTTGCCTCCCTTATTAATAAGGTCTTCATGGCTGCCACGCTCAATAATTCTGCCGAAATCCAGTACAATAATGACATCTGAATTTTTTACGGTGGATAGACGGTGTGCTATAACAAATACTGTCCTACCCTTCATCAACCTGTCCATTCCCTTTTGCACTATAGCCTCTGTTCTAGTATCAATACTGGACGTTGCCTCATCAAGTATCATAACAGGTGGATTAGCAACCGCTGCCCTCGCAATGGAAAGAAGCTGTCTCTGTCCCTGCGACAAGCTGGCACCATCTCCTGCAATAACAGTATCATACCCATTTGGAAGTCTTGTTATAAAGTCGTGTGCATTTGCCAGCTTTGCTGCATTATAAACCTCTTCATCGGTAGCATTCAAGCGACCATACCTGATATTTTCCTTGATGGTTCCGCTAAACAGATTAGTATCCTGCAGAACTATTCCCAAGGAATGTCTCAGGTCACTCTTCTTTATTTTATTAATATTGATACCGTCATAGCGTATTTTGCCATCCGCAATATCGTAAAATCTATTAATAAGATTGGTAATTGTAGTCTTCCCCGCACCGGTTGCACCAACAAACGCTACCTTTTGTCCAGGCTCAGCAAATAAGCTAACCTCTTGTAAAATTGGCTTGCCCTCTTGATATTCGAAGTCTACATCAAAAAATCTTACGTCCCCTGTTAACTGCGTATACGTAATACTTCCATCTGAATGAGGGTGTTTCCATGCCCAAATATCAGTGCTTTCTTCACATTCAACAAGCATACCATTTTCGTATTTAGCGTTGACCAGCGTAACGTATCCATCATCAACCTCTGGCTCTTCATCCATCAGATCAAAGATTCTGCCTGCACCAGCAAGTGCCATGACAACAGAGTTAAGCTGCTGTGAAACCTGAGATATCGGCATAGTAAAATTTCTGCTAAGCTGCAAGAAGGCAGCTATTGCACCTAATGTTGTTCCACCTACTCCCCATATTGCAAGAGCACCGCCCACTATAGCAATTAAAACATACTGCAAGGTTCCTAAGTTAGCCATGATAGGCATAAATATATTGGCATATTTGTTTGCTTGTGTAGCATCATCACAAAGCTCTTCATTTAACTGATCAAACTGCTCTTTTACTTTCTTCTCATGGCAGAAAACCTTTACAACCTTTTGTCCGTTAATCATCTCTTCTATAAAACCGTTAAGGCGTCCTAATGAAACCTGCTGTTTAATAAAGTATTTGGCACTGTTACCCCCTATTTTTTTTGTAACCAGCAGCATAAATGCTACTGATATTACTACCAGCAATGTCAGTAGTAAGCTAGTAGTGAGCATTGCAACAAACACAGCTACAATAGTTATTACTGAAGAAAACATCTGAGGAATGCTCTGTGTAATCATCTGTCTAAGTGTATCGGTATCATTTGTATAGTGGCTCATTATGTCACCATGTGAATGAGTATCAAAAAACTTAATAGGCAGTTTTTGCATTTTTTCAAACATCTCATCACGTACTTTCTTAAGCACACCCTGAGCTATACTAACCATCAATCTATTATATGCAAAGGTTGACAGTACACCTATCAGGTAAATACCGCCCATAACGGTTACTGCTTTTATTAACCCAGTCAACACTGGATTTTGTGTCATCAATAATGGTGTGATGTAGTCATCTATTAAGACCTTCAAAAATACCGAACCCACGACGCCTGCTACAGAGCTTAGAACAATACATACAAGTACAAATATAAGGGTTCTCTTATTTTGATTAGATAAATAGGATAGCAATCTCTTTATTGTCACACCTGCCGGTTTACTGCTACTTGGCATTGGTGGCAGTTTGCCGCTACCGGGGCCCATTTTCTCGTTACCATGTGGTATCTTATTGTTTCCGGGGCCCATTTTCTCGTTACCATGTGGCATCTTACCGTTGCCAGGTCCATAGTCTTTTTTCTTATTGGTTTGCATTCTGGAGCCCCCCTTTCACCTGTGATGTATACAATTCGCTGTATATAGCATTGTTTTCAAGCAGCTCCTCATGTGTACCAACATCCACAATTCTTCCGCAGTCCATGACAATAATTCTATCCGCATTTTCTATAGAGGATATTCTTTGAGCAATAATAATCTTTGTTGTGTCAGGAATCTCCTCATAAAACGCCTTTCTTATCAAAGAGTCGGTTTTGGTGTCTACCGCACTAGTTGAATCATCAAGTATAAGAATCTTTGGCTTTTTAAGTAAGGCCCTCGCAATACACAATCTCTGTCTTTGACCACCTGAAACATTAGTTCCACCCTGTTCAATATAGGTGTCATACTGTTCAGGCAAATCCATTATAAAGTCATGTGCCTGTGTAAGCTTACATACCCTTTCAAGTTCCTCATCAGACGCATTTTCATTTCCCCAGCGCAGATTTTCTTTTACGGTGCCAGAAAAGAGTATATTCTTTTGCAGAACCATTGCAACCTCGTTTCTTAGCACTTCTATATCATACTTTCTAATATCAATACCGCCCACTTCCACTGTTCCTTCAGTGGTATCATATAGACGTGGTATTAGCTGTACCAAGCTAGTCTTTGCACTACCTGTACCACCAATGATACCAATAGTTTCACCAGCTTTAATATCGATATTAACATCCAACAAACACAACTTCTTTAAATCCTTTGCATAGCTGAAGGATACATTCTTGAAGCTAATATCTCCATTTTTAACCGCCATTACAGGGTTATCGCTGTTATTGATGTCACTTTTTTCATCCAAAACCTCTACTATTCTCTCAGCTGATGCCCTGGAAATAATAATCATAACGAATACCATTGATAACATCATAAGACTCATCAATATCTGCATTGCATAAGCTATTAGGCTCATAAGCTGCCCTGTGGTCATGTCACCGCCCACAATTATTCTTGCTCCAAACCATGATATTAAAAGAATTGCCGTATAGCTGAAAAATTGCATCATTGGGCCATTAAGAGCTATTAGCTTCTCAGCCTTTGTAAAGCTCCTGAAGATATCTTCTGATACCTCTCTGAATTTTTTTACTTCGTGTTCTTCCCTGACAAATGATTTAACAACCCTTATTCCTCTGAGATTTTCCTGAACAACGTTATTAAGCTTGTCATAGGTTTTGAAAACATGCTCAAATATTGGGTGAGCATATTTTATTACCAGGAATAAGCCTGTGGCCAATAGTGGAATAATGGCTAAAAATATTAGCGTTAGCTGCTTATTTACTGTGAATGCCATTATCAGTGAAAATATTAGTAATATAGGTGACCTAACTGCTATTCTTATTATTACCTGATAAGCATTCTGAACATTAGTTACGTCTGTAGTAAGTCTGGTAATCAAACTGGAAGTAGAAAATTTATCTATATTTGAGAAAGAAAAATTTTGTATGGAATAATACATATCCTTTCTTAGATTTTTGGCGTATCCTGCTGAAGCGCTTGCCGCATATGAGCCGGCTAGTGCTCCAAAAGCAAGTGAGACAACTGTCGTTGCCACTAAAATTATTCCTACCTTCCATATTACACTCATGTTTCCCTTATCAATTCCATAGTCAATCAAATATGCCATCAACAATGGAATAACTACCTCCATCACTACCTCAAGGGTAACAAACACAGGCGATAGTATAGATTTTGCCTTGTATTCCCGAATACTACCTGCAAGCTTTTTTATCATACAACCCCCAACAATTAAATAAAAATTTGTAAGCGAGCTAACAACTACCTCAAATTGTTTTTTATCTTTTCGAGCATACTCAATAAAGTATCTTTTTCTTGTTGAGTAAACCCTTTTGTCAAACGATCTTCCGTTTTGTCTATTTCCTTCTGAACAAGCTGATGTATAGCAATTGCTTTTTGTGTAAGTACAAGCTTTTTTAGCCTTGCATCAAAATCTACAGCTTGACGTATAATTAAACCGTTTTTCTCCATCAATTGAAGTATCTTTGTAGCAGTAGATCTTCTAATGGAAAATTGTCTCTCCAAATCCCTCTGAAAAACTTCACCTTGCTGACACTTGTTGTACAAATATCCAATAATCCATCCATGCATACCAGTCATGTTGTCCAAATCCTTTATTACATTTGAACTATCAAACTGGCGCTTGATAAGATTAGTGATGGTTTTAATTTCAAAGCCTATCCTGGAGTTTTCGTTCATAGGTGTACTCCTTGTTATTTTGTTAGCTTTCTAACATATAGTATAGTAATATACTTATATCGTGTCAATAAATACGAGTCGATATTTTGAGGTAGATTACACTTATACCTGCGTCTTAGTCCATAATCTCCTCAAAGACTCCAACACTAATTATTGTACTACTCTCAATATTTATTATAAAACTTGCAATATAACTGCACTATTACTTAGAGCTACTAGCACTATAGTCTCCACATACAACCTTCATTTGTTGTATTAAACTTTTTGAAGCCTATACGCTCTAAGATACGCTGTGAGGCATAACCATCAATATCCGTCTCTGCGATAATATGCTTAACGCCTTCTTGCTCTAGACCCCATTGACACATCCTTTTAACCGCTTCAGTCATATAGCCATTATGCTCAAATTCTTTACCCAAGCCATATCCAATCTCAATCTCGCCATCCTCATTGGGAAGCCCTTTGAATGCAGCTGAACCAACTACTACCCTATCAGGTTTTCTCATCAATAGCCAAAATGAGATATACATCGTCAGAGCCTCATTCTCAGATATCAGTCTGATTTGCTCGCTAAGGTATTCCTTCATGAACCCTTCTAGCTCTTCTCCCTTATAAGTGCAATTATGGTATTCTTCAAACCTTTCTATATCATCCCTTAGCATTATGAGCTGGTCCACCGAAAGTGGTATTAGTTGTAATCTCTCTGTTTCAAATATCAAGCTAAAATCTCCTTTTACAGGTATATTCCCATACATTACATTATAACACAGTTTATGGATTTTAGCTGTTATGTTTTAACAAAGGGGCTAAAGGATGAGGCATATTCATTATATATTTTTTCTTTATCCTCTGCTTTTACTGCCAAAAGCATATAAAGGCCAACATTATCAGGGTTAGCTGTGTAAATTGGGTAATCTCGCAAAAACAACCCACCCCACCAATCTCCTATGGAGTATTTAGTGGAATAGGTTGTTTATCTAGCTTTAAACTCAAATAGACTATGTACTTTATCCATGAAAGTTAGTTATATTTGTCTTTAAAGCCTTTGTGTTCTGTCGGGTCTCAGTACCCCTCACCAATGTTGATCTTAGTACCCCCCGCCAATGGTGAAGCTTGCCCCTGATGCAGGAGTAGTACTATCTTTGTCCTTTAGTCCCCACAAGGTATTGAGCGTCAATGTGTCGCCCACAGCCATTGTAACACCTGTTATGCTGTTTAACTTTATTGTAAGGACTGTTCCTTCTGTATTCCAGTAGATATCAGTGGTACCGGTATCTACCTGTGAGCCCCAACTCTTTGTCTTTCCATCCGACCCAACCAGCTTGAGATAGCTGTTTAGCTGATAGGACTTTACTACCTTCTTGTTTGTTGGCTGGTCAAAGGTTATTACAAGTTTATCCCCTACATTCTTTGTACCTGGATTTCCTCCATCCATAATTACTGCGCTCATGGTTGGAGGTGATGTAAAGCTTCCACTTATAAATGAGCTAGACTGACATGCTTCGGTAGTTTCATCCTTGTCTGTCAGACCCCAAGTTTCACTAACTGTTATCTTATCTGTCAATAAGAGCTTAGTCTTTGACACATCATCAAATACTATTGTCAGCTGGGTACCATCAGAATTCCAGGTTATAGCAGAGTCAGTTGTAATACCCCATGTATGTTCGTTACTCAGCACTAAGAAGTCATCAATACTGATTGCTGAGATGGTCGAGCGATTTGTAGGCTGATCAAAGGTAATAATAATCTTGTCGCCATTTCCAAAACCAATTTCACCATCAGAGTTGTATGCTCTAATACTTGATATTACTGGTATAGTATTGAAGCTTCCTGTAAGAACTCCCTTTGCCTCATAGCTTGCAGAGGTTCCAGCAGTATTTTTAATTCCTGCTCCGGTTGTTATTCTTACCTCATCATTCATCCGTATTGAACTTCCCGTTAAGCTGTTGTAGGTAATTACAATTGCATTTCCTGTAGTATTCCATGCTACAGTAAAGTCAGCTCCCCAATTGTGCAGCTCTATTGGTGCTCCCGCTGCATTCCATTTTCCAACAAGTATATAATCCCTTACATCCTGTGCAGTCAGTGCCTTTTTGTTTGTATTTTCTTCAAATGTAATAGTTACTGTACTCTTATTACTTGTATTTAATGCAGCAGGCGAAGCCTTAGCCGTAACTGCTCCTGCAGTAAATCTAATAGTCTGTATCAGACTGGACAACTTGTCTTTGGTTGCCTTCCTTCTAACCTCTACCTTCTTGGTTCCGGTAAACATACCTTCTTTAGCCCCACTTGTCCATGCCCCACCATCAACTCTATACTCGTATTCGACGCTCAGGCCAAAAACTGTATTTTCGTCATCATCATACAATAGCTCAGGCGCAGGTAGCGGTACTGCTATGGTATCTACCCTTACAGGCAATGATGCAAGTAGTTTCTCTGAAACTGCGATTCTCATTTCCAGAGGACCAGGCACAAACTGTACTCCTATTGCACTACTAGACGCATTTAGTGTATTCCAGCTTCCTCCATTTAATCTGAACTGGATGTTCTGATTTGAAGCGTTTGTTACCTTTCCAGCCGATATATCATAGCTTATTTCTGGAATTATAGCAGTAGCATTACTGCTGTCGGCTCTTACTGCTATTGCAACCTGAGTAGTATTAGTTGGATTAATAGTCTCTCTAACAAATACTGCTATCATTTCACTACTATCATCTATAGTAATGCTTGTATTTTCAGCGGTACATGCCTTCCAACTAGATTCATCAAAGCTGTATTCCATCTGGGTAGTTGTGTTGGTAATCTGCCCCTTCGCAAGGTTAATGGATACATTCGCCAACGACAACTGAGAAGTTCTTGCTGTAAGTTTAACAGGAGTTGACGTCAGATTCAACGCTGTATCCTCCCATGCAACATAAACATCATATGTTGTAGATACCGGTAGACTAGACAGTGTAATTGTCGCCTCACTTGTATCATTTATAGTTATAACTGCCTTCATATTAGCCGCTATGGCTGCACCCGTAGAAGTCTTACCGGCCTTTACCATATCAGAAGTAATCTCCGGAGAACCAACCGGCAATGCTGCCAGATAAACTTTACCCTTTTCATTCATCTTAACTAGCACGCTTATTTTACTATCCTCCTGTGGAGTCTTAATTGCTGGGTATCCAGCATCCATAACAGGTGGAGTCAAATCTGCTGTTTTGAAGTTAAGTATTGCAAGTGCTGCTATTGGATTTCCCACCCCATCTACGGCAGCAATATACATAGTATAGTCGGTATTTGCAGTAAGTGAACTTATTGTAGTAGTCAGTTCAGTATTAGCTATACCAGTAAGTGTTCCCGTTATTGCAGTACCCGTAATAGCTGCACCTGTGAGGTTTAACACCTCATACACCGTTGGCACTACATTTGCAGCATTTGCCTGTACCAAAACATAGTTTATGGTTGCTGCCTCATCCAATTTTAGAGCAACTGAGGCGGATGTTTCAGTCGCTGAACTCAACTTCGGATATCCTGATAACAGCTTTGGTGCAACACCATCTACTGATACCATAGAGGTATCGCTCAACGAACCTGTCTTTGTTGGTGCTGGCAAGGTCAAGGTTGCATTAACGGTAGTACCCTTGTTTCTAATAGTAGCACCTGATAAAGCAAGTGAATTTGTTGCCTTATAATCGAGCTTTGCTGTACTATCGTTTTGCTGTACAACATAGCTGAAGGTCAAGGTATCTATTCCTGAGCCTGTTGTATAGTTTGCAGTTCTGGTAACTGAACCAACCTGTAGCGCCAAAGTAGGTATTCCAATGACTTCTACAGCAGTATCAAATCTCACCTTGATTTCAATAGTATCCCCAGCTTTATATGTACCTGATAGCGCCTTAATATCCAGAACCTTTGCAGATACTGGCGGCAAGCTGTTAATGCCCATTGTATTGCTGGCTGTTATCGGATATGCACTGCCCACAACTGCTGCTGGTGTAATATTCAACGAAATAGTCTGTTTTGCACTTATATCGTAATCAACCACAGTTGGTAATGTAATAGTGATTGTGTTTGTAGCAGTCTTTACAACATTGTTTGTGCTGTTCTTAAGAGCCGCCACTACAAGAGCCCACTTATCCTTTTCGATATCTGCTGTAAATCCATCAAACAGAGCATTTCTCACAGTTTCATTATTAACCACATCATCTGACCACGTTGCACCAACTAGTGAAACTGTAATTGTCTTGCCCCCGTTCCTTATAGCTGATTCATCAACTGATGTCCCCACTGCAGTACCTGCTAGCGTTGCTCCTGCAATCCTATCAATCTTGATTGTTTCATTTGCTATCAGCGAAGCCTTTGCCCCTACTATACAAGCTGGAGGGATATTGAGGTTAATGTATTGATTCTGCGTAATATCGTACCCTGAAACAGCCGGCAATATTATTGTTATAGTAGTATTGCTGTTTCTGAGTATAGCCCCCTGTCCTGCATTCTTTAGTAGAGTAACCACCTTTGCCCACTGTGTAGTATCTGTGGATGTAACCAAACCTGAGAATAGAGCATTTCTCTTGTTTACGTCAGTATCAATGTCCTGTACCCACTGTCCATCGGATAATGTAACAATAATAGTTCTGCCCCCTGTTACTATATCCTGCTCTGAGGTCAAGCCTGTTATAGTGCCCGTAATATTTGCCGATGCATTTGCTGATATTACAAGCTGACCTGCTATGTTCACATCTTTAATAGCTCCAACTAATATAGCCGCTCCCGAAGTAGTCTTGTAAGGAAGCATTACATTCAATACTTCATTCATATTAATATCATAGGTAGCCACTGCCGGTAGCAGTATAGTAACCTTTGACTTAGAGTTTCTAGTTATGGCATTTTCACCAGCCTCAATGAGTGCCTGTGTAACCTTTGACCACTGATCCGGTACATTAGTAGCTTTTATACTTCCAAATATAGTATCACGTTTTGCCTTATCCGAAGCAACATCCAGAGCAAACTCGCCATTTGTCAGCACTATGGATAATGACCTTCCTCCCTGTACTATATCGCCCTCTGCCATACCCTGCGTAACTGCTGTTCCATCAAGCGTAGCAATTACATCAGCAGCAACTGTAAACGAATTATTACTGATTACTGATTTTGTACCACCCTTTATCAGTTCAGGCTTAATGGTTATGGAAATTGCCTGGTTTGCAGTTATATCGTAGGTTTTGACTTCACTCAGAGTTATTGTGAGAGTATTGTTCTGAGCATTTAACGCAATAGCTGATGCTCCTTCAGTTCTGAGTGCTGCAACTACCTTACCCCATTGAGTTGGCTCAAGGGTTGCAGTCAAACCATCAAATAACATATTTCTCTTTGTTGTATCCGAAACAATATCATCAGCCCACTGTCCATAGCTAAGCTGTATCGCAATTGTACGACCGCCCGAAACAATGTGAGCCTCACCTGTTGGCAAAGTAAGTACAGTGCCTGAAAGCGTTGCCTCAACACTTCTTACATTCTTTGAAAGCAGTGTTATATCAGCATATGCCTTTGTATAACCTGCGTTATCGGTTGCAATCAGTATTACATGCTGCCCTTCTAGCGCAATTATATCCTTTTCAGGCGTATATGTTGTAAAGCCTGTCAGTATGCTGTCTTTCAGCACCATAGTAGCAGGACTATCCTGCACCGTATACTTCCATTGAGTAGCATCAGTAGGGAGTACTAGGTCACCGAATTTAGTAGTATTAATTGTTGAACCGGGCACCGGTTCAGCATAATTGTAACTACTGCTTGCGCCCTTCAACTTAAGTAATGGTGCCACCCCTCTTAAGTGAGAAGCTATTACCTGTATGCTAGCAAAGCCTTTTACTCTTCCTAGAGAGTCGGTTGCATAGAGAATAATATACTGCCCTTCTCTGACTGCAATATCCTTGTTTGCATCATATACCACTGCTCCAGTAGCAGTAGAATTAATGAGCGGTATTTCCGCGAGTTCACCATCTTGTACCTTGACAAGCCACTTGTTTGCATCAACACCAAGGGTGTTGAGATCGGTAAACTTAGTAGTCCCAACGTCACTCCCCGGTACTGGAGTAGAATAGTTCTGTGGTGTAGAAAGCCTAGTTGCATCTGCCGGTCTGATATTTGCCTCTGTTGCCTGTATACACGCATAAGCTATAGCCTGCCCGCTTGTGTTGATGGCTACAAGTAGAACATATTGGCCCGGATTAAGCATTATATCATCTCCCGATGTATACTGCTGGTAATCAAGGTACTTGATATAGTCAATAGCCGAACCTGTGGTTGTATAGCTAATAGTGGTTCCATCAATTACATCAGTGTTTTTGCCTACAACCTTAGCAACAAATGCTGTTGCACCATTCACACCCGTTAAAGAGGTGAAAACAGAGGTAGTACCAGTCTGTGTTCCATACTTAAATTCACCATAGTTAAGCTTTTCAGTCAGCTTGTTTGCCAATGGAGGATTTAGGTAAGAATCCTTGTCAATAACAATGTTCTTGTACGCTTTAACCTTTCCATTTCCATCAACAGCTGCAAGCACTATTACCTGATTTTTCTTTACCTGAATATCATTGTCTTCTGCATAATTGATAGGGGTTGTAAGCACTGTGTCTAAGCCAATTACTGCCTCTTTGCCAGCGTCCACCACCTTGTATTGCCACTTTGTAGCACCTATTACCCCAATAAATTTGAGATCGCCTATTTTTGTTGTTCCCGGTGCACTTCCTGGTTCGGGTACAGAATAGTTCTGACCTTCTTTAAGTTCAGGAGCGTTAGGTGGCTTGATATATGAAGCACTTACCGTAAACTGTTTAAATGCTTTAATATTATTATTGATAGTAGCTACCACCATTACAAAGTCACCAACAGCCGCCGGAATATCTGCATTGCTAGTATAGACTTTGTATTCTTCTCCTGCTGAACTCTCATCCAACAGTGGTGCTTTATGCGAGGTTGTACCTGATTTGTATTTCCAAACCACAGCTTCCCCATCCTGTTTCTCTATTCCAATATCATTTAGCATAATCTTCATGGTTCCTGGAGCATTTCCTGGCTCAGGAGTATAATAGTTGCTATTTTCAATAAGAACGTTGGCCAGAGGAGCCTGTATCTGTTCTTTTGCTACAGTAATATCTTCATATGCCTTTACCCTACCCTGTTGGTCGGTTGCCAAGATAAGCAAGTGCCAACCTGCTGATATTGCAATATCATTATTTAGCGAATACACAATTGAACCCGTCACAGGCATATCTAGAGCAGGCTTTGCTGTAAATGGGTCCTTTTGAACCTTGTACATCCAGCCCGTTGCACCTATTATACCAATAAGGTCCAGCTTATTAAACTTGGTGGTTCCCTCAGCTGTTCCCTTTGTTAACGCATAGCTTGTTTCCTTTAATCTAGGTGCATCAAATGGTCTGATATATGATGAAGATATATATACATTTGCGTATGCCTTAACCATCATACCCTTTGAAGCATCAGGCTTAACTGCAAGTATCAGTATATATTGTCCTGTCTTTACTGTTATATCCGTGGTAGTTGTCAAATCCTTGACAGTGCCTATTTTTGTTGCATCTGAATCAAGAGTTGGTGCATCAAACATAGTATCGCCAACAACATACTTCCACTCTAATCCGGTATTATCAGCTAACCCTACAAAGGACAACGATGTAATCCTTGTAGTACCTTGAGCATCTCCGGCAGAAGGCACTGCATAGTTTGTTTGTATAGTAAGAGTCTGAGCTGAAGGCGTTCTAATCTGTGCTTGTTGCACTATAATATCAGCATACCCCTTTATTCTATTAGTATTATCAACAGCAAACAGATACATGTGTTGATTTGCTTTAATCTTGATGCTGTCTCCCTGAATATACTGAGTTGCTCCCACTAGAGCTGTGTTGTAGTCAGGTACTGTTGCAAGAGCAGTGTCGGATATCTTATATGCCCATCTTGTAGCACCTTGAACACCCATAGTGTTAAGAGAAACAATTCTGGTTGTATCCCCCACTTGCCCCGGCTCAGGATCAGAGTAATTGTATACCTCTCCTTCTGTTACATCACTACTTGCTTTGAGTAGTGTTGCAGGTGGTTGCTTGATCTGCTCGTAGCTAATTGTTTCTATCGTATATGCCATTACCCCACCCGTTGCATTGACTGCTACTATAAGTAAGTGCTGTCCAACTGATACTGTTATATTAGTACCTGCTGTGTAATCAGTCATTCCAGTGAGTGTTTGACCCTTATATGGTACTGCAAAGGCCCCATCCTGGACCTTTATCTGCCACTTGTACCCAGCAGTCCAACCTGGTATTCCCGATGTAGACAATACCACTCTAGTTGTTCCAACCGCACTTCCAGGCTGTGGAACAGAGTAATCATTTGGAGAAATCATCTTAAGCGCATCTCCTGGTCTAATCTGCTGCTCATTTATAGCAAATACCTTATATGCTTTAATCTTGCCGTTTGCATCGGTAGCGAGCAGTATCAGATTTTGTCCCGAAGTAATGGTAATATTCTGCTTAGCACTTATATTTTGTGCCCCTGACAGCATACTGTTTATCTGAGGTACTGCAAATGGTTCATTCTGAACCTTGAACATATACTTTGTCACATCGGCTGAGAGTGCTGCACCCGTCACCGGTCTGGTGAAGTTCAAGTCTCTGAACATTGTAGTACCCGCCGAAGTACCCATTTCTGGCAAGGAGTAGTTTATAGTCGGTATTTCCTGGACATCTGCCTGCCTGATACTTGTGGTATCAAGAGGAATGCTCGCATATGCCTTGATAAGCTGTTTTGTTCCAGCTTCATTTACACCTACTAATAACAGATAGCTTCCGTCTGTTGCACCGGTAATATCAGTATTTTGTGTGTATGCTGTGAGGCTTAACCCACTATTTATATACTTGGTCTGGTATTCAGTAATATCTACGTCAATAGCAGGTACTACAGCATCCTTAGGAAGTATTACTACCATCCATTTATTTATGTCTGTAAAGCCACCCTCCTTGAGAGTCTTTATCTTGGTGCTATTGACTACTGAACCAAACTCAGGAAGCTGGTAGTTGTTGTCTACCTGCAGAGATTCAGCTTTCTTGCTTACCATTGCTGGAGCTACTTGGATATCCGCAAAGGCCTTTATCTTGTTGCTTGCATCAGTTGCCGCAAGAATTATATGTTGACCCGAGATTACTTTAATATCGGTACCTTCCGTATAATCAACTGCACCTGTAAACTCGCTATCAACAAATACGTCTATCGGAGCAGAATTCTGAACCTTTACCATCCACTTTATTGCACCGCCTGAGACATTTGTCATATCCAGGTCCTCTATCTTCGAAGTATACGCTTGTGCTCCGGCAGTAGGTTTCTTATAGTCAACACCTTCAACAAGTCCGGTAGCGGTAAATGGTCTGATCATACCAGCGGTAAGTTTTATATCGGTATATCCTTTAACCTTATTTGCTTCATCCACAGAAGCCAATCTCAAATACTGTCCCTCGGAGGCTGTCAGGTTTAGACCAGCTGTATAATCAGAATAAATGGTTGCATCAAGAGTATCATTGTAAACAGGTTTTGCAAGCTGAGTATCAGTTATTGCTGTTACCCATTTGGTTGAGCCAGTAATGCCTACCGGCACAAGCTTGATTATTCTGGTTGTTCCATCAACAGTCCCACCCTCAGGAGCTGAATAGTTAGCTCCTTCTATGAGCATTCTTAAGCTATTTGACGAGAATACAAAGGACTCATTTCCTGTGGTAGGAAGCTTCGGCCCTGTTCCATCAGCATCACTTATTGCTGTGAAAGTATAATTTCCTCCAGATGGGACAACTCTGTTATCGAGTACAATCTCTATTTTCTGCCCCTTTACCAAGTTAAGGTTTGTAAATGAAATGGTCTGTATATTTGGCCGTTGTGATGCATCTAGCGGCTTAAACGTTGTTCCGTTGATTGACGCCTGATCTCCTTCAAAGGTTGAGAAACCAGCTGGTAGCTTTATTACTACAGTACCA
The DNA here is from genome assembly GCA_023433945.1 of Bacillota bacterium. Lineage (GTDB taxonomy): Bacteria > Bacillota > Clostridia > Acetivibrionales > DSM-1351 > Ruminiclostridium. Next base: position 36,533 of record JAEYTP010000048.1, on the reverse strand, counting down.
TTGGACATATCGTCTCCCGCTGTATATATAATCCTGAAAGGTTGCTTAGTTCCTGTCTCCGCTGTCGGTGGTGATACAGCTATTGAACCAACACCTGTTATATTACCTGATGTAACATTGACTTTTATGGATTTAACAGCGCCATTATAACCGCCCCTTTGTGCAGTAATATATATGGTAGTAGAACCTGTTGAAACTGCAGAAACGACACCCTTATCGCTAACGGTAGCAATAGAGTTATCAGATGAAATGTAGCTAAGGTTTGCATCAGACGGTGAAACACCAGCACTTATTGACTGTGTTTTACCCTCTTGAATACTAATATCAGATGCGCTGATATAAATATTAGGCAAGTTTGAATCAGGTGTTCCTGTCCCACCTCCTATTGCCATATATGTTCCTATTGGCTTTAAATCAAGCTTTACATTATTTGAGTAAATAAATGCATTGACTAGCTTTCCTGTACCTGTAATAGTAGAAGGAGCATAGGCCATCAATGTTGCAATACTTGCATCTGTTTTGACATTTATATATGAGCCTTCCGACTTGTAATCCAACGTTATTGCACTTATGGTTGATTTTTCTGCGGTGATGGAGGTATTTGCTTTTAGCATTATAGCTCCAACACTAGTTGAAGTAATAGCAATTTTGTTTGCTATAGCTGAAGGAGTGACATTAAGGGAATTAACTTGCCCCCCAGCAAGTTCAATTGAATTCTTGGATGCCTCGGTTGTAATTATCTTTACTGCACCACTTTGCAGAGAAAATGTAGTATTTTGAACATCCTTGGCAACGTTAACATTCTCAGCAGAACCATATAGTTTTACTGTAATGTTGTCATCATTTATTTTTATACTATTAAAGTCTCCCTTTAAAGTTGCTGTATGCTCGCCAGGCAAACTATCCTGTGCAATTACATTTATAAAGCCCTTTCCAACATATCCGAGCGACTTCTCCTGAAGGGATGCTCCCGAGCTTATGTATGTATTTTCAATAGATGTAGAGCCCGAAGCTACCACATTTACATTTCCGGCACTCTTCTCTACTAGAACAGAATCACCCACCTTACTGCTTTTTATGGTAATGCTGTTTGGCCCTCCACCCCTGATAATCAATTTGCCCGAAACTGAGACATTATCCAACGTAGTGTCACCTTCACCAACACCTTCTGCAATTATAAGGTCACCGCCAACCGACATGTTTTTAAGTGTTACATTAGGAACATTTATCAAAACATTCGATTTATAGGAGGTTACCACTGTTCCAGACTTTGACACAATCTGTCCCATTGCACTGTCAAGCATTGTTATCACATCTATTAATTTGATAATACCAGTGGGTGCGTACTTACCTGCTGAAATTTCCTTGATGTAATCTCTCTCTACACAGGCAGAAAAAGCCTCCAGCTGTTCATCGCTGAGGCGTGTTGCATCCATAATCTTTGAAGTTGTTCTGGCATCCTTTAACTTGAGTTTGAAAACCTTAGACACAATCATAGCAGCATCAAGTCTGGTTATGTTAGAAAACGGATAATAATTCCCGCTTTGATTTTCTACGTAACCCGAAGCTACTGCCTTACTTATCTCGTCACTGTACCATGAATCCTTTGGCACATCCTTGAAATTTACATCAGTCTTACCTGTGGGTTTCATAATATTGTTCAGCAGCATAATAAAATCAATCTTCTGAACAGGTCCTTCAAGTGTATTCATATTAAAACTGCTATCCAATAGCCCATAATTTTTCCACTTATCTATAAGCGACTTATATGGTGATACAGTATAGGTAGTTGCAGCAAGAGCTGTATCAGTATATGAAGATAATGGTATAAGTGCAATATAGGCAACTGCCAATAACAATGCTATTTTCCTAATTATTCGCCTCATTTAGTTCCCTCCCATTAGGTATTGCGTGGCATTATACAAAAGTTGTGCTGCCTGTGCTCTGGATAATTGATTTTTCATGTACAGGTATTTTCTCCCGTTTAAAGTTTCTCCTTCGTACAGCTTGGCCCCGCATACTGCTGAAACACTAGGCACTGCGTAGCCTGAAACATTGTTGTAGTCAAAATACTGTCTGAGAATATTACTGTTCTGTTCAGGCAGTGGTGTTCCCTTTTGTTGCATTGCCCTTGATACCATTATTAGGGCTTGTTCCCTTGTTATCTTATTATTTGGATGTAGCTTGTTATCTTTGTCAGGAATCATTATACCCAAGCGAGCAGCCGTCACTAGCTCACTATAGTATGTGTTTGAAGGTGATACATCTGCAAATCTTCCTGCTGAGCTTTTCCCAAGTTCTAAGCTCCTAATAAGTATGGAACAGAATTCCGCTCTGGTAATTGTTTCATCCGGCTTAAATGCCTTACCCGGAGTTGCGCTAAATACACCCATACTAGCCAATGTAGCAACCGCCGTAGAATACGTTTTGTTGTCATACACATCCGAATACAATACCCTTGCTGGTGTTGAAGCAACTGCTGTTTTGGAATATTCACCCTTATTTACGCCATTAACACCAGTAATTCTATATGTAACCGTTGCATTTGGGGATAATCCCTTATGAACAAAAGTTGTAGTGTTGCCACTGACTCTTCCCACTTCTCTAAAGTTATAAAACTGCATTGCCTCAATAACATATTCGTTTTCATTAAAGGCGTTATCAGTCCATGTTAGTCTAATTTGGTTAAACGATATTGGAGTTGCTTTAACATTAGTTGCAGCTGCAGGTGGTTGCAGAGATACTATTAATTCATTGCTATAGTTGGCAGTATTATTTTTGTCCTGTATTTTTACTCTGTAATATATCGTCTCTTTGGTAGTTACACTAACATCAGTATACGTTTTGGTTGTAGCTTCAAGAGTGGCAACTTCATACCAGGTTCCTGACTCCCCAAGCTTTTTTTCAACCTTGTAGTTTGTATCTATACCGCTTGTCCCACTCCAGCTAAGTTGCACCTTGTTGGTGTCTATGATGCTGTACCGTAGTTCCTCGGGAGAATTCAGTTTTGAGGTCCAAATTGTAATCTCATTTGAATAATCAGAATATACGCTATTGTTGTAAATTTTTGCTCTTAATTTGTATGAATATGTCTCACCTTCAAGTATTGTGCGGTCAAAGTAAATAGATGCATTTCTCCCCGGTTCGGATATCTTCTCCCATATACCCTTGCTACTAGCTTTTCTCCAAACCTCAAAGGCAGTTTCATCCTCTGAAAAGTCTGACCATGTAAGCTTGTTATATAATCCATCTTCATCTTGCAAACACAGCACCTGTAAATATGATGGTGCTCTTAGATATGTACTGGTAACTGATAATATATCTGAGTACTCAGAAACGCTAGTTCCGGTAGCTGCCTTTACTCGATAGGCATATACTACATTTGTATCTTTGACTGTATCAATATAACTTACGGTATTTTGAGGTACTACTGCAATCTCTTTGAAAACGCCTTCACTAGGAGCTCTTCTCTCAATAATAAATGCAGTCTCATAGGAGTTATCCTGCCACTCCAGCTGAATCTGATATTGAGTAATGGCAAAGCCAAACAATTCTGTTGGTTTATTGAGTAGAGTATAAGCACCTGTGCCGGTATATTCATCAGGGTATGCACTTGTTTTTATATTACTCATGGAGTATGCTCTGACTTTATAATAATACTTAACACCTGACTGGACAGACTTGTCACTGTAGGTTGTTTGCCCACTTGTTATCTGTGCAATGGTATACCAGTTTGTTTCCTGCTCACTTCTTCTCTCAATTATTGTGTTATATGCCTTTTGATTGTCATAGGTCCACTTCAGGTCTATTTGTCCAGGCCCTTGTGTTGTCACTATCAAAGAATTGGGTCTTTCAATGTCAGTGGTAGATAGCGAAACCTCTTCGGTATGTGCATTTAGAATATATGAGGCATTTTCCACTCTAATTCGGTATGTATATGTATGACCTTCTGTTACAGAATTATCATAATAAAGCGTACTGTTAGAAGATAGATATGCAATCTGGACAAATTCTCCAGAATCGGTTTTTCTATCTACTCTATACGACTTCTCATCAGAATATGCATCCTGCCATTCAAGATATACTAAATTTTTGTTGACAATTGTAGCCTTAATATCATACAGCGTTGCTGCATCGGCATACTGAGTGAATGCAGGCAGGTACTGTATTGTTAAGCAAACAATTAGAAGCCATGCGAAATATTTAGTTTTTATTAACCTATTTTTCCTCATAAAAAACAAAAGATATACCCCCATAATTGGTATTATTGAAGTATATCGGCAAAATCCCTCAAAAATTTTAGATTTTAATTTACATAAGTATTACCAATTCATTAAATTTAAGTTACTTATGCTTTGTAACCCTAAGTCTTGCCATAGCTCTAGCAAGCGCTGCTCTTGAGCGTATGTTCTCCACCTGACTTAACTGCCTTTGGAGACGTTCTTCAGCACGCTGTTTAGCTGCTTTTGCTCTATTTACATCTATTTCTTCCGGCAGTTCTGCTGTACCTGTTAACAAAATTACCTTATCAGGGGTTATCTCAGCAAAGCCCTGTGTAACTACAGCCTCAATCCATTTGCCGCCCTGATTTATCCTGATATCACCCACTTCAACTGTTGTTACAATAGGTGCATGCTGCGGATAAACTCCAATCTCACCATCTGCCGATTTGAAAATCAGACATTCAACATCGCCTTGAAAAAACTTTCTTTCAGGTGTGATAACTTCCAAGTAAAATGTAGCCATGTTTTACCTCCTACATCCCCTTTGCATCCTCATATACTTCATCAATAGTACCCTTCATGTAGAAGCATGCCTCTGGAATGTTATCCATCTTGCCGTCAATTATTTCCTTGAAGCCGCGTATTGTTTCCTTGAGAGGAACATATCTACCTTTGTAACCAACATATTGTTCGGCTACGTGGAATGGTTGTGACAAATATCTTTGAATCTTTCTTGCTCTAAACACTGTGAGCTTGTCTTCCTCTGATAGTTCATCCATACCAAGTATTGCTATAATATCCTGAAGTTCCTTGTTTCTCTGTAATACTTCCTGTACACGTCTTGCAACATTGTAGTGTTCTTCTCCTACGACCTTAGGATCAAGTATTCTAGAGGTAGACTCTAGAGGATCGACTGCAGGGTAAATACCCATCGCAACAATATCTCTGCTCAAAACCGTTGTGGCATCGAGATGAGCAAAAGTAGTAGCAGGTGCAGGGTCAGTGAGGTCATCCGCAGGTACATATACAGCTTGAACGGATGTAATTGAGCCCTTCTTTGTTGATGCTATTCTTTCTTGGAGAGCGCCTACTTCGTTAGCAAGTGTTGGCTGATAACCAACTGCTGAAGGTACACGTCCAAGCAATGCAGAAACCTCTGAACCAGCCTGTACAAATCTAAATATATTATCTATAAATAGCAGTACATCCTGTCCCATTTCATCTCTGAAATATTCAGCCATTGTAAGCCCTGAAAGACCAACTCTCATTCTTGCTCCAGGTGGTTCATTCATCTGTCCAAACACCATGGCTGTCTTTGATATAACGCCTGAGTCATTCATGTCATGCCACAGGTCATTTCCTTCTCTTGTTCTCTCTCCAACACCTGTAAATATTGAATATCCACCATGTTCGGTAGCAATATTTCTGATAAGCTCCATAATTAATACAGTCTTACCTACTCCTGCACCACCAAACAACCCGATCTTACCACCCTTTGCATATGGCGCAAGCAGATCAACAACCTTAATGCCAGTTTCAAGTATTTCTGTAGAAGGCCTTTGGTCCTCAAAGGACGGAGCAGGCCTATGTATAGGTAGATATGTTGTAGCATTAACAGCAGGCCCCTTATCAACAGGCTCGCCCAAAACATTGAATACTCTGCTTAGTACTTCCTTGCCTACAGGAACCATAATAGGGTCACCTGTATCTTGTGCCTTCATCCCTCTGACTAATCCATCAGTTGAAGACATTGCAACACACCTTACTGTATCGTTACCAAGATGTTGTATAACCTCTACCGTAATGGTTCCGTTGTCAGTAGGAATTTTAACTGCGTTATAGATATTTGGCAAATTGCCGTTCTCAAATCTTATATCAAGTACAGGTCCGATGACTGATACAATTACTCCAGTACTCTCAGCCAATTTAATCATCTCCCATCAAAATAGTTTTCCTGTAAGTATTTAATATATTCTCCAATTTTTATTACTTCAATGCTGCAGCACCACCAACAATTTCGGAGATTTCCTGAGTAATTGCAGCCTGTCTCGCTCTATTGTAATAAAGATTAAGCTTTTGAAGCATCTCATCTGCATTTGATGTTGCATTATCCATTGCTGTCATTCTTGCATTTTGCTCACTAGTAAAGGCTTCAACAAAGGTTCCATATATAATACCCTTTATATAGCTTGGTATTAATACATCTAAAACAGCCGAAGGTGAAGGTTCATAGTTCAGCTTTTGGTCTATTTTAACCCTTTCAGAAACCCCCTCCATGAGGGCATTTACTTCAAGAGGTAAAAGCTGAATTTTTGTAGGTTGGAGATTTATAGCCGAAACCATTAATGTAAATATTATATATACCTCATCTACCTCTTTATCATTGTATAGCTTTAGTATTTTCTCAGCAATTTCTCTTGCCCTGTATACAGTAGGATTCTGAACTGCATAATCAAATTCCGAGTGTACATTATACTTTTTATTTTTGAAATACGTCCTACCTGTATTTCCAGCTACAAGCAAATATGAGTTTTCCCTGTCCTTACTTATAGCTTGCTCGGTAAGCTTGATTATGTTGCTGTTGTATCCACCTGACATTCCATTGTCCCCTGTAAGAACAATATATGCCTTCTTTTTACCCTCTTTTTCACTTCTTATGTCAAAATAAGCACTCTCTACATCACCGCTATGAATAAGAATATCGGCAATTGTCTCCCTTACCTTGTTAAAGTACGGTAAGGTTTGCTCTAACTGTGCTCTTGCCCTCTTTAACTTTGATGCAGATATTAATTTCATGGCTTTGGTTATTTGCCGGGTTTCGCTTATACTCTTGATACGCGATTTAATTTCACGCATATTGTTGGCCATATGAAATACCACCATTCTACTGTAATTACACAGCACAAGTTATTACATATTTTTAAATATTCCAATCAAAACAAGTTTTCTGTTTTTATCTGTTTACTTAATAAAAACCTATACTTAGGATGAAACCATTGTTTTTAAGACTTATATCCACGTACTTAGGAGAACTGAGCCTTAAACTCGTCTACAGCAGTTTTCATTAAGTCCATAATTTCGTCATCTACATCTCCTGTCTCAGAAATAAAGTTAAATATCTGAGGGTATCTGTCTTTAATAAATCTAACTAATTCACTATTAAACTTTTTTACCTTGCTGACAGACATATCCATGAGGAACTTACCTGTAGCTGCATATAGTATAACAACCTGTTCTTCAACCGAAAGAGGAGAATATTGGGGCTGCTTGAGTGTCTCAACCAATCTCTCACCTTGTGTAAGCTTGTCCTGCGTCATCTTATCAAGATCTGAGCCAAACCTCGCAAATACTGCAAGCTCTCTATACTGGGCAAGGTTTATTCTAAGCGGACCTGCTATCTTTTTCATAGCCTTTATCTGAGCAGAACCACCAACTCTTGATACTGAAAGTCCAACATTTACAGCTGGTCTTTGTCCCGCAAAAAACAGCTCTGACTCAAGATATATCTGTCCGTCGGTTATAGAAATAACATTTGTAGGTATATATGCGGCAACGTCACCTGCGAGTGTCTCAATTATCGGAAGCGCTGTAATTGAGCCGCCCCCCAAAGCATCTGACAGCTTTGCTGCACGTTCAAGTAATCTTGAGTGCAGATAGAAAACATCACCTGGATATGCTTCTCTTCCTGGTGGTCTTCTGAGCAACAGAGACATTGCTCTGTAAGCAACAGCATGCTTGGATAGATCATCATATATTATTAGAACATCCTTGTGCTGATTATACATAAATTCTTCTGCCATGGCACAACCCGAGTATGGGGCTAGGTACTGAACAGAAGCCATGTCACTTGCAGTAGATGCAACAACTATGGAATAATCCATCGCACCGTATCTTTCTAGTGTTTCGACTATACCTGCAATAACGGAGGCTTTTTGACCAATCGCAACGTATACACAGATAATGTCCTTACCTTTTTGATTGATAATAGTATCAATGGCAATTGCAGTCTTACCTGTCTGCCTGTCGCCAATTATCAATTCTCTCTGACCTCTCCCTATTGGAATAAGGGCATCTATTGCCATAATACCTGTCTGTAGAGGCTTGTTAACACTTTTTCTATCTATAACACCCGGTGCTGTAAAGTCAACAGGTCTGTATGCCTTAGCGACAATGTCTCCTTTTCCATCTATAGGCTTTCCTAAAGGATCAACAACACGCCCAATCAAGTCATCACCAACTGGTACCTGAACTGTAGTACCGGTTCTCTTGACAGTTGAGCCCTCCTTAATCTCTGTGTCATTACCAAGAACAACGCATCCTACGTTGTCTTCTTCAAGATTCAGTGCCATTCCATATACACCGTTGTCAAACTGCAACAGCTCACCCGACATACAGGACTGCAAGCCATAGATTCTGGCAATACCATCACCGGATTGGAGCACATAGCCTACATCGTCAGTTTTAACTGATGTACCGAAGCTCTCAATTTGCTGCTTTATTATTGAGCTAATTTCCTCTGGCCTAAGACTCATCATATCACCCCATAATTTTGTTAAAGTACTGCATTGCAGTACCAATATTCATTACATAAACTACTTCACTATCAATTCCTTGAGAGAATCAATTTGTCCTTTAATACTGCCGTCATATACCTTGTCTCCAATTACAACCTTGACACCGCCAATAAGCTCTTGGTCCAAAATAATTTGGGCATTAGCAGAAGATGCCTTGTACTTCAATATATATCTATTTTTTATTGCTTCAACCTGCAGTTCCGTCAATGGATTTGCAGATATTATTTTCATATCAATTATGTTCGCAATCTCATGAGCTAGCTTAACGTATTGATTATATATACTTTCTATATAAATCAGCCTCTGCTTTTCTATCAGCAGAAGTAAAAATTTAAGCACATTGGGTTCAAGACTTGATTTAAATACATTAGTTAACAATTGCTGCTTCTTATTTGACTTTATTGTCGGGTTAAGCAGAAAAGCTCTAAGTTCTTTATCCTGCTTATAGATATCTACAAATCCCGCAAGTTCTTCTTTGTATTTGAATAAACTCGACCCAGAGAGCAATAGCAAAGCCTCTGCATATCTTTTTTCTACTAAAGGCATACTTAAGCACCTGCCTCATCAATAAATCTATCCACTAGATTTTTATTTGTGTCCGAATCCATATTTGCCTGCACTAGCTTTGAAGCCGTTGCGATAGCGAGCACAGCGACCTGCTGCTTAACCTGCTTTAGCATTTCTTGACGTTCTCTTTCAATATCATTTCTACCTTTTTGGAGGACAGCCTCAACATCCTTCTTTGCAGCGGATATCATTTCGTCATACTCTCGTGAAGCACGAACCCTCGCTTCTTCCAAAAGTTTATCGCAATCAGATTTTACATTTTTAATCTGTTCCTCATACTCTTTTCTGACTTCTGCAGCTTCAACCTTTGCCTTTTCAGCATCATCCAAGGCGTGCTCTATTGAATTTTTTCTATCATCCATAAATTTTGTTATAGGCTTGAACAAAATCTTTTTCATTAAAAAGTAAAGAATTAAAAGATTGATTGCAACAAATATAAACGTATATTTTTCTAGCTCGAGCATACCTATCATCCTTTCGAAATAACATGCATAAAGGCACATCAATTAACTAATCTACCTGTGGAAGCACATTAGGTATGTGCTCCCACAGATATAAATTGCAAACAACTTTTAGCCTAGCTTCAACCACATTAGTATTGCAATAAGTAACCCGTAAATCGCTGTTGCCTCTGAAAGAACTGCTCCAAGAAGAGTTACAGTTCTAATCTGATTTGCTGCCTCAGGCTGTCTTGCTGTGCTCTCTGCTGCCTTACCAGTAGCAATACCGATACCTACACCTGCTCCAAGTCCTGTAAATACGGCAATTGCCGCTGCAATTGCTATTAATCCTTGATCCATAATTTCACCCCCTTATTCTACAGCTTCGCCAATGTATAAAGATGTCAGAAATACAAATACATACGCCTGAAGTAAACCGTCAAACAAATCAAAATAAATACTAAGTACTGCCGGTATAACAGGCGGAAATACCAAATATATAAGCTCCATAATAATGAAAGCCCCTAAGATGTTTCCATACATACGAAGTGCTAAAGATAACGGTTTAATACCATATTCAAGTACATTAAAAGGTAACATTACCGGTATAGGTTTGACCAAACTTTTTAGCCAACCGCTAAATTTCTTGAAGCGTATAGATGCGAATAAAACCAATATGATTGACATAATGGCCATACATCCTGTAACGTTTATGTTTTTAGTGGGTGGTTTTAGTTTGAATGCTTCTCCAGGAATAACATTGAATATAGATATGGTATTTGCAAATACCAAAAATAATAGAATTGTGCCAAGATATGGTGCGAATGGTCTCCAGTGATGTCCAATGGCGTCTTTTACAAGATCGTTTATAAAATTTACAATTACTTCTGCTATATTTTGTCGCTTACTAGGGACTGGTTTTAGGTTTCTGGTGAGCCAAATTGCTAAGCCAACCATAACTGCCATAATAATCCACATAGTTAGAACTACATCGGGTATGGGTATCCTTAACCCCAAAAAATCAATCTCAAATAGTACTTTTGTCCGTGTTGCTTCAATAATTTTTTCGCTTAAGTTCATACTGCAATCATCCCCCTAAAGCTTGCTTCCAAATCCATTGTGCGTAACACCAATTAGCTCCGTAATAGTGTTAACCACTATAATTATTAACAAAGATAATACTCCTATAAGTGCACAAATCATTGTTTCTATGCTAACTGTAACTGACATTAACAGTAGAAGCGCTATTGCAAGAAGGCTCAATATATACCAAAAAATACTTTGTGATACTAATTGTTTCTTTGTGCAAATATTAGTTAATCTTTTAAGTATACCTTCTAGTATACTAATTCGTATTGCTGATAATACAACCCCTGAAAGATAAAAAATAATAGCAGCAATTGTACTATGTCTTTGGGTTATCACAATAATAACTAATATAACACAACTAAGTATTACCAGTCTTATAATAAAAAACCGCATAAGTCCGCTCAAATGTAAATTTTCCAATTGTTTCTCTCCATAAAAACAGTTAAGCTATTAATAAATTATTTCGATAAAATACTTATAATCACTATATACAAAAAGCCACACGAGGTAATATAATCAAATTAATATAAATGATAGCACATGAATTATTGTAAATCAATGGCCAGTTAACGAAAAAATCATCTATATTGATTATATTTTCGTGGTGATTATACAAAGGATTACATATCAATGGGAGAGTGTGGAACATATGGACATAACTACTATACTAGGGTTTGTTATTGGATTTGGTGGTATTCTTGCCGGTTATCTTGAAGAGGGTGGAACCTTACCTGCTTTATGGGGCCCAGCATCATTTTTGATAGTTTTTGTAGGTGGCGCGGGAGCCATGCTGATAACGTTCCCTCTTTCTGAGCTAAAAAAGGCTTTCTCAGTCGTAAATATGGTTTTTACTCAGAAGAAGTATAACGAAATAGATATTATTAACGAGCTTGCAAACCTTTCAGAGAAAGCAAGAAAAGATGGTTTGTTGAGCCTAGAACAAGATGCCCAGACCAACCCAAACGACTTAGTAAGAAAAGGTTTGGCTTTGGTTGTTGATGGAATTGAGACAGAAGTAATAAAGGATATTCTTGCAAGAGAAACCGAGTTACAAGAAAGCATATATGAATCTGGAGCAAAGTTATTCGAAGCAATGGGTGGTACTTGGCCTGCAATGGGTGTTTGCGGTACTGTTATGGGTATGATTAGTATACTTAGAGACCTCTCAGACCCTCTGGCCTTAGGACCTAAAATTTCAAGCGCATTTATCGCTACTATGTACGGCGTTGCTTTTGCAAATGTTGTGTTCCTTCCCTTTGCTGGAAAAATTAAGGCTAAAGCTGCTAGAGAGACTATGATTAGTGAGATTATTATAGAAGGGTTACTGTCTATACAAGCAGGCGAAAATCCAAGAATTATTAAAGAAAAGCTTAATTTAGCACTGATGGAAAAGCTTAATGGTGTCAAGACATCTGCAAAAGGTGCTGAAGAAGGAGCTGAAGCATAATGAGCAAGGTAAAGATAGAAAAGGATAACTCCGAGCGCTGGCTACTTACATATGCAGATCTTATGAACCTGCTTCTTATACTGTTTATCATTCTGTTTGCTATGAGTCAAGTTGACTCGGAGAAATTCCAACAATTGTCTCAATCACTTAGTAGCGCATTTGGTAATGGTAATCCACCTAGTGCTATACAGGGCGGCAAGGTTGGTAACTCCCTTATCAGTATGCCTGGGGTATTACCTTCACCCGTAATCCCATCAAAACAGGAAGAGCAGCAATTTGACGAGACTGTAAAAGAAGTTGAAAATATTGTTCAGCAACAAGGGCTAGATGGTAATGTCAGTGTAAGCATGCAAGAAAGAGGTATTGTTATATCCATAAGGGATAAGGTTTTATTTAAAAGTGGACGTGCAGAGATTGAGAAAGACTCAGCACAAGACATCATCAAAATTGGGCAGGATATACTTGCTAAAATACCCGGAAAGTCCATAAGAATAGAAGGACATACTGACAACATTCCTATTAACTCTAATCAATTTCCTTCAAACTGGGAACTGTCTTCTGCACGTGCTACCAATGTATTGAGACTACTTGTAGAAAAAGCTGGCCTTGACCCCAAGAATATTTCAGCAGTTGGGTATGGCGAATTCACTTCAGTTGTGCCAAACACCTCGGATGAAAACAGGGCAATCAATCGTCGTGTTGACATTGTAATCCTCAGAGATGCTTATGACGGTTCGGAAGCTAATTCCAACAACACTAGCGCAACACCTACAAAGTAGCTATACTGGATACATGGCCATCATAACCATGAATATTGCTAGTGCCATGGCTAGGAATAGGTGTGTCCAAGGATTATTAGCTTTTCGCTTATATGTGGCAGAGGGTTAGTTTGCTTTCGTGTGTAGCAACAAGGTAGTTAGCTTGCTATCATACATAGTACCAGGGCAGTTAGCTTGCTATTATGCATAGTACCAGTGGTAGTTAGCCTGCTATCATACATAGTACCAGGGCAGTTAGCTTGCTATCATGGGTAGCAGCAAGCCTCATTACCATTCTATAGTGCAAATTGACTTAAACTACCTAGAAAACAACAATGTTAAATAGCTGGTTGTACTTTTGGTATACTCTCCAATAAAGCTTGATGCCTCTTTGTGTTCAAGCTCTGTTAAAGTCACTGTTTTCTGCAACTCCATGATTTTTAAGAAAGTAACAAGTACCTGAGGTGCATCAAGGTAGTCATTGTTAAGCCTCATTATTGCAGCATAATCAAAATCCTCTATCAATTCCAAGGTATGTTTATCATTTTTTATAGCCTTCTCCGGCGTAAGATAGTGGGAGAAATCAACCGAAGCAATTACCAGTGTAGATTCTTTTTGAGCAAGTTTATTAATTGTCTCGGCAAGTTTACCGCATTGCTGATAATCCATTGAACCGGGCAACAAAATAGGTACAATTTTGGCATCTTCAAAGAAATACTTTGCATATGGTACAAGAGCAGAAACTGAATGCTCCTGCTCTAGAAGTAACGGATTATTATGGGTACTTATTCTATCTGATATTTCAGATATAGCCTCATTATCCACTCTCATTATACCAAAGGGTGTATCCCAATCCATTATTGCAGTCTGCACAAGTGCTTCCCCTGCTCGTTTGTGATTTGGACCAAGGATAAATATAGTTTCAATAGGGTTGGCATCCGTATTTGAACTCTTCATTTCACTGAAGAAATCTGCAATCATTGGTGCCGCTACCAAATGGTGTGGAACTATTCCACCAGCAACTATACTCAAACTCTTTTTTTCGCTGAGTTGTGTCAGCCTGATAGATTTATTAAAGCTCTGCTCATCATAATAAATGCATTTAATAGTGCTAACAGGATTGCTGGTTTCATTTTTATTTGAAATGATATAGTCTCCAGCCGGTGTAGGAGCATAATAGTCAACTTGTCTAGGTGCAAAAGAGTCAACATGTATTGGAGCAAAAGAATCAATTTGACATATGCTTAAAGCTAATACTATTAATACTGTAAAAATAATTTTCTTGTTTCCAATAATCTTCTTTAGCTTCATATGTTTTCTTTCTACTCAATAGTTATATAAGTTCTATTTGCAAAGCCACATGCGCTGGATTCATCATGCCTGATAATTGCGGTATCGGCTGTAAATTGTCCCATAGTAGAGGCTCTTGCGTTGTATTTGAGAGTAGTAGATCGCTCCCCTCCTTTATGATATACTGATATTCTTACTAGCTGGCCTTCTGCCGCAGCATAATACGGTATATAATAAACCTCTTCTGGCTCTACATAGTGCAACCCCGCGGGTAGTGTATCGGTCAATGTATAATATCCCGCAGGAGCTGTTGCATCAAAATTAACCTTTAGTGTTATATTTACAATTCCCGATTTGCTTAGGGTAATGTTTGTTCCGCCATTGCCATTATATTCCCTATATATGTTAGCTACCTGTGAAGTTTCAGCACTGGTATCTATAACAGGTACCTCCTGTGTAACTGCTGCAACTATATCCCCATTTATATCATCTACCTTCATGTTTTTGACTTGCTGGCTGCTTAGAAACCTCTTTACAGAAGTATTCCCCTTAAGCTCATGCTTCTCTTGTTTTCCGTCTATGTTGAGTGTTACGCTGCCGTTTATTTCAGTATTCGGTAGACCTAACTTTAAAATCATTAACTTCTCAAAGTTAAGCAAGATATCATCTGTTGGGTTATTCAGAACATAGCTAAGGTATTTTTGCCCATCCGGTACATTTATTTTGTATCCCAAAACGGCTACCTTTGATGTCAGACTCAATATATCATCTTTATTACCATTCATATCTATATATTTATATGGCTCCATTGTTTTGGAGTAACTTTGAGTTACTTGTGAGTAAACAGCTTTTGCACCGCTATTATCTCCCATCTCTGCTAATGCCAATGCCAAATAAAGTCTTTCCTCGATTGTAATATTAATGTCTTTGATTCTCTTTTGAACATCAAGTAAAACCGGTTCTCCAAGAGCAGCCATACCCCAGTAGGAAGCACATACCTGAAGAGGAGTTGATTCGGTTTTATCGATAACATCTGAGAAATAATTAGTAAGCCTATACCTATCAAAACTACTTGGTGATAGCGTGGCTGCTTTAGCAGAAAGTTCAGCATCACTACTATCATATGCCAGCAGTGCCAAACCTCCATCCTCCATTTGATATGGTGATAAGTCAATGGAGTCACTGTCATACAACCAATCAGAGTTAAAGTATTTCTTCCAAAGCTCTCCCGAAACCTTTCGTGAAAGAACCTGATCAAGCCTTGTTCCCCATGAGTCAAGACTTATAAGCGATTGATAATAGTCTGCGGCTGCCCTGTTAAAAAACAATACATCAGCATAAGCCGATTTTAACTCACCAATACCAGCGCCTTTGGTAAGATCAATAATTGTAGTTTTTGGTGCCGATATCAGACTATCCCTTACGTCTAGTACTTCCTGCAGGTTATCACTGAGTGCACCCGCTGATGCTTTTATACGAAGTGTATAAATACCGGTATTGAGCTTAGGCAGCTTCAATTCTGTTTGCTCTTTGCCTATACCTTCAGCAGATAAATTGGTGGAGGCACCTTTATTATCTGTAAGAATAATATCGTACTTTACTTTATCATTAGGATTTAACTCAGTTCCGTAACCCGAGAGTAGTACAACCGGACTATCCCCAGCTAAAAAGCGATCATTGGCTATCACCCTGACGAAAAATGGTAACTTTGCATTTATGTTGATTTTGCCATTACCAACCTTAAGATCCTCTGTAATGCCCTGATATGTTAGTCTCCACGAAGTCAGGTTATCGGGTAGCTTGAACGTTGTTACTGCTCTTCCCTGAGCGTCCGTTTCTACTGAACCAAAATATGCCGAATCAAGGAAATTGTATCTATACTTACCTCCTTCATCACCCCCTTCTGCACCTTCTGCTCCACCCCCCATAGTGTAGTATGGAGATTTATACCCTATAAAGGTACTTATTAAGCCGTTATCAAAGATACTACGGTATAGCTCACCTGCTGTATCCACATACTGCTCATATGCAGCAAAATAAGCTTCATCAACAACTGAGAGATTCACTTGTGCTTTGACAGGGCTGCCATTTATATCTTTTGCAACTATATTTGCAGTTACTGTATCCCCTGGCTTATAGCTTTTCTGGTCTGTCTTTACATCAAGTGAAAGTAGTTTTTGCTTATGGTTAAAGGATATTACTCTGTCATATGGCTGTATTAATGACTTCCCATCAAAATAAATAGCCTTTAAATATACATTTGGTATGTAATCACTCCTAAAGGTTTTGGTTTGCTGTCCCTTGGTAGACACCCAACACTCTATGATTCCATCCTGTAATGTAAGGTATAGAATACTTCCTTTTGATACTTCGTCTATACTTTCATTCCCTTTATTAAGGCTCATTTCTATTTTTTCATCTTGTTCATACTGATATTTGTCGGTATTTAGAGAGTAATTTTCGCCATAATCGTAGAAATAGCTTGAGTATAGGTAATATATATCGTCTATCATTCTATTTTTTGAATCTGTTGTATTATATTTTATATAATACGTCCTATCCTTTGAGTAGTTCGGTATAATAAAGTCATAGATGGCCTTACCATCCGTAGTCTTTACAACAAAGGTTTTTACAGCGGTATTTACCTCATTGTATGTATACTTCTTTACCGTCTTCTTATTTATAAAGTCATAATATTGTCCACTTTCCTTTGGCTCCCAGTATTTTTCATAAAGGGTAAACTCTATTTCCCTGTCAATTGGCGCGCCCATAAAAAGGGGTTCACCGTTATCGTCATAAATATAGTCACTGCTCCTTACTTTTGAGAGCTCTATTTTATTTGTGTTAATTGTTAGTGAAACCTTGTCTTTCATAATGGATGGTTTCAAGTCTACGGCTACATCCCTTGGAAATACCCAAACATAATCTTCATTGTATAGTTCAGTCTCCTCTAAATTATTTGACCTCGCCTGTACACTTACATATTGAGGCTGCCAGGATGATGAAATGTGATTTATAGTAGATGTGATCTTCCCCTTCCCAGCATTGTCAAGGGTCAAGGATTTCTCATCAGCTCTTCCTAATGAATAGCTTAAGCTAACACCAGCAACAGGGGTACCCTCAAAAAACTCACATCCAACATCAATGTCAGTGGTCTCATCTTGAAAATAACTTCTTATATTTGGAGACAGTTTTAATATATATTGTGGTTTCTTGTACTGATATACGCTAAAATACTGCTGGCTTATTATCTTTTCACCAATAATGGCCTCTATTATATATGTCTGGCTTGGAAGATTTTTAATATCGAAAGCCCCCATATAGGTGCCAAACTTGTCTACTGAGACATCCTTTGTATCAAGTATATTTTTAGTAGCTGAATTAGCATTCTCGCTGTATTCGTTAACATATAAATTTAGTGTTATACTTTTGGGTAGATCATCACCATTACGAGGCTTTACAGCTCCCCAAATATTTACTCTGTCATTTGGCTGGTACGTTGAACGGTCTATATACATATAATTCCACGTTGATTTATCATAGCTGGTACCCTCATAATACATACTGTAGTAATCATTTTGATAGCTAGTGAGAATACCTATAAAGCTAGGATGGTTTGGTCTTGCTATCTTTATTGTCCTTGTACTGTCAGAATTATCGCCAAATATTTTCTTGTTTGTGATCAGTAAACCGCTACCATCAGTATCACCTAAGGACTGTGAGTCTAGCACTACACTTGCACCTACTATTGCCTTTGCGTTTATCATATCATTAATCCAAATAAGGCTACTTCGTTTATCAGCGGTCATATATACCTGCATATCATTTATTTGTAGTAAAGTCCTTACTTCAATACCATTACTTTTAGCGGCTATTAAATAATATCCCTCTGCCAATGCCTTTGGAAAAGGCAAATAAGTATTGTAATAAGGTTCCTCTACACTAATTGGTTTAGTAAGAAATGTATAGGATGTATCAAGATTCTTTAAATCAATAGACTTCAGTTTGTCAACAGCTGTATCTGCCCAGCTATTTTTACTGAACTGAGCTTTGTAATCCTTTGTAAAGCTCTCCTCATCTTTGTACTTATATATAGTGACATCAATTTCCTCTTGCTCCATATCCCGAGATATGGAAAATTCTAAGTAAGGAGCAGTGTCTGAGGGCTGATTATAGCACACCTCTCCAAAACTTAGATAGGACTGTCTTTCTTGTGCTTCATTCTTTGACTGGGTTTGGAATTGGAATGTGTAGTCTTCGCTGAGCTGTTGTTTACTACCATTTACAGTTATTCCCTTGCCCACTGTCACAGTGTATATAGTATCGTATTGAAGACTTTCAGGAACAAAAACTGCAACAGTTTTGTGATATTCAAACCTACCCTTTACCTGTGGCTCTATCTTAAAATTTTCTTCAAAACCCTTTATGTCTTGATGGCTTAGGGTTACTTCTATACCTGTATTTATTGGGACTTTTGTTGCTCTTGGACGAGGTAAGGTTCCAACTACTCTAAAGTCTCTTCGAGTTTGAAAAGCCCAAGACTCATCTATATTTTTTTCTGGTAACGATAACTTAACTGAGTACACCTTATTGGGAATAAACTTACTTTTTGGTTTAAGCATAAATCCATCAGTCTGCTGTGTGACCTCAAAATCTATGGTAGGTGTGATATTAATACTGCTTTTTATATCATCAGTACTTAACCCCGAATTACTTGGCATTGCTAGTAGAAGAGATGATGATACTCCTACTCCTGTGCTGTCAGTGTCAAGAGGCAATAGGCTAAGTGCCCCGCCACTTGTGTTGGTTGATATATGATCAGGAGACTGCACTAGAGTGCTAGACTGACTGTTCATCAAGTTTGAACCAATTATATGTCCTGCTCCTAAAGCCAGTAGTATAATGATGGGAATAATTATGTATTTATATTTTTTAATTAGATTAGTAAAATTTTTCAAATTCATAATATAGCCTCCTAATGAGTCATAGGGGACGGTTCTTTTTTGACTCATTTTTTTGATTCTTTTGACAGTCCTTGCACTCAAATTTAAATGGTCAGAATTAGTTAACTTGTTATCTATTTCACCCTTTGCACCTTATTTCTACTACAGCTTAACACATCTGATATAGAACGTATGGATATGCCAGGCTGTTCTTTTAGGTAATGGATAAATGATTCAAATAAAGCTTTATTATTCATTATGTTAACTATTTTCATGTCAATGTTATGTAATTCTTGGAATCTCTTAATGTATTCTTCAACCTTTTCCTGTTTGAGTTTAGTGCATGGCTTTTCTTCAGCCTCTATATACATGTCATGATTAAACTCATTTGTATGGCTAATAAATAGTTGAATTGATTTTTCTTTTTCCTTAGAATAAATATTAAGTATTTCACTAGTTTCTACCAGTCTATTGTTATTTTGCGAGATATAAAGATTGTAGCTGCTCCAGGAATATTGTTCAGCATTTACACAAACACCTGCTTTTGTGGGATTGTTGTGTACATACCTTATGACAGACACTAGATATCCTTCGTTCTCAACTGCTTCACTTCGGTATCTGTCTTGAAAAACATGCCCAATGCGGTCGTATTTTTTATTGTAGTAATAGGCATAACTTGTGTTAATTCTCTTCATGGTCCTTGAAATACTGTCATTACCTTCTTTTATTACAAGGTGCACATGGTTATCCATAAGACAGTATGCATAGAGGATATATTCTCCACCTTTTTTCTTTTGAGCTAAAGTATCAATAAACTTTTCCCTGTCTTCACCGTCTAAGAATATATCTTTTCTTTCATTTCCTCTAATCATGACATGATATATTCCACTCTTACTTAAGTTTCTGCCCCTTCTCGGCATAATATCATCCCCTTGTGGATTTGATAGAGCCAGGAGAGTCGTATTGGGGAAGCTTCCTTCAAATTGGGGACGGTTACTTATCACTCATTTTTATTTGAGTCGATATGGAACAGTTACCACTGACTCCTATTGGCTCTCCGCAGAATTGCTTGGTAGTAATTTACATTATATCGTATTACATACTTTTTCACAATATCAACCTGAAGTGTCATACCATTACAAATGCTTTTCAAAAAATTTAGTAATCTATTAAATACGATAGACTCCTCTACCTATATACATCCGAAAGTAAGGAATCTTTCCATGTTAGTTCAACAAATCACTCAATCGTGTAATCAAGTCTACTGAATCACTCAATATAAAAAGCTCACTTGGGTTATTCCAAGTGAGCTTTTTATATTATGTTTAATAATCATTATCGACTTATTTACTGACTGCTGAGTGAGTCAATTAAGAACCGTCCCCTCTGACTTATCGACTCATTTACTGACTGCCGAGTGAGTCAATTAAGAACCGTCCCCTCTGACTCACGCTTTAAACTCTTCCGGTTTTTCATCGGTTATTCCGAAGTGATAGAGCAAGGCTTTTACTATTCTTTCAGATGCATGTCCATCCCCATAAGGATTAACAGCATGTGACATCTTTTCATATTCTTCTGTATTGTCTAAAAGGTTCTGAGCGTGTTCTACTATCTCTTCTTCAACAATACCAGCAAGTCTCACAGTACCTGCTTTCACTGCCTCTGGGCGTTCTGTTTCTTTTCTGAGGACCAGCACAGGTTTCCCAAGTGTTGGTGCCTCCTCTTGAATTCCGCCTGAATCAGTCATTATCATATAAGAACGCGCCATCAAGTTATGCATATCCTGTACATCCAAAGGCGGTATAAGGTGAACTCTATTCTTGTTACCCAGTATTTCTTTTGCAGTTTCCTGAACAGCGGGATTAAGGTGTACGGTATACACAATCTCTACATCCTCATACTTGTCCACTATTGCAGCAAGTGCTCTACATATATTCTTGAGAGGTTCTCCCAAGTTCTCTCTTCTATGAGCAGTTACGGCAATAACACGTTTTTTGTTGAAGTCAATGCCTCTTAACTGTTCACAGTTAAATGTGTAATCCATCTTTACTGTAGTTTTGAGAGCATCATTTACAGTATTACCTGTGATATAAATCGCATCAGTATTTACACCCTCTTTTAGGAGGTTATCCTTGTTTGTAGGCGTTGGTGCAAAATGAATATCTGCCATCGCACCGGTAAGCTTTCTATTCATTTCTTCCGGGAATGGAGAGTATTTATCAAATGTTCTGAGCCCTGCTTCAACATGCCCTACCGCTATTTGCCTATAAAATGCTGCCAGACTTCCTACAAAACAGGTTGTGGTATCACCATGTACCAGTACAATATCAGGCTTCTCATCCTCCATTACCTTTTCCAAGCCTTCCAAAGCCCTAGTTGTTATACCGGTGAGAGTTTGTCTGCTCTGCATAATATTCAGATCATGCGTCGGCTTGATTTCAAATATATCAAGTACCTGGTCCAACATTTCCCTATGCTGTGCCGTAACACATACAACAGAATCTATTTTTGCATTTTTTTCTAATTCCTTTACCAATGGAGCCATCTTAACAGCATCTGGTCTTGTTCCAAAAATGGTCATAACCTTTAATCTTTCCAAACTTCTTCCTCCTATAGCAGCAAGCCTAGTAGGATTCTCAATATGATGAACCTCCCTAGCCTTGTTTGCATTATTCATCTCACTCATATAAATTGAGCCGCCAATTACAAAAATTGCTACACCTATTACAAGTATAATTGCACTCAAAGGCCCCTTGTAATCCAGCACAACCGCACACAATCCAAGTGCAGCACTAGCTACATATATCAGCCCTACCGATTGTCGCTGAGAAAGGCCCATATCAACAAGCCTATGATGCAAATGACCCCTATCTGCCTCCATTATTGATTTACCACTTGCAAGTCTTCTCAATATAGCAAATATAGTATCAAACAGTGGGAGCGCAAGTACTAAAAGTGGTACCGCAATAGCTATTGCAGTATATGCCTTGTAAGTACCCTGAATAGAAATTGTTCCTAATACAAATCCTAGGAATGTTGCTCCCGTATCCCCCATAAATATTTTAGCGGGATTAAAATTATATGGAAGAAAGCCAAGTGAAGCACCCGTCAATATTGCTGCAAGGACAGCGGTGTGAATATCAGGGTCAGCTCGCATTACAGATACAAAAAATAGTGACATAGATGCAATTGAGGACACTCCTGCTGCCAACCCATCAAGGCCATCTATAAGATTAATTGCATTTGTAATACCTACAATCCAAAATATCGTAATTAAATAAGAAAGCCATGTCGGGAAGAAGGATATACCTACCTCCGAAAATGGATTTGTAATAAACTCTATCCTTGTTCCAGAAACTGCAACAATTATGGCTGCTATTATCTGAATAGGAAACTTGATTTTTGCACTTAGTGCCTTTATGTCATCAATTACACCCAATGCAGCAATTATTCCTGCGCCCACTATAAGTCCTAAAAACTGACTATCAAATACAATCGCGGTTGTTGAGTGTAATAATTCTGAACTTACCAGGCTAAAAAGTATTGAAATAAAGAACCCAGCAATTATTGCTATCCCACCCAGTCTGGCTATAGGTTCTTTATGCATTCTACGCTCATCTTTAGGAACATCAATAGCACCCACCCTAAAGGCTAGGCTTTTTACAATTGGCGTGGCTGAAAAAGCTACTATAAATGCAAGCGTAAAAGAAATAAAATATTCGTAAACACTGGACACTTAAACACCTTCTTACTGAAAACAGAGGAGGTTTACGCCCCCTCTGTCCATTATATTTTTACTACTTCTATTTGAGCTTCATTTAATAATGCCATAGAAAGCTCGTCTGGATAATCACCCTTAAAAACTATTCTTTTTATGCCTGCATTAATACATAACTTTGCACAAAGAACACACGGCTGGCAGGTTACATAAACTGTTCCGCCTTCAACACTTGTTCCACTAAAAGCAGCCTGAACAATTGCGTTTTGTTCTGCGTGAATAGCTCTACACAACTCATGGCGCTGACCTGATGGAATGTTCATCTGCGCTCGAAGACATCCGACCTCTTCACAATGCTTGCAACCCGTAGGTGCACCATTATAGCCAGTTGCCAGTATTCTCTTATCTTTGACTATTATCGCTCCAACCTGACGTCTCATGCAGGTGGACCGCGTCTTGATAAGCTCTACTATCTCCATAAAATACTCATCCCAAGTAGGTCTCATATTAAATTACCCCCACATAACTAACAATTTTATTTTTACTTAGTTCCAAAGAGTCTATCTCCTGCATCGCCTAAGCCTGGAACAATATAAGCATGATCATTTAATACTTCATCCACTGCTGCACAATAAATTTCAACATCAGGATGGTCATTTGTCATTCTTTCTATACCCTTCTTAGCAGCTATCAAGCACATGAGCTTAATGTTCTTTACGCCTCTGTCCTTGATAAACTGAATAGCAGCAGATGCTGAACCACCAGTTGCAAGCATTGGATCAACAACAACAATTTCTCTTTCCTGAGCATCAACAGGTAGCTTACAGTAATATTCAACAGGCTGAAGAGTTTCCGGATCTCTATATAAACCGATATGGCCAACCTTTGCCATTGGCACAAGTTTTAGCATTCCGTCAACCATTCCGAGTCCTGCTCTTAGTATTGGAACAATACCGAGCTTTTTACCTGAAATTATATTTGTCTTAGCTATACCAATCGGCGTTTCAATCTCAACTTCCTTTAAAGGTAGATTTCTAGTTACTTCATATCCCATCAACATTGCAATTTCAGATACCAACTCTCTAAATTCCTTGGTATTGGTATTTTTGTCTCTCAACAAAGATACCTTGTGCTGAATTAATGGGTGGTCAAAAACAAATACATTCTGCATGATAATACCTCACTTTATAAATTTTTTTCAATATTAGTAATCTTCTGAATTCTACAGCTATGCCTATTGTCCCCTGAAAAATCAGTTGTAATCCAAGCCTCTACTATATCCATTGCTAAATCGGGTCCAATTATTCTTTCACCGAGTGCTAGAACATTGGCATTGTTATGCAGTCTAGAAAGCTTAGCCATGAGACTATCTGTACACAAAGCCGCACGTACTCCAGGTACCTTGTTTGCAGCAATTGAAATACCAATACCTGAGCCGCATATAACTATTCCCTTTTCACACTCTCCGCTGCTGACAGCTTTAGCTACTGCCTGTCCGAAATCAGGGTAATCTACTGATTCGGGTCCATTAGTTCCAAAATCCTTTACCTCTAAACCCTTACTTTCTAAAAACTCAACTATCTGAGCCTTTAGTTTATATCCTGCATGATCACTTCCAATAGCTATCATATGATCCTCCAAATACAGTACATTATTTCCCTAACTATTTTATAGCATAATACTTTTTATGTCAAAATAAACTACAATTTTAAAACTTTTTTTGAAGTCTTTTTATTAAGGCTTCAACACAATCAAATATCTCATGAGCACACTTCTCATAGTCGGTATAGGGCATTCCATATGGGTCTATGATATCCAGCTTAGCTCCATCTGCTTCTGAGTATCCATAAGCATACTCCTTTAGTGTAAATATCCTGTCACAAAATTCTGGATAATGGTTTTTGAGAGAGTTCCTATGCTGCCTTGTCATGGTAAGAATAAGATACGAGGACATGATATCCTCCTCATGAATCATCTTTGAAGAGTGAAGTGAAATGTCAATACCCCAGAGTTCCTTTAATGCATTTACAGAGTGGGGTGACGCTACATCACCGTCATAAGCAAATATACCTCTTGAAATAGTTGAAAATGCTGACAATTCATTGTTCTTTTTAATAGCTGCTCTGAAAATACCTTCTGCCATACAACTTCTACAAGTATTTCCAGTACAAATAAACGTGACTTTTTTATCCATTCCACATCTCCCAGATTTTACTCATGTTTTATCTTGAATACATTATAACCGGCAGCCTTTATCATCCTATTCATTATAGCCAGTCCAACTCCGCTGTTATCAACTGCCTCGGCATATATCATATCCACCCCAAGTGAATCAAACTCCCTTAGTATAGAGAATAGATTGGATGCAATACTTTCAGGTTTTTCTCTATCACCCATCGAGAGTGTAATATACTCTCTGTAATTGCCAACTGTCTGGCTTGTAGCGCAAATACCTACCTTGCGCCCCTGTCTTCTGCTTTCACCGGCTAGATTAAGAATATTGATGGCCTGTTCTAGAGGGTCCTTTCCTTCAACAATTGTAACCTCTGCCTTAGGAGCATAGTGTTTATACTTCATTCCAGGCGCTCTTGGTACATTGTCCTCATCTATTTTACCCAAAATTGTTTTGTCAATCTGAATCTCGCCCACTACTGCCTGCAATTGATCAGGAGTTATCCCCCCCGGCCTTAGTAACACCGGGATATCAGAAGTAATATCTAAAACAGTGGACTCTAAGCCCACCCTGCTTTTCCCTCCGCTAACTACATATTCTATTTTACCATCAAGGTCCTCCAAGACATGCTTTGCCTCTGTAGGGCTAGGCTTGCCTGAGACATTTGCAGAGGGTGCTGCAACGGGAATACCCGCCAACCTGATAAGCTCAAGTGCAATTGGGTGCTCCGGCATCCTCACTGCAACGGTATCTAGCCCAGCAGTAATACTCATAGGAACGAATGCGCTCTTCTTAAATACCAAAGTCAACGGTCCCGGCCAAAAAGCGTCCATAAGTAGCTTTGCCTTTGTGGGGACTTCACTTACCAACATCGCCAAGCTGTCCTTTTTAGCGATATGTACAATCAAAGGATTATCCGATGGACGTCCCTTTGCTTCATAGATTTTTTGTACTGCTTTGGTATCCAAAGCATTTGCACCCAGTCCATAAACCGTTTCGGTCGGAAAAGCAACAAGCTTGCCCTCTGCCAAAGCATGTGCCGGTTCAGCCAGCTTGTCCAAATCTATATTATCTTCAAATATCTCTATTACTTTAGTACTCAAAAGTGGCCATCCTTTCTAGAACTACGTTCAACCAATCAATGTTACTATTATACCACATATTATCCCCATTATGTTTCCAACCGAGGACATTCTCCCGAGATAAATTCTCTTTGATTCAGGGATAAGCTCCCCAAAAACCACATACAGCATAGCCCCCGCCGCAAAGCCCAGACAGATGCCTACAAACTGTTCTGATATACTTCCTAATGCCGCACCTATCAATGCACCAATGCCCATTGGTACTCCTGATAGAATCGTCAGAGTAAATGCCTTTTTTGCAGAGAAACCTCCAAGCTTCATTGGTAGTGCCATAGCTATCCCTTCAGGCACATCATGGATGACAATAATAGCAGTCAGCGTAACGCCAAGCTTTACTGAAGCCTCAAAACCCGACCCAACAGCAAAACCCTCGGGGAAGTTATGAAGTGCTAGCCCAATAGATACTAATATCCCTGCTCTCAAGAGATTTTTGTTACCCTTTGTATCTTTTACAAAATCTATATTCTTAACTACATCATCCATAAAAAATATTACTAAGATTCCAATGGCAACCCCAATCATTGTCAAATTGGTTCCTGCTATTTTAAAGGCTTCAGGCATTAGTTCAAAAAATATGACAGAGGTCATAAGGCCCGCAGAAAACTCCAGAATAAATCCCAGAAGTCTATTACTAATGTTTTTATTCACAAAAAAGGCTATCAATCCGCCAATACCTGTCCCGGTAATGCCTGATATCAAGCCTATAATAGATGTTGTTAGTATATCGTTCAATTTTATCCCTCCAAATAGTCCCAACAATGTGCGATAAATAATCATCCGTAAGAAAACTATTGTGATTGCACTGTTATATACTTATTCAGAAGGTCTGGTTAATATTCTCCCCAAATAAAGCCCTTAACAAGGTATAGCTAATACTTTCTCTAAACAAAGCCTTTATAAAATATAGTTAATAATCTCACTAGACAAAGCCTTTATTCCGAATTAACCCTCATCAATGTTGAAAATTAATCCTCATCATCTCCACCACTTCCTAATCTCTCTGATTGATCAGTGGTTATGAGTGCGTCTATGAATTCATCCAGTTCTCCCTCTACAACCTGGTCAAGCTTGTAAAGAGTAAGTCCTATTCTATGATCAGTTACTCTGCCCTGAGGGTAGTTATAAGTTCTAATTCTTTCACTTCTGTCTCCTGTACCCACCTGACTCTTTCTTTCCTGTGCAACCTCATTGAATTGGGCTTGTTGAGCCATTTCGTAAAGCTTTGATCTCAATATCTTCATTGCACGGTCTTTGTTTTTGTGCTGTGAACGTTCATCCTGACATGCAACAACCAGTCCTGTCGGTAAATGGGTAATTCTTATAGCCGAATCTGTTTTGTTGATGTGCTGTCCACCTGCGCCGCTGGCTCTATAGGTATCTATTCTCAGGTCATTTGGATTGATATCTACATCCACCTCTTCAACCTCTGGGAGAACTGCAACAGTTATGGTTGATGTATGAATTCTACCACTTGATTCAGTGGAAGGTACTCTCTGCACTCTATGCACTCCGCTTTCAAACTTGAGCCTTGAATAAGCTCCCTTACCCTCTATAGAAAACACTACTTCCTTGAAACCACCTAGTTCGGTTGGGTTTGAATCCATTATTTCATACTTCCAGCGATGCTTTTCAGCGTATTTGGTATATGCCCTAAATAGTACCCCAGCAAAAAGAGCAGCCTCTTCACCACCGGCTCCTCCTCGGATTTCAACAATAACGTTCTTGTCATCATTTGGGTCCTTTGGAATAAGTAAAATCTTGAGTTGCTTCTTGATAGCCTCGAGTTTTTCCTGTGCTTCTTCAAACTCCATCTGAACAAGTTCACGAAAATCTTTTTCAAGAGTCTCATCCAACATCTCTCTAGCTTCTTCTACGTCCTTTGTAACCTTCTTGTACTCTCTGAATTTTTGAACAATTTCTTCAAGCTCGGAGTACTCCTTCATCAATTTTTTATATTCGTCCTGATTGCTAGTTATATCAGGGTCACTAAGCTTGTGACTTATTTCTTCATATCTGTCTTCTGCTACTTGCAACTTGTCAAACATTCCTACACCTCAAATAAAACCTTAATATTGTAATTTTGCCTAAATAGCAAATTATTAATGCACCAAAAAAATAATCATGGCTAATTAAAGCTATGAATTATTACTTTTCTATTGCAAATTAGTATTAGTATTATAACATTGAAATAGTTTTTTAGATAGATGCAAAATAAAGAAAATTCGCCTGCATACCTACTATTTAACAGTATAACAGTTATCCGTTTATGATATACCCTATAAACAGCAGAAAAGGCTATTGGAAAACAAAGAAAAGGATATTGGAAAGCAAGAACGAACAAACTTGCCTTCCAATACCTTTAGCTCATTTCTATATATAAAATTAAATCACGTATGCTTATTTTACTACCTCAATCTGGCCATTTACTGTTTCAGCTGAAATTGTTACTTTACTTTCTGCTGTATCGAAGCCCTTACTTTCTGCTTCTACAAAGCTTCCAACAGGACCTTTTCTGTCAATGTTATGATATAGTATATCAGGAATAAGTAGGTTGATGTTTCCATTGCTAGCACGAGCCTTAACCTTGTACGCTCTGTTTTCCATATCATTCATATTAACCTTGATGCCGCCATTTGATGTCTTTAGGTATAAGTTCAGAGCGTTGCAGTCAATATTCTGTGCATTCTCAATATTAATGCGTCCATTTATGGTGATAGCGTTAATGTCACATGCCTTGATATGCTTAACATCAACAACTGCGTTACTAGTATTGATATCAATCTTTTCACCTATAATATAGCTAAGCTGAATTTTAGCATTCTTGGTATCCGCGAAGATTTTGTCCGCATGCACACCCATTAATTCAATATGGCCATTTTTTGTGCTTGCACTAAGCTCTTGTGCAACAGCATCCTCTACGTATATCTTTCCATTTGAGTTTGCTATTTTAATAATGCCAAACTTGCTTTCAGGGATAAAAACTTCGTGTGAAACACTGGAGTTCAAAGCAGTTGTTGCCAGTCTAACAGCAATTGTTTCAGGTGTATTCTCAAACGAAACAATACCTTCCCCATTTGGACTTGAGCTCCTGATCCTTGTAACGACTATAATCTTAGGCTCTAAATGTTTTTTGATAGATACCGTTCCATTAGATCCAAAAATCTCGAGATTTGTTCCCTCTTGAGGGATAGCTTCAAAGGTCTTTGTTACAGCCTGGTAGCTTCCAAAAATATTGAAGGAATTGGTGTCTACAAAGCTTCCTACATAGTCAATAACCTTATCAACAACTCCAAAGGTTGTTGCCGCAACATTCTTACCAATCTTTTCTGCCTTATTTGCGAAATCATCTATCATGTTATCAAAGTCTTTTTGGTTGTATGATTGTTGGAAGTTCTTCTTCCAGTCGTTAACTCTATCTCTAACTTTTGCTGCTTCGTCAGCAAAACCATTAGTAGATTTTGGTCCTTTTTTGGGGCCCTGAGCTTCCTGGTTATTGCTTTCGCTTTCTGATAATGCTGCTAATAGCTTTGCAGCCTCTTCTGAAGATATTTTCTTATCCTCAAGCATTTTTAATATTAACATTCTTTCTTCATTTATGGACATGTCGTCTTACCACCTTTCAATTTATAAATCACATTATTCTCTCATCTGGGCCAATGCTTCTTCTACAGTAATCTCTCCTGAGTTCAACTTATCCAGTATCTCCTTGCTCTTTCCTGGTACTACTGGTTCTGGTTCACCCTTGTGACCTAGTGCAGTAGCAACATCCTCTAGTTTGTTTTTTACTGTAGGATAGGAAACTCCTAATTCTTTTTCAACTTCCTTGATGTTCCCTCTGCATTTAATAAAGACGTCGATAAAGTTTCTTTGCTCTGCCGTTAGCTTACAGAATTTACATAGATTAAAATGTCCTTCTATAACAGTGTCACAACTATGGCAGGTAATTCTTGTTACTTCCGTTTCATTTCCGCAAACCGGGCATTTACCCATCGCTTCTCTTGCCATTCAAATCACCTCTTGATTAAAATTTTTACTAGTTATATTAATTTTCTTAAGTTTATTCTTAATATTATTAACCTTACATTTATATACTATTCCAAAAAGAAAAATATGTCAATACATTTTTATAAATATTTTTAAGTTTTTTATTAATTTTATTAATATGTATATTAAATAATTTAATTATGCACTAAAACAAAAATAAAAAAGAGGCCTTTCAGCCCCTTGGATATTTATAATACTAATTCTATATATTAAATTCCTACATTGCACTATTCACAATATTTAATAAGAACTACATATTTATGTCTTACATCCCTTTACCTTTACTATTCTCTTCTCTCTGCTATCTAAAACCTTGAACACCATGTTTTCATATTCAATTTCAGGATGCTCTCCATCCTCAGGAATTCTTCCGAGTTGACCGGTAATAAATCCACCTAAGGTATCATATTCATCAACCGGTAGCTTTGAGTCTAATATTTCAGCCACCCTGCCCAGACTTATTGAGCCATCAAACAGAAAAGTATCATTGTCTAGGAACTCTACCTCGTGTTGTTCTATATCGTATTCATCAAAAATATTCCCAACGATTTCCTCCAGTAGGTCCTCCATCGTTACAATGCCTGCAGTGCCACCATACTCATCAATTACGACTGCAAGTTGAACCTTATTCTTCTGCAGTTCTTCAAAAAGCTCATTTGTCTTTTTTGACTCGGGTACAAAATAAGGGGTCCTGATAATATCCTCCAAATTAAAGCTTTCTCCCTTGTTATGAAGAAATTGCAGCAGATCCTTTACATGCAATAATCCTACAATGTTATCAATAGTCTTCTTATATACGGGGACTCTGGTGTACTTTTCCCTGTTCATAATATTGATAACCTCATCAAACGTAGCCTCTACCGGCAAGCCAATGATATTAATTCTATGGGTCATGATTTCGGAAACAGTTTTTTCATCGAAATCGAAAATGTTATCTATCATTTCCTTTTCGATTTCTTGAATAACACCCTTTTCTTCACCAACATCCATCATCATTCTTATTTCTTCTTCTGTCACGTTCTCCTGAGCTTCATCAGAAGGATTTCCCCCAAGCAACTTAATAAAAAGGTTTGTTGAGGCCGTTAGGAACTTAACGAATGGGCTGGTTATTTTTGAAAGTAAAATTATTGGTCCAACCGCAAAGTTAGAAATAGCAGAACTATAACGCATAGCTATTCGCTTGGGCAACAATTCACCGAATACTAGAGTAAAATATGAAAGTATAATTGTGATTACTACCAGTGAAACACTACTCAAAACACCCTCTGAAACAGGTACTCCCGCTTGGAGTAAGAGTATAACTAATTCGTCAGCGAAGCTTTCGGCTGCAATAGCACTTGCTAAAAAGCCTGCAAGGGTAATCCCAATCTGAATAGTAGCCAGAAATCTACTGGGCTCGCTTAACAAATTGTATAGTTTTTGGGCTTTTTTATCGCCTTCCTCTGCTTGCCTTTTTATCAATTTATCATTAAGTGATATAAGTGCTACCTCAGAAGCTGCAAAGAAAGCATTTATTATTACTAAAACCAACAAAAGTAATACTTTGACCAACAAAACAATTCCTCCAAAAAGGGACCTTGACTTTTGTCCCGCTGTTAATCAGATATTAATTTATGTATTTATATATATATTTATGAGATATTATCCATAAGAGAATTTAATGTTACATTCTAATGCACAATTTACCTTAAATCCATTTAGTGTATAACTGCTTTCTATAAATTTGTTTAGCATCATCATACTATTAATCTATTTAACATCATCATACTATTAATCTGTTTAGCATCATCATACTATAAATTTGTTTAACATCATTATACTATTAATCTATTTAGTATCATCATACGAATAATCTGTTTAGCATCATCATACTATAAATTTGTTTAACATCATTATACTATTAATCTATTTAGTATCATCATACTAATAATTTGCTTAACATCATTAAAATATTTGTCTAATATCATTCTAATAGTTGTTTAATCTCTTCAAGGCTTATATTTTTCTTGAAAACTCCCATATTTCCAAAGCAGCTGACATCAAAAACAGCAAAACTGCTAAACTCCTCGTATTCATGCTCTAATATGTATCCGTTATACATTTTTTCAACAATGTCTTGCGCGTCTATTTCGGGCTTCAAAATATAATGCTTCAAGCCCTGTGTAGGAAGTTTGCTTCTGAAGCCTTCATCCTTCCACAAGCTATTAGATATGTATACAAGCACATCATGTACATCATCCTGATTTCTTCCAAAGCTGAATAATTTACTTGTAAAGGAAGTATTAGAGGATGGCATTTTCTTGTACCTGTATTGGAGGTCATAGCTCTTCAAATCAGCTATAAACTTAAGAGCAATATCTGCTCGAGCATTCTCTTGACAACTAAACAATGCACTGCACATATGAAGTATAATGCCATTGTCCCCTGCTAGCTTATTGATGACTTTATAGCTTTCATCCCTCAAGTTGTCAGACAACTTCCTATAACTAATCAAGAAATCTGGAGTTGATAAATCTTTGTTGCCTGTTTTAGAAATCTCTAATCGTCCCTTATTTTTTGATAGCATGTACACCTCATTTAAAAGCCAAGGCAAATTTGCAAAACTCATAAATTCATCCTTGGCTTAATCCATACTTATATTATCCTTATAAATAACGCTCTTTTGTCTGCAAACCTTAAAACTAAAGTTCACGTCTTCCTTCAAGAGCCTTGGCCAATGTTACTTCATCGGCATACTCTAAGTCACCGCCAACAGGAATCCCATGGGCAATTCTTGTAACCTTTATTCCCAAAGGCTTAATCAGCTTTGAAATATACATTGCGGTAGCTTCACCTTCTATGTTGGGATTTGTAGCTAATATTACCTCTTTGATATCTCCAGAACCAAGTCTTCTAAGCAACTCTCTTATCTTGATGTCCTCCGGTCCTATTCCCTCCATTGGAGAGATTGCTCCATGCAGCACATGGTATAGCCCCTTGAACTCTCTCATTCTTTCCATTGCAACAACATCTCTAGGATCCTGCACAACACAAATAGCTGTCTTGTCCCTAGATGCACCACTGC
The DNA here is from genome assembly GCA_023433945.1 of Bacillota bacterium. GTDB lineage: Bacteria > Bacillota > Clostridia > Acetivibrionales > DSM-1351 > Ruminiclostridium. Next base: position 3,061 of record JAEYTP010000048.1, on the reverse strand, counting down.
ATAGAGGACAAGGATCAACGTCTGTAAGATTACTGCAAACAGAACAGTATCTTGTCTTCTGTTTCGCTTCAAGAATTGCAGCCGACAGCCCCTGCACTTTTTCCATTGGCATATTAAGCACATGAAAAGCCAATCTCTGGGCTGTTTTATGACCTATGCCAGGCAGTTTCTGAAATTCCTCAACCAGCCTTGCAACAGGAACTGCATAATAACTCATTTTGTTCTCCTCTATAAACCTGATTTTGACCGCCTAATATTATATAAATTAGAATAGACCTGGAAGTCCACCTAATCCACCAGTAATCTTATTCATTTCAGCACCTGCTACTTCGTCGGCCTTTCTCAGTGCTTCATTAACGCCTGTCAATATTAGATCCTGTAGCATTTCTACGTCATCAGGGTCAACAACTTCCGGCTTAATAACTATTTCTTTAATTTCTTTCTTTGCAGTAGCCACGATAGTAATAGCACCGCCACCTACTGAAACTTCAACCGTCTTGTTCTCAAGTTCCTGTTGAGCCTTTTCCATATCCTTCTGCATTTTTTGAGCTTGCTTCATAAGGTTGTTCATATTACCTAGACCGCCGCCGCCGAAGCCGCCTCCTGGAAATCCACCTCTAGCCATTTTATAGTTCCTCCTATATAGGTATATTTTTTATATTAATAATCGGCTTTGTGTTAATAAAACTAATCAAAACCGATTTAAATCCAATAATATTATATATCATTCTTCTATTATATCAAGCGGTACATTTGCCCGATCTGCAATTTCCCGTGAATATTTCAGCAGCTGGCTTTCATCTTCCTTTTTGTCTTTTGGGGCAGTTTGCATGCTGATTTCATCAAAATCCCCCTGTGTTATAGTCTTGATTCTCACCGCTCTGCCCAACAGCTTTCCAAGAATTGTTTCTATTACCTCAGCATTATCTGCCTTGGATACATTATCTTTTAGAGAAGGTGCATTGTCAGGAAAAATAATCATAATTGTGGTATCATCCCAAGCAACCGCCTTCGCTGTAGCCAAGTAAGCTACCAATGACATTCTTCTAAAGCCCCTAAGCTCCTCAATAACCTTAGGCCATTCTGGCAGTTCCTCAATCTCAGCCTTATTTTTCTTTGATGAAGCTTTCTTATCTTGGCTGTTGGCAACACTATTGCTATTTCCAGTAGCTACATTAATACTAGCTGCTATATTAGTGCTCCCCGCTGCATTCGAGTGACCCGCTATATTAGAATTCCCCGCTACATTTGAGTGAGATGCTATATTCAAGTTCCCCGCTACATTAGAGTTGGCTGCTAGATTAGAAGATACATTTAGGCTAGCTCCACCAAGGTTGGGTTGAGCAGAATCGAGGTTTGATACTGATTGGCCAGCCATTGTAAATGGAGCCCCTGCAAGACCTGGATTTACTGTAGCAACCAATCCGCTTCTCATGCTTTGCTCAAGGTTTGCTATTCTGTCCATAAGAGCAACATTGCCTTCACCCTGCCCGTAACTGCCTGTGCTTATTGATATAAGCACTACTTCTAGAAATACCCTTTGATTAAGCGCGTATTTGAGCTGACTCTCCATGGAGGATAACTCAGTAATTATTCCAATTAGTCTGGTTTTATCAAATGCCTTTGATTGTTGGATCATTCTTTCTACATATTCTTTGCTATATTCAATAATACTACCAGGATTGTCACTAAGCTTACATATAAGTAAGTTCCTAAAATAGATTACCAGATCAGATGCAAACTTTAGTATATCCCTTCCGTTTGAAGAAAGACTCTCAACGTCCTTTACCAGTGCAGCAACATCACAGTTTTTTATGTCTTCAACAAGGTCTGCAATAAAGTCATCACTTACAATTCCAACTATGTCGAGCACTGATTGGTGTGTAATCTCACTCCCACCTACTGCAATGCACTGATCCAGTATACTAAGAGCATCTCTCATAGCCCCATCTGCTAGCTTAGCAATAAGCTGTGCTGCATCTTCATCTATATTTAATCCGCTTTGAGCTGTAATGTATTTGATGCGTTCAGCAATACTATCCTGTGTTATCTTCTTGAAGTCAAAGCGCTGACACCTTGATAATATGGTAGCTGGCAACTTGTGTGGATCGGTAGTTGCAAGAATAAAGACTACATGTGAAGGAGGTTCCTCTAGTGTTTTGAGCAGTGCATTAAAAGCACCTGAAGAAAGCATGTGTACCTCGTCTATTATGTAGACCTTGTAACGGGATTGAGATGGGGCATATACTACCTCTTCTCGTATTTCTCTCACATTATCAACGCTGTTATTGGATGCTGCATCTATCTCAACTACATCGAGCACCGTATCCTCAAGTATTCCTCTACAGATTTCGCATTTATTACACGGATCACCATCATTGGGATCAAGACAGTTGATGGCACGGGCAAAAATCTTTGCCATAGAAGTCTTTCCTGTACCCCTTGTGCCACAAAAAAGGTAGGCATGCCCAATTCTATCAGTTTTAACTGTATTTTTTAAGGTTCTGACTACATGGCTCTGTTCAACCACATCTTCAAAAACAAGAGGTCTCCATTTTCTATATAACGCCGTATAGGACATTGCTACTATCCTTTCTACAAATGTATTATCTAAAATGAATTATTATCTTATATATTTTACCACAAAAACTATTATTATAATAATTTATTGAAGTAAATAGTTATTGAATTAGGGCTAACGGATAGATGATATAAGGATTATTATTCATAGTTAATTAAATTCCTGCTATTATATTAATAAAATTCCAGCACTTATATTAATAAAATTTGTTATTAATATAAGATCCAGCGAGTAAAATAATAAAACCCATCCAATTAAACTTGAACGAGTTTTATATAAAATATTTGAAGGCTGTACACCCTTCTTTGACAGAAGCATATGACCGCTACACATGTAGTTAGCTCTGACCAGGCATTCTAGCGGCACATAGACTTTACCGCTTACCGCTGCTTCCTTCCGGACCTGACGGGGTTCACAGTGTTCTATTGCGCTAGACCCGATCTTCATTACCACTTGCATGAGTCAGACGCCACACACCAA
>JAEYTP010000101.1 GCA_023433945.1 Bacillota bacterium | reverse complement strand
TCATTGCTACTTCGAAAATCATATTAATTTCCTCACGAATTTCATCATCTGGAATATCTTCTTCCAAAAGCATAATTCTTTGGATAATATTCGTAAAAGAACGAGCAAAAAATTTAGCCCACATAATCGATTTGATTTCACTCATACACTTTTTATATGTTTTTTCATAGGCAACCTGTTCCCATTCAATTAGTTTTTGCCGAGAAAATTCACACCCCTCAAAGCCTAGCCATGTTTTTAAGGCAAGACGATAAATTAACTTTTCGTCTTGGGATAAAGACTTTTTATTGATTACTCTTTGAATATAGGATTCTTTTATTGGCAATCCTTCAGTTAATTCCCTTTCTATCCGTTCAAGTAATCTTTCAAAATTCACACGCACAACTTGGTCAAAAAGCACCTCCTTATTCACAAAATAGTAATACACAGTTGGCATTTGACACCCTGCGGCTTTACCTATTTCCCTCATTGTCGTACCGTGATATCCTTTTTTATCAAAAAGGATAAGTGCATGGTGTATAATAGTGTCTTTTATAATATCACTCCTTTTATATAACTAACGTTATATAAACTATAATGTAAATATTTACCTTTGTCAAGAATAGCCATTAATCTTTCTGAACTAGATAATGATAAAGGCCATTCTTAGCAAGCAAATGAGCCTCATTTGATCACTATTTAGATCACTATTTAGATGATCTTTTTTGTAGTATAAATGTTTTGCTTATTAGATACGCTATATCCTCTAGTAATATATCCATCTATAATTTCATCTTCTTTCATATATGGTCTTACATCTATTTTTTCATAGTTGTCTATAGTGTCTACCTCAATATTGCTAAATCTTATAGGTATACCTACACTTTTATAGAAGCTTTGCCCGTTCTGAATTTGAAAATGCAAATGTGGCTCAGACGAATTACCGGTATTCCCACACTTTGCAATAGCATCTCCCCTACAAACAGTATCTCCAACCTTTACTGAGATACTATCCTTTTTTAGATGGGCAAGAAAACTGAATTCCTGTTCACTATGCTTAATAACAATATAATTCCCGGCTATATGATTTGCTTTAGAAAAGAATTTCCCTTTTGGATATATAAGGCTATCATTTGATCCATTATTTATGTCTACAATAATGCCATCAGCGGGTGCCAATATATTTTTATCATAACAATAGTAATTCTCGCAGTTTTTAAAATCTCCCTGATAGGACTTACACTCATCATCTAGGATTATAAAATCATATGCATATCGTTGAGTTGGAACATCCCATGAATGTGAATACTTTTCAGTAAAACACCCATTTATAACTGTCCACTTCTCATCAAACGGTAAACTGTACTCAATGTTACTAGTATAATTTGAAACAGAGGGTACCTCTTCTCCATATTTCTTCTTTACATAAGATACACCTAAAATCTGTAAAATGATACATTTAAAAGTTGAGTAACTAATTGCCATCTCAACAAATACAAACAGCCCAAAAAAGCATAATATTTTGAAAACAAGTAAATCACTAAAAGCTGTTAGAATTAGGCCGATTATGCCTATGTACTTAATTTTCTTTGTAAAGTTGTAGAAATAATACATATTGCTTCCCCTTCTCCTTAAACCTTATCAAACACACCGTAAACTATTTCTTTATCGTTTTTAATATAGACTATTCTTATTGTGCTGACTTTCCAATCGCTAAAGGTTAAATAAATATATTCATTATTTGAAAGATTTACAATACTACCTGAAGATTTTTCATACAATTTATCTTTATAATCTAGAAGGGTACATTCAAATCTGTTTTTTGTATATTCCTTATACTCAGACTCATCTATCTCTCTAACTATTTTCTTAGAAAAAGAAAAACTGTACCTAGTTTCTTGTTTATTAAATTTGTTGATACCAGCAAATATGATTTCCTGCCCATCTTTTGTAACAAAACATCCAACCCTATCTAATTTTGAATCAATATCAAATGATTTATCCAAACCCTGATTATTTAAGTCGTAAACATAAACCCCACTACTTTGAAATATTACTTTATCTTTATCAGCATAAATAAGCCTTGGGGGCTCAGCTCCAATAAATAATTCATTAATATTCTTAAGGTCAATGGGATTAATATCTGCTTCTTGTACCTTTAAATCATCACCACTAGTAGTACTATCAGAAAAAGGAGTAAACAACCAATTTATGCAGACAATCATTAATAATGCCACTAGAACAATAGAACTTACCAACCATAACTTCTTCATCACATACCCCACTGTATCATTCTTATGTAAAGACTATATCATCTACCTGTATATTCCTTTTCAACGTATCCATGTTTGTAACTATATTTATTTTTCATTAGAGGCCTCTATCCTAAACCCTTTAAACTCTCATCGAATATAATACTTAATTGTTTTATCGGAATTTCTTGATTATGAAAAATCTGCAGCATTCCTTTAGGTGTAATTTTATACTCTGATAATTCATCCTTATGTAAAACAACTGATTTTGCATTAACATTAATATGGTCATTAAAAGGAATTAGGCGAACCACATTATTGCCTACACTAAATGACGGCAGTTTTGCCCATAATTTCTCACTAATATCTAATGTAGAATCTTGGTATATAAGTTCATATAAAATTTTAAATCTTTCCTTTGTCTGTTCTCCGAAATTATTAATATAATTATATATTTCTTCCTTCATTTTTAGCCCTCCAATTTGTAAAAGATAGTTAGTTACATTACTCCATGTATAAAATCATATTTTATGCCCTTTTGGTAAAATCATATATTTAGGAATTCTAATGTGATTAGGTTTTTGAAGTATATCTAATACCGCCTCAGCAACGTCCATTGGCTGTAATGCTGTTGAAATCCCAAGTAATTCTTTAGGTTTATGTCCCAATCTCTATGTAATCCTGTTTCTACAAGACCAGGTTCTATACAAGTAATTTTGATATCTGTATCACAGAGCTCCATTCTTAGTGATTCTGCCAGTGCTTCTAATGCATAGTTGCATCCCGCATAGGCACCTGAATAGTATTCTCAGGCAAACTACTACCTTGAACTATAAAAGATGTTATTGAGCCAATTAAATTTAATGCTCCGATTATTGTAAAAAATAAAGAAAGAACTCTAACTGTCAGCCTTGTAAATGCAATCATACTTTCACCTTGTATGAAGTATCTATAACGAAATACATCTATACATTCCTATCTATTTGTTTCTTAGTATGACGTATTTATAACGAAATACATCTATACATTCCTATCTAATCAATTTCCTAGTATGACATATTTATTACGAAATACATTTAAACATTCCTATCTATTTATTTCTTATTTTCACTTCGATTCTTGGTCAAAAAGCTCATTAGCTCCCAGTCAAAAAAGCTCATTAGCTTCTGTATAGTTTAAATATGATTTATTAGTAAAATACTCATTCCCAATCTCCACTAGAGGTAATGACTTTCTTCTATATGAGTCAGCATTTCTTTGCCAATGTTTGTACTCTTTCTCCTGCGATTTATCCAGCGTTTCATTTTGAAGTGTAAAATTAAAATCTTCTTTTTTTAGAGTGACTTGTTGCCCACTATTATCAAGATAAAAAATATCATACTGATAAGTCCCTACCCCTTGATACATAGTAGGGTTATACTGAAGTAAATAATCCTTGCCGTTCTCTTTATATAAATAAAGCCAATTCCAACCAGCATGTGACTTTCCTGTAGGTAGCTCGTAAATCTTTGTAATTGATTTTCCGTTACTTGTAAATACCGATACCAACAATTGTCCAATATCATCATTAGCAGTTAACTGCTCTCCCTCATTATTAAGAAGCTCTACCGTAATCATTTCTTTAATACCATCGTGTGTTAAGTCCCTAAGAAATATATTCACTTTTTTATTGACATAATTCTCTGCATAATAGTTTTTGTAAGTATCTATAGCCATATCAGCATATGACGTATATCTTAAATTGCTTATTTCGTATACACCGAGCTTATTGGTTACTTCAGCATTTAGTTCTCCGACAAAATTCCCAGGAGGAGTATTATCTATTTCTTCTCCAACACCCAAGTTTATCAATATTTTATCACCACTAAATTCAAATCTTACTATACTTCCTATTAGCGGATTTTTATTAATATTTGTCTGAAGATTAAGATGTTGCTTAGCAATATTTAAGTAATTATCGAAAACAAAGTCCTTTAAGTCAGCTTCATTGCCAAGCTCTAATATATGCAACTCATCGAGCGAAGCTCCTGTCCCAGAACCAATATGTACAATAACTGCAAGCTCATCTAGCCCGTCATTATCATAATCTGCCACATTCATCCGTGGTAAAACAAAGCCTGGGTTTAGAACATTCCAATCAAACAAATGACATTTTCCATTTATATATAAAGCCACTCCATCAATCTCATGGCTAGAGTACAAGTATATATCCCTTTGTGGAATTGCGGCAACAACAGGAAATTTCTCATCTTGATACTGCTCAGGACTTGTTACAACCTCACTATTTGATGGTCTCTCTATAGGAAACTGTGCAACCTGATCACCATTACTCAAATACGATTGTTCAGATGAGTTTGATTTACTTACAGGAGACTCACTTAATTCACCCGCCTCTGATACGTTTAACTCATTTGCGTTATATACGTTTAATTCACTAGAGCACGAAGCACAAACTAGACATATCAGGAATATTGCAGATACATAAAAAATTCTCTTCATTTGTTTACCTCACGATGTTACTCATTTTCTTACTCAGTTCTCTGACTATACAAAAACTCCGATACTCCTTTATTAAAAGCGAGCAACCCACCACTTACTGCTGCTTGGATTAATGATAAAATCATAAATATAATATAACCAATATAAATCTCCCCTTGACCAAGTAAACTCATTAAAGCGTATAAAGTAAATCCTATGCTTAATACCGAACCTGCAACGAAAAACCACCGTACCCAACTTACTCCCATAAAAAGAGCAACAGACAGCGATATTTGTATTATAACGTTCAAAATATTAAAGCTTCCTATTATGTTACTTAGTATAGTAAAAATAATATTTAGTGTAGCTATAGTGAATACAGCTACCTTACCGAAACGGTACTGCTTAATGATGCGTTTCTCGTATTCTTCTATCATTTTTTTCTTTTCAAGTGCGGAAATATTCTTCTCATCGTCCATAATCATATATCTGCCCTCTCGCTAAATAAAATCTATGGCTTTCTTGCAAGCTGTAAATCTATGGTATCATAAATTGAAATTTATCCACCGTAACTATCAATAACTTCTTCTTTTTATTATACATTAAAAGTATATTTTATCCAATAATTTGTAAATACAGATTCATTCTACAGCATCCAATTAACTATAATTATCCTTAATCAACTCCACTACAATACTGTAATCACAATGGTGAATTTTCTTTACATTAAAATTATATTTAGCAAATAAGGTGTTTTTGTCACTATGATAAAACTCAGTAAAAGTCTTTGAACTAACCTTTTCCATCAATAAAATTGGTGAAAATTTGACCCTTCTTAACAAGCTAGTTTGTTTTTCCCATTCCAAAATAATAACTCTGCCCTCTGGTTTTAATAGTCTATATGCCTCTTTAAGGATTTGCTTTGTCAAACCAGGACTGATTTCATGAAGAACTAATCCAATAATAATAAAGTCAAAACTACTATCAAACAGAGACGTATGAGTAGCATCTTCATTCATTAAGAAAAGATTACTTATATTGTTTTCCTTAGCTTTGTTTTGAGCAATATTAAGCATTTCAGGAGATATATCAACCCCTATAACACTTGTTAATTGCTTTTCTTTAGCAATCATTAAGGTATTAGAGCAAGTCCCGCAGCACATATCCAAGATTTTTACAGGTGCATTTGGAATTAAATCCATAATAACCCTTCGAGGATTAACGCCATTTTTATTGAAGTAAAGAACGTCTAATAAATCATAAATCCCCGAGGCAGACCGATAGATTCGCATAATTATCACTTCCCAATGATGATATTTTTCTAGCTTAGGATGCGTAGCAAGTAAGATATGTATCAAATCAGAATTCCGTTTGTTTAAGAAAACCTAGACTTCTCATAGTTGTAAGGAATACTTTTACCTACAACCACATCTTCAATTTTATCAATGATTAGCCAATCGTCCATATTTCCTTGATGATCAAAAGCTAGTGGTGGTTCAATCTCCATTACTTCACTGAATTCAACCAAGCACAAGCACTTTTTGTACCATCGTTCCTTTTGCTTATCGGTTAAGTTAAGTTTACTTTGATTATCTTTGAGAATTTGGTCAATTTCATCCTCGCTCAATTT
>JAEYTP010000127.1 GCA_023433945.1 Bacillota bacterium | reverse complement strand
GATTTCTTACTGTGAATAAGACTAGTATACACATAAATTAAGTAATTGTTAACGTGAAAAAGTAGAATTTAGTCTTGCTCACCCCTTGATTTAAGCCACTGTGGAATTTACTTTTTCATTTAACCTTATTTTTAAATATTGTTATGTTTGGTAATACTTTTATTTTATATTTAATTTTCCTTAATATAACTAGTTTTAATTGATTTATTAACCATATTTTGATAATGTTATCATATATTTCATTTTTCTCGGGTTAACTTATTAAGTGAAAGGACATTTATTATGAGACCAAAGTTAACTATTGCTGTTATTTTGACAATAATAATAGTAGTATCCATTATTCTTATATACCCTTCAATAATTACTAATAATTCTGATAATTCTATGTCTTCAGTAACTAACAGTAAGCAACCTCTCTATCATTTTATTCTTATCGGTCAAAATTCTGATGATCCTTTTTGGGAAGAGCTTAAAACTGGTGTTTTTAAGGCAGCAGGAGACTATAATGTTGCAGTTGAATTTAATTGCCCTAGATTTACAAATCTACAGGAGCAAAAGCAATATTTAGAAATAGCTATTGCATCAAAAGTAGATGGAATTGCAACACATGTCCTTGACGAGGCTACATTCGCTCCATTGATAAATCAAGCTGTAGAAATGGGTATCCCAACTGTAACTGTTGAGACTGATGCCAGAAACAGCAAAAGAATGGCTTTTATAGGCAACAACAGTTATCAGATAGGGTATGAAGAAGGACAAATGGTTGTATCTGCCTCTTTGGGAAAGTCTGATGTCGCATTAATAATGGATAGCTATACCTCTGATATCGGGGACGTTTCTACCAATCTTAGGATTAGCGGATTCAAAGATGCTGTCAAGGAATTTGGTGGCTTAATAGACATAAAGGAAATCAAAGTGTCAGGTATGGGTCTATTTACAGCAGGAGAGATAACAAATCAGCTTATTGCAAATAACCCCAAAATAGATACCATTATTTGCTCAAGTCCTAAAGACACCCTCGGCGTAGCTCAAATGTTAGTCGATCAGAATAAAGTTGGAAAGATTAATATCATCGGTTACGGATATCTCCCTGAAATATTTAAATATATTGAAAAGGGAGTGGTCTATGGCTCTATTATAAGTAACCCATACAATATGGGATATAATTGTATCAAAGCATTATTAGAAATAAAGACTCAGCATCGTACATCTGCTTATGTAGATACTGGTGTGTACTCCGTAACTAAGCAGAATATTTACCAATATATAAAGCCAAATACTTCTAACGACTAGCATAACTTGGAAGGATACAGATATGAGTAACCTAATTAAAGGCTTGTTCAAGAATAATAAAATACGAAGAAAACTAATTATATACTTTATGATAACCACATTTTTGATGGCTTTGGTTAGTTTCTATACTCATTTCAATGCAAGAATGCTCACAAGTCAGATGGATAATATGTTTTCAAGCAACTTTGAGTTAGATGAACTAAAGGAAAGTTTGGACAATGCACAACTTTACCTGGAGAGTTTTTTAGACACCAAACACTCTGATAGCCATAGAAACTATATAGATAGTAAAACAAAGTTACAAAAACATAGTGCTACACTGTTAGAAACAGCCGACTACAGTCAAAGCGGCCTGGTAATGAGGGATATATCCAATATGATTGACAACTATCTTCAAAAGGCCGATTCAGCGGTGCTGTCCAAGCGAGCAAGAGATATAACAAAATACATAGGATATTATAACGAATCAAACAAGCTATATGGCTACATAGAGCTATATATTAACAAGCTTAATAATAACCTGTTAAAGGAGAACACCTCCAGGTATCAAGCTGTTAACAATAGGATTGAGTTTATTCAAATGCTTAACATATTTATTATTATTGGAGTTGTATTATTTAATATTATTTTTATACTTCTTACTACTTACAAGACGACAAAGCCATTGGTAACACTATCTACAGCAGCAAATGAAATATCAAAAGGAAACTTTGATTTCCCAGATGTCAGTGTTTCTACCAATGATGAAATAAGCGTTATGGCAGAAGCCTTCAATAAAATGACTCACAGTATTAGAGACCATATAGATGACCTCCAGGAAAAGGCACAACTAGAGAGTAAGCTAAAAGAGCAGGAATTACAAAACCTAACCATGAAAAACCACTTAAAGGAAGCTGAATTGCAGGCCTTACAATCTCAAATAAACCCTCACTTTATATTTAATACACTAAATGCCGGTGCTCAAATTGCAATGATGGAGGGTGCCGATAAAACTTGTTTCTTTGTTGAAAATGTTGCAAACCTCTTCCGATATAACCTAAAAAAACTTGATAGACCTGTCACCTTAGGAGAAGAAATTAATAACATTAGCATATACATTTTTATACTAAAAACTCGTTTTGGTGATAGAGTCGAGTTTGAGCAAAACATCCAAGTAGATGATTTGGGTATGCCCATGCCTTGTATGGTTCTGCAGCCAATAGTTGAAAACGCCTTTATACATGGTATTAGTGACTATGAATCTGGAGGAAAGATTACTTTAACTGTTACCAAGCAAGGTGAAACTCTGCAAGTAATAATAAGTGATAATGGTATAGGTATGAGCGAACAACGCCTGAAAAAATTACTAGGCATGGAGGATCATAGCGACACTGCTCCCGAACCCAAAGACATTATTAAGGGACATACCACAGGTATCGGCATGAAAAACGTTATTAGCAGGCTCAATATATTTTATGGAAGAGAAGATATCATAAGTATAAAAACTTCACCTGGTTGTGGCACATCTGTGTTCATTAATATACCATTAAGTGCAAAGGAGACAGATTATGTACAAAATGCTCATAGCTGACGATGAACAGATAGTATTGGATTCTCTAAAATACATTATCTCAAAAAACTTTAGTAACGACATACATTTGGAAGTAGCCCATTCCGGTAGAGAGGCAATCGAAAAGGCAGAATTGCATATCCCCGATATTATTTTTATGGATATCAATATGCCTGGAATAAACGGAATTGAAGCTATCCGGGAGCTCAGAGGAAAGCTTAAGAGTACTGTTTTTATCATTTTAACCGCATTTGATCAGTTTGACTTTGCAAAGGATGCACTCAAACTCGGAGTTACCGAATACCTACTGAAACCAGTTAACAGAGAAAAGATCATCTCTACAATTCGTAAAAGCATAGAAAGCATTGATTCAGAACGTGTGAGAAGAAAGAAGGAATTGGACTTAAAGGAGAAATTTGAACACATACTACCTATCTTGGAGAATGGTTTTATATATTCTATGCTTTTTTTCGAGGATAATAGCTGGGAAATATCTAATTATAAGAATATATTCGAAATAGAAGAAGATGCAGGATACATAATGACAATTGAATTTGCACAAATACTTGAACAAGGAGAGATGATAAACCGAATAGGACTGAGCATGAAGGGACAGACCTTTTATCCATATTTGAGGGATATTCTAAAAGGTAGGTGTAAGTGCTTTGTTGGCCCTAATATTCTAAATAGAGTTATCGTTTATATTCCTGTAACATCAGGCACCGATGAGTATAAACAGCGTCTAGGAGCAGTTTCTATAGCTGAATATGTGTATGATCAGATATCTGAAAAAGCTGATGTTGATTTCTTTATTGGCATTGGGCGTAACTATATTGGCTTTGATAATATCTACCGCTCATACGAGGAATCCTTAAGAGCTATTCGCTATGCTCAGGAGAAGGGCTTCTATCACATTATGGACATACCGGTAGAAAAAGAAATGCTTGAAAAATATCCTATTCAAAAAGAAAAGCTATTGCTCGAAAGGGTTGCTTTGGGTGATACTGAGATTAGCCTTCAATCCTTTAACTACATTTTTGAGTGGCTTAATTCTACTTATATTAATGATGTAGATAAAATCAAGGCAAAGCTGCTTGAGTTAATGATACTTATCATGAGAATTGCTACCGAGTATAATATAGATGGACAATACACAAATAGTATAGAAAACATTCGCGAATTACAAGCAATAAACAACCTATCTGAACTAAAGCTTTGCTGTACACAAAAAATTGAGTTTGTCACAAAGGGCATATATGAGTGTAGAGAAAAGAAAGTAAATATTTTAATAACAAAGGCTCTATCTTATATTAGAGAAAACTTTAAAAGTGATATTACACTCGAGGATGTATCCCAGTATGTCAATATCAGCCCTCATTATTTTAGTAAGTTATTTAAGGATGAGACAGGAGAAAACTTTATAGACTTTCTTACGAACCTAAGGATTAATACAGCAAAGGAATTAATTAAGAATTCCATTATGAGTGTAAAGGAAATTTGCTATGAAATAGGCTATGGTGACCCCAACTACTTTAGTAGAATATTTAAAAAAATAGTTGGTCTTACGCCAACTGAATATAGAGACAGTATTATTACAAGAGTTAAGGATGGTGCATCATGATAAAAAGGGTATTACCGAAAATCATATCCCTTTCACTATTAACCACAATCATTTTGTTAACTGCCTCATGTGGTAACACAGAAAACCCCAGTCCCGATACCGGGAACAGCTCTAAGATAACGATAGGCTTATCTATGGCAACACTTCGTGAAGAACGGTGGCAGAAGGATACTGATATTCTTGTAGCAAAGGCAAAAGCAAAAGGAGCCGAGGTGATAGTTCAGAATGCTAATAATAGCCTGGATGACCAAATATCTCAGGTCAAATATTTACTAGATCAGAATATTGACATTCTGATGATTGTGCCTCAGGATGCTGATAAAACAATTGAGGCTGTGGAACTTGCAAAAAAGAAAGGTATTAAGGTTATCTGCTATGACAGGCTAATAAAAAACGCAAGCGTAGATTATTACATATCCTTTGATAATATATTAGTGGGTGAAGGTATAGCCTCAACTATTGTAAGTAAAGTTCCTACGGGCAATTACTTGATAATAAACGGGGCCCCCACTGACAATAACAGTTTTATGTACAATACTGGCATTAAAAACATATTACAACCATACATTGATAACGGCTCAATCAAATTGCTCGATGAAGCATGGGCGGAGGATTGGAGGCCGGAGGACTCCTTTAAGTTTGTGGAGAAGGCCCTGCAAAACAATGAACACATTGATGCTGTTGTTGCAGCAAATGATAATCTCGCAGGCGCTGCGATAGAGGCTTTAGCAGAAAAGCAACTAGCTGGAATCGTCATGGTTGGTGGCCATGATGCAGATATTTCTGGCTGTCAAAGAGTAGCCGAAGGTACCCAATGCGTGACGGTGTATAAACCCATTGAACAATTAGCGTCTAAGGCAATAGATGTTGCAATTGGTCTTATTGAGAATGGGTCTTACGGAGCTAACAGCTATATATATGATGGGAAATACTCTATACCTTTTCAGAAAATAACCCCTATAGTTGTCACAAAGGAAAATTTAATGGATACTGTAATAAAATCAGGATTTCACCGCATGGAGGATGTATATCTCAATGTTCCTAGGTCACAATGGCCGACTGCAAAATAATACTCTTACCTTTTTTAATAACAAAAATATGCTATCTTTTGGTAGCATATTTTTTTATATAACAAATTAAGTAAGACGTTAGTAATTACCTCTAGCGACAACCCTCTGTGTCTAATTGTATTCTATAAATGTAAGTAAATAACAATTTTTTAAGGGAGGAATTGTATTATGAAGAAGTCTCATCGTTTCGCGGCTTTGGCATTGGCAGGAGTAATGTCAATATCAATGTTTGCTGGTTGTGGTACCTCAAGTAGCTCTGATAGTTCATCAGCAAGCTCTGCAGCTCCTAGCTCCGCAGCTCCTAGCTCCGCTGCATCATCAAAGATTAAGATTGGTCTTTCTCTACCAACTCAACAGGAAGAAAGATGGGTTAGAGACAAAGCTGCAATGGAAGAAGCAGCAAAAGCAGCTGATGTAGAAATAGCTGTTCAGATTGCAAACATGGACGCAGCAAAGCAGGATTCACAGTGTGAAAACCTTTTATCACAGGGCATTAATGTACTAATACTTGCTCCACACGATGCAACCGCATCAGCATCAATTGTTGATAAAGCTCACAAGGCTGGTGTAAAGGTTATTTCCTACGACAGATTGGTTATGGGTACTGATGTAGACGTATACATGTCCTTTGACAATGTTAAAGTTGGTGAAATACAAGGTAAATGGTTCACTGATAACCTTCCAAAGGGTAATATAGTATGGTTGTCAGGTTCACCAACAGATAACAACGCAAAACTCTTCAAGCAAGGTGCAGCTAAGTATTTGCAGCCAAAGATTGACAGTGGAGACTACAAGGTTGTTATGGAACAGCCAGTTGTTGACTGGAAGCCAGATAACGCTTTGAAATTGATGGAAAACGCACTTACTGCTAACAAGAATGATATCCAGGGTGTATTAGCTCCTAATGATGGTACAGCTGGCGGATGTATTCAGGCTTTAGCAGCTCAAGGTTTAGCAGGCAAGGTGCCAATAACTGGTCAGGATGCAGAGCTCGCAGCTGCAAAGAGAATAGTTGAAGGCACACAGGGTATGACAGTTTACAAGGATACCAGAGAACTTGGTAAAGCAGCTGTAGCAGCAGCTATCAAGATGGCTAAGGGTGAAGACCCAGGCGCAGACCAGAAGGTAAACAATAATAAGATAGACGTTCCTTCCATCCTTCTCACTCCAGTAGCAGTTGACAAGACAAATATAGATAAGATTCTTATCGATGGCGGCTACCTAAAGAAGGAAGATGTTTACGGAAAGTAATATTTACATAGTAAAAAAACAGTATAGGGGAATGGCACTAGTGTTATTCCCCTATTTACTTTAAAGGTGGAATAATTATGAGTGAATACATTTTGGAAATGAACAATATCACCAAAGAATTCCCTGGAGTTAAAGCATTGGACAACGTCACATTTAAAGTAAAGAAGGGCGAAATTCATGCCTTATGCGGTGAGAATGGAGCTGGTAAGTCCACTT
>JAEYTP010000011.1 GCA_023433945.1 Bacillota bacterium | reverse complement strand
ATATTGCCTAGCCCAACAGCAGAACCAATGGCAGCGAGGATAAATCCAGCTTTAGATCCCCACTGATCTCTCTTTTGTGTCATTTTAATACACTCCTTATTTTTATTTTTTATCCTTATTTAGATTAAAATAAGGAAAGATTACAAGATTATCCCCACTTTTATCATCTAAGATTTACTACCCTAAAAATCTTGACTAAATTATAATAGCAAGGATGAGAAAAAAATTCAATAATATTTGTTAACAAAAAGCAATTTACATAAAATGACAGATGGATATAAGTCATAACAAAATAGGTGTTTTAACGATCTATATATAAGAATCATTGCTTAAAATATGATGTGACCCCTAAAAGTTAGATTTTGGGTTATCTTTTAGGGGTCGGTTCAATATTCTGTCCTGTCCAAGTAATGACTCTTTTACATAAGTATCAGAGTGGCAATGTGAATTTTGGGAAGGTCGGTTGAAAGCTTTAGTCCTTTGTTGGCAATTATCCAGAACTACACAACGAACATCTTCTGCAAGTCTGTTGTAGTCATACCTCCCAAAAATGGTCTGCAGTCGGTAAGCATTATAAAAGTTTTTTCAAATAAACCATATCTACTAACTGTTGTCCATCTTCATACATAGGGTGGTCGTAATTGTCTATAAAGAAGTTTTTAACAATGTGAGATCTTTTAAATCCACATTTCTCGTAGAAGTTAAGTATCGTGGGGCTATCGCCTGTTCCAACATACAGTTCGTTACCAATTTCTTTATAATAATCAGCAATAAAAGATATTAGATGGTACCCATAGCCTTTGCGTTGATATTTAGGCACAGTTACTATATTCTTAATTTCATAAACACCGGGGTGCTCTTGTGTGACAACGCAAAGAGCCTTGAGATCATCATCATGCAAGGCGAACATATCTCCACGATATAAATATTTTTCTATCATATCTACCTGTTCATCTGCAATAAGGAGCAATTCCATGTACTTTGACTTATCACCGTCATCAATCTTGACAATCTTCATGAGAAGTATTTTCCTTTCTTTTTATATATTTACAAGTATATTATACCAGCCATTATATTCATTTTAAACCATTCTACCTCTGGTAGAATAGATTCAATAACAAATCGGTTGATATATTACAAGCTATGTGTAATACTTTAGACGTAAAAGGGGGTGTTGAATAATGGCTAATATAGAAACTGGAAAGTTAATATGCAAATTACGTAAAATAAAGAATATGACACAAAAAGATTTAGCTAATTATTTGAATGTATCAGATAAAGCTGTTTCAAAATGGGAAAGAGGGGAGAGCTATCCCGAAATTACAATTATTCCTCAATTGGCAAATATACTGGAAATAACTGTTGATGAGTTATTGGAAGGTAAACGGAAGATTAAAGTACCAGAGAGTGATAATGATGAGGAAAAAAATTTTGCTTATGAATGTTTATTAGAGGATGCAAGTAATAAATTTTTACAGAATACGATTATTGTATTTCTAGTTACTTCAATAGGTATATTGGTCAAAACTTTAGGATTTAACTATAGTTTTCTTGTTGCAGCTGTTGTCGGAATTGGCGGAGGAATGTTTTATTTCTTTTCGCTAAATAAATATAGGACCTCCCAACAAAGAATACAACGGTACTGGGAGTTTAACAAACAAAAAGAAGATATATACTATAGAATTAAGCATAGTAAATTTTTTGTTGGTATTCCATTAGGTATTCTTTTTGTAGACATTTTTATTAAACTGAATAGATTTAAAGGAGGATATTTTAATATATATAAGATTCATGACAGAAATCTATATTATTCATCTGGCTGCTCATCCATAGGTTATATTTTGATATTGATAGCTATCATAACAAGTATATACATATTTTATAATTTATGTAATAAAAATATGAGCGCTAAGCTGATGAGGTGTGATAATAAAGTATTAAAAACTACTTTATTTAGTTCTTTAATTTCAATTGGTTTATTCTATGGAATATCAGTGTTTAAGATATCCACTATTGTAATTCAAAAGTACAATAGTTTAATTGTAAATATAATAGCTCTGACGTCGGTTGGCTTGGTGGCGGTATTAAATATATTGTTATTTAAAAAATATTATAAAGATAGAGCAAATATATTTTGGGGCGGGATAGTATCTAGTACCATTCAGTTCCTAGTACTTTTATATATTTCTAATTCCAGTATATCTTATTACGGTTCATGGAACGACAATATTAATCTTGGTAATATTGAAGTATACATGTTGGTAATAGTTACAGCAATTTGCTCAGTAACTATTAATTATGCAACTAATTACTTATTATTAAAGTATGAAGAGAACATATTTCTGAAATTGGTAAAGAAATTTCGAACACGAGCTTGAGTGTGAGCCTATTCGGCTCTATGTAGAAACCCGCCTGAATATTATTTCAGACGGGTTTTAAAAATATTGTTTCTGTGTAGTTTACATGTTTAGAACTAATTATTTCACCCTATCAAATTGAGGATTAAATGCATAAAAGTTCTTTGAATCCAATTTATCCTGAACCGATCTCATAGCCTCACCAAATCTCTGGAAGTGAACTACCTCACGTTCACGTAGGAACTTGATTGGATCTCTGACGTCAG
>JAEYTP010000147.1 GCA_023433945.1 Bacillota bacterium | reverse complement strand
CCTCCCCGGGACTGGCGGGCAGCCATAACGTCCCTCCACGGTGTTGCTCCAGGTGGGGTTTACATAGACCGACAAGTCGCCATGCCGCTGGTGAGCTCTTACCTCACCTTTCCACCCTTACCATTTTGGAATCAGAGGCTTGGTGCCAAAGATTTTATCAATCTTCAGCATTAAACCTCTGATACTAAAAGGCGGTATATCTCTGTTGCACTTTCCTTAAAGTCGCCTTCACCGGGAGTTACCCGGCACCATTGCCCTTTGGAGCCCGGACTTTCCTCGTATATGCCTTTTCAAGCAATATCCGCGATCATCTGGCTTACTCATGTATATAAATTATTAAAATACTTTCATCTCAAATTAACGGCTACGCCATAAAACTTTTAACGGCTGTACCTTCAAACATTTAACGGCTACACCATCAAACTTCAAACGGCTGTACCATTAAACATTTAACTACTATACCAATAAATAATTGATACATAATAACATTATGTCCAACTGGACTCCTTATTATAAGCCGACAAATAACAAAAGTCAAGCAAAAACAAATGGGTCCTCTTCCAATGTATTACATTGTGCTTCAAGTGCTGGAAACCTATCCTGTAGTGTTTTTGCAAGTTTTTCTACAATAATGCGTTCAGTAGCAAAGTGCCCTGCATCAATAATACATAACCCCATTTCTCTGGCATCTAACGCATCATGATATTTAACATCACCTGTTATCAAGACATCAGCACCACTCTTCTTTAAAAGTCCCAGGTCAACGTCAAAGCTTCCACAAAAAACTGCAACCTTGGATACTGTGTTTGGAACAGCCCCTGCAATTCTTATATTTGCTACATTCAGTGCATGTTTAACATGCTGAATAAATGCATTACCGTTCATTTCATTTTCTAGTCTGCCAAGCTTACCTAATCCATAATTCTCGCTGTAGCCAACTGGGATGTATTCATTGAGAATCTCACAATCTTTAAGGCCTATTCTTTGAGCAAGCGTATCATTAATACCACCATTGACAACATCCAAATTGGTATGAGCGCTTATTATACTGATATCATTTTTAATGAGTATCCCAATTAGTTCTCCCTTTTCGCCATCCAAATCTATTACTTTTAACTTAGAAAAAATAAATGGATGATGGGATATAATTAGGTTTGCTCCAGAACTAATCGCTGCCTCTATGGTCTGCCTAGTAACATCAAGACTAACCAGTACCTTTTTAACCTCATGTTCTCTGCTCCCTACCATCAAACCTACATTATCCCATTCTTCAGCCAATCCCCAAGGGGCAAGCTCTGCTATATATTCAAGTATTTCTCCTACCTTCATATGTGCTCTCCTCATATCACTATCATACTGTTTCTTACCACTTAAAGCTGTTTCACATAACTCATGCTTACCCTAAGTAAATCTGTTCGTACCATATATGCTTATCAAATGTAACTCTGTGTCTTATTACTTAGTCTTACCCTAAATAAACCCTTTCACCTTACTTATGCTTGTAAAGCTAAGCTAAACTTACTAATAGCTTCTCATATTCTAGTTTAAGCCAGCTGTGATATTCAACCTGGGAAGCATTGTTTTCCATGCTCTCAAGCTGCTTTAAAACACGCTCTAACTGCCTAATCTTCATCTTACAGTATTTGTTCAGTAGAGGATCTTTTTTTTCAATTAGCTTCTCCCCTACATGGTAATAGAATTCTTCTCTTACTTCATGATTTGCATTTTCAAAGACTGCACAAATAACAGTATATATTTTTTCGCCTTCATCAATCATTTGTTCATCATAAATATTAAAGCCATTGTTGTATAGCCATTGTCGAACTATATCCAGGTCATTCATGGGCTGCAAAACCAAGTTCTTAGCCCTTTGTGCCTTATCCTTACCCTCATCTAACAATTGAGCGAGAAGAGTTCCTCCCATTCCCGCTATTACTATTGTATCAGCTTCTCCAAGCTTAAGTGTATCCAATCCGCTGCCCATTCTTGTCTCTACCTTACTATCTAGTCTATGGGACATAATATTTCTATTTGCAACTCGGATTGGACCAGGCTTAACATCTGATGCAATGGCATGGGTACATATATTGTTTTTTATTAAGTAAATAGGCAAATAAGCGTGATCTGTACCAATATCAGCAAATACACCGCATTTTGGCACCTTAT
This sequence comes from Bacillota bacterium, assembly GCA_023433945.1. GTDB lineage: Bacteria > Bacillota > Clostridia > Acetivibrionales > DSM-1351 > Ruminiclostridium. The sequence continues at coordinate 2,112 of JAEYTP010000147.1, read as the reverse complement.
CAGCAATAAGTTTTAATCTGCCCTTAAGAATCATTATTTCACGTCCTTATATATTAGGTTGTAATGCTTCAAATGCTTTGCATGCGTATCTCAAAACGCATCTCTATATTAGTTGTAATGCTTCACAATGTTTGCACGAGAATCTCCAAAACGCAACAATATACTACTTGTAATGTTGCACAAGGTTTCGCCACATTTTATCCCAAACGTATCTCTATACTAGCTGTAATGTTTCACCGGGTTTCACCACAAACACCTTGTCTCTCATTCGTAGCCATATTGAAATTGCGGTTGGATTATACACAATAGAGCAGTCAGCAGAAAATCTAAGATTTTGAGCTGCATTTACATAATCATATATTTCTATGTTGGTTGCATACCAAATATCTTCTCTACCACTAACAAGCTTACAGAACTTTTCTATAACATCCCAATTATTACATACATCAAACTCATAGCTGTGCCCCCATAAATAAAATAGCGGCATAAACCCAAACTTAGCATCAAGAAATTGTTTTGCCAGCTCCATTAGTCTTGGATCTGAATGGTGACAAGTTGGATGCCATTCTAAAAAGTTCTCCGGCAAACTAAATCCCCCATGGCTATTTACAGTTCTTGAATACTCAATGCCACAAGTTTTTAGTATCTCCATCACAGATTTATTGTATGTACCAAACGGATAGGCCATACCTCTAACAGGATAACCAAATAGCTTTTCGAGCAATTTCCTATCCTCATATACTTCTGTTACAACAATTTCTCTTGGTAATTTTTCCAGGAAAGGATGAGTATAACCATGAGCAGCTACTTCATGCCCTGCATACACGTCCTTTAAGCCTTCTAATTCCATACGCCTGATTGTTACACCATTGTCATTCCAGAAGCTGTTGCTGCTCTGAATACCTGAATTCAGATTAAAAGTAGCCTTTAAGCCGTAATTATTCAAAATATTAATAAGCCTTATGTCCTGCTCTATCCCATCATCATAACTTAATGTAAGTGCCCTTGAGCAGGCATTGTGATAAAGTATGTGTAAACCTCTCATATTAACCTCCCATTTGATGATTATTCAGCCCAAAATTGCATATAAAACTAAACGACTAAAAAACTCACACTCCGATTACGCCAATCTATCAGTCCATAATCGTATTAATACTTAATAAATAAAAATTCAACCCCGAGTATCAACAGATTAAATTATATACATAATATTAGTAATTAATCAACTATATAGAAGCTAATATAGTTAAGCAATTTAATTCTATATATGGAGGAATAAACAATGTCACCTTATAATAAAAAAGGAAAGGTTTCTGATATAGAAAGGCCCATATCCAGCAATATTCATGGCAGAGATATTCTTGGAGTAAACCCAGGTATTACTGCCATGAATAAAAGCAATATTGATATAGAAGACGAAAGAACAACCCTTGATTTTACAAGCAGGATTAAATAGGTATGTAAGCAGTTTAAGTAAGCATTTTAAGTAAGCATTTTAAGTAAGCAGTTTTAGTAATCATGTATCATAGAAACTGAATACTTAACTATCATTTTAAATCCGGTTCAATCAATGTAACTTCAATATCGTCTATCATTTTCACTCTGAATGTCATATACCATTCTATATTTAATTTCGTCTCAAAATAAAGGGAAGAACAAGTAACATGTGTTCTTGAAGCTTCTCCATCTGGTTGAACAATCATTGTTGGAGCATTTGCTCTACCAATAATACCAATTGCTACAGATGCTGACGGACAATCATTTTGATTTTTCATGCGTGGCCTATCGCCATCGTCATAATCCCGCAGTATCAACGCACTTCCTGGAATATCAGGGCAAACAGTGTAAGTCATTGCAGTATAATGTGTCGGATATACCATATCATTATCCGGAGTGTACTTAATCTGGCTATAAAGGGTCATTTTATCAACTCCACGGTTTTTCATCTACTCACAGTCTTAGTATAATAAAAAAAGAACTACTATCGTAGTTCTTTTTTCGTTGGTGGGCCATCAGGGACTCGAACCCCGGACCAACCGGTTATGAGCCGGTTGCTCTAACCAACTGAGCTAATGGCCCGATTGGCTCCTCAAGTAGGACTTGAACCTACGA
>JAEYTP010000145.1 GCA_023433945.1 Bacillota bacterium | reverse complement strand
AGATGGGGCTACCTATAAATAAACTGGTTTGTGCAGCAAACGAAAACAATGTTTTGACTGAGTTTATTACTTCAGGTACTTACAACAGGAATAGAGAATTCAAGAAGACAATATCACCTTCTATGGATATTCTTATATCAAGTAATCTAGAGAGACTTCTATACCTTGTTACTAATGGTAATAGTGACAGTATATGTAAATGGATGAATGAACTCAAAAATAATGGCTCATATACTGTTGATGCTGACACCAGAAGCAAGATTCAATCAGTATTCTGGTCGGGTTATTGTACAGATGCCGATACACTTAAGACTATTGAGACCGTATATATGGAAACTGGATATGTTATGGATACCCATACAGCAGTAGCTGTTGATGTGTATGATAAATATGTTATTTCAACATCTGATTGTACAAAGACTGTAATTGTATCCACTGCAAGTCCATTTAAGTTCAATGAGAGCGTTGTAAAATCGATTTCCGGAGAGGCATCGGTACAAGGCAAGACTGAGTTTGAACTGCTTGATATCCTTGCAGAAAAATCAGGGCTTAGTATCCCAGAAGGATTAAGGGGATTGGACAAAAAGGAGATACTCCACAAGAAATGTTGTGATCCAAGTGAAATGGATAAGATGGTTAAAGGTATTCTAAATATATAATGAATTATTTATGGGTATATTGAATTGCTATATTGAATTGCTATATTGAATTGCTATATTGATATACTAATTCGTATTACTAATAATCGTGTTACTAATAATCGTATTATTAATAATCAGATTTTTATTACTCATATATTATTTAATGATACCTTTATACTATAAGTATATATAAATATAAGGCTGATTAATAACAGCACTTGCTCTATAAAGAAGCGAGTGCTGTTTAATATATATGCAGTCTAATAATATGCAGTCTAATAATATGCAGTTTAATAATATGCAGTCTAATAATATGCAGTCTAATTTTCTAATAATATGCAGTTTAATATTGTATTGCAAATACAATCGAAATGTGCTAATATATACACCTAGGAAGTACAAATGTTCACATCAGATGGACATAATACATACTTGGCAATTAATTGTGTTTTTTGTCGCATATAAATATTATTTGTAAAGGTAGGAAAATATGGCAAACATCAAGCAGGAATCAGTTTATTTTCTTGTAGATTCGGTTGTTCTTCCAGAAGTATTTGCCAAGGTTATTGAAGTAAAGAAAATACTTAGTTTGGGAACAGTGAAGACCGTTAATGATGCAGCAAAAGAGGTTGGAATTAGCAGAAGTGCTTATTACAAATACAAGGACTACGTTTTTCCATTTTACGAGACCTCCCGAGGTAAGGTTATTACACTTTTCTTTGTAGTTGAGGACTTCTCTGGAATACTATCAAGCATCATAAACAGGATTGCTGAAGCAAATGCAAATATTCTTACCATCAACCAGAACATCCCAATAAATGGATTGGCTGACGTCACGGTATCAATTGAGACGCTGGCAATGACGAAAGATATAGAGCTTATGATGAGGGATATTGCAAAAATTGAGGGTGTCAGAAAAAGTGATATTTTAGCGAGATAGTATATGTTTTTATAACGGGAGCAGGAGGTTCATTATTATGGTTAATGTTGCAATTTTAGGCTATGGCGTGGTTGGTTCTGGTGTTGCAGAGGTTATCAGAATTAATAGAGAAAGTATAAAGGAAAGAGCGGGACAGGAGATTAGGGTTAAGTGGATACTTGATGTAAGAGATTTTGAAAATAGCCCTGATCAGGATGTACTCACAAAGAATGCGGATGATGTATTTAATGACGAGAGTGTTAGCATTGTTATAGAGACTATTGGCGGAGCAAAAATTGCTCATGATTTTACAAAGAGAGCACTAATGGCAGGCAAGAGCGTTGTAACATCTAATAAGGAGCTTGTTGCTACTCATGGACCGGAGCTTTTGAAGCTTGCGCAAGAAAAAGGTGTTAGCTACTTATTTGAAGCAAGTGTTGGTGGTGGTATACCAATAATCCGCCCATTAAACCAATGTTTAGCTGCTAATGACATAGAGGGAGTAACAGGTATACTCAATGGTACAACCAACTATATTCTTACTCAGATGAGAAAGGCTGGAAAGGATTTTGAGGTTGCATTAAAGGGCGCCCAAGAAAATGGCTACGCGGAAGCAAATCCTACAGCTGATATAGAGGGGCATGATACATGCAGGAAAATTGCGATATTATCTTCCATTGCATACAATGAATTTGTTGATTATAATAACATATACACTGAAGGTATCACAAAGATTAGTGTTACCGACATGAAGTATGCAGAAGCCCTTGGAGGCGTTATTAAACTTATCGCTATTAGTAAAAAGGTTGATGGAAAGATATTTGCACGTGTGAGTCCTGCTATTATAATGGACGAACACCCACTATCAAATGTGGATGATGTATTTAATGCTATAGTTGTAAAGGGGAATGCACTAGGCGACGCAATGTTCTACGGACGTGGTGCAGGAAAACTACCGACAGCAAGTGCCGTTGTTGCTGACGTAATTGATATTGCGAAGCACCCTGACTTTGGTACAAAGAGTGTATGGGTAAGACAGTCAGAAAATAATGTAATGAATATAGAAGACAGCCAGACAAAGTACCTTGTAAGAGTTAAATACAGAAATGCTCAGGAAGCAAAGAAATATATAGAGAGTGTTTTTGGTAAGGTCAAATATGTTGAGCTACCATCAGCAGACAATGAGTTTGCATTTGTAACAGACAAAGCGAGCGAGGCGCAATTAAATAGTAATATTTCTGCACTTGATGGAATAGGTTCAATCAGTGGGGTTGTTAACAAGGTTAGAATAGAACTTGAGTAGAGTAGGGGGTATTGCATTGAGTCTTATAGTTCAAAAATTCGGTGGGACATCAGTAGCGAATGCAGAACGAATATTTAATGTAGCTAATAGGATTATAAATACCTATAATCAGGGAAATTCAGTAGTTGTAGTAGTGTCAGCACAGGGGGATACTACTGACGAATTGATTTCAAAAGCAAAAGAGATTAATGAAAATTCTTCAAAACGTGAAATGGATGTTTTGCTTTCAGCTGGAGAGCAAATATCTATGTCATTATTAGCAATGGCTATTGAGAAGTTAGGATATCCTGTTATATCATTAACTGGTTATCAGGCGGGAATTTCTACTGATAGCAATTATTGTGCAGCAAGAATTAAAAATATTGATACAGAGAGACTTTTCAGAGAATTAGACAGAAAGAATATTGTCATTGTTGCAGGCTTTCAAGGTATCAACAAGTTTGAGGACATTACCACTCTTGGAAGAGGTGGCTCCGATACCACTGCAGTCGCACTAGCAGCTTCATTAAGGGCTGATCTATGTGAAATATATACAGATGTTGACGGTGTGTATACTGCAGATCCTAGGATAGTAGAAAATGCAAGTAAGCTCAAAGACATTTCATATGACGAGATGCTTGAATTAGCAAGCCTTGGAGCTAACGTATTACACAATAGGTCAGTTGAGGTTGCCAAAAAGTACAATGTTAATCTTGTTGTAAGGTCTAGTTTGAGTAATGACCCTGGAACTATTGTAAAGGAGGTATGCAGTGTGGAGAAAATAGCCGTAAGAGGTGTGGCAAGAGATAATAATATTGCAAGGATTGCAGTTATTGGTGTTGAAGATAAACCGGGAATTGCATTTAAACTATTTTCTATGCTTGCTAAGGAGAACATAAACGTTGACTTGATACTTCAATCAATAGGAAGAAATAATACAAAGGATATCTCATTTACAATATCAAAGGATAATCTAGATAAGTGTGTATCCATTATTAAAAAAAATCTTGCTATGTTTGCAGCAGAGGATGTTCAGTTCTCAGACAAATACTCAAAGGTATCCATTGTTGGGGCTGGAATGGTAAATAGCCCTGGTATTGCTGCAAAAATGTTTGAGGCATTATATGATGCAGATATCAATATCCACATGATTACCACTTCTGAAATAAAGATTTCTGTTCTAGTAGACATTGGAGAGGGCGAAAGAGCTGTTAACGCAATCCATAATAAGTTCAAACTTAATGAAGCGTAGGAGACATACGGATGAAAATTTCTACAAAACGGCTTGTAATTAACGCCTTGATGATTGCCTTGGTTTTCTTGGTTACAATACTGATAAGAATACCCAGCCCTATACCTGGTGGCTACTTTAATTTGGGCGATGCTATTATTATGATGGCGGCTATATTAGTAGGAAGAAGAACAGGGATGGTAGCGGGTGCTATTGGGGCTGCACTTGCAGACCTCGCATCCGGATATCTGTTTTTTGCTCCGATTACTTTTTTGGTAAAAGGGATAGAGGGATATGTGGTTGGCTTAATTGCTGACAACTCTGGAAACGACAAAAAGGGCATAGTTCGTAAGCTTATAGCAGTTGTAACAGGGGTAGTTATCATTGTAGCCGGATATTTTATTCTGGAAATGAGTGTGCTGCGGTTTATTGATGAAACACTGGCCGTAACAATTATTATTGCTGAAGTTCCCGGAAATATTATTCAGGGAGCAGCAAGTGCAGTGATAGCATTTATACTTGTTACAGTACTAGGGAAAACACCCATTAAGCAAAAGCTTAATTAAATAGATTCAATGGCTATTAAGAAAGACTGAACTGACCTCCTATAAGTTAGACTAAAAAATCTAACTTATAGGAGGTCAATTTTTCATGTCAAAAGTAATGGAAAAGTCCCGATGACACATAAGTCACCGGGACTTCTATATAAAAGTTTAAATTACTTAGTTGCAAGAACCTTCTTTAACTTTGCAAATCTTGGGAGACCATCTTCCTTTGGAGGCTGTGAATCACCCTGGATTAGTGGCAAAGCGTAATCAATGAACTGCTGATTGAGGCCGTTACCTGCTTCGTTGATCCATTCTCTTGGAATCTTCTTCTCAGTATTAGCAACATCATTTAAGTCGAGTAACTGAATTTCGCACTTGTATTCTGGGCCGTCAGCTCTCTTGAAGCCAACCATCTTGTCAGTCATACCTTCAACTGCATATCTTACAGCCATTTGACCAGACATGTAGGATTCATTTACATCATGAGCTGATCCGCAATGAGCAGCACATCTCTGTAGCAAGCTGAATTCGATACCACGAACCTTTGCACCAGTCTTTTCTTTAACTATAGCAGCAAGAGTAGCAGCCAATCCACCTAACTGTGCATGGCCAAAGGAGTCTTTCTGCTGTGCTAGGTTTGAACCATATTCTGAAATGTACTTGCCATCCTTATCCTTGATACCTTCCGATACAGCTACTATACAGTTGCCGTTCTTCTTGTAGATAGCAGTACAATCTTCTAAGAACTTATCCATATCAAAGTCTATTTCTGGGAGGTAAATAAGATCTGGTCCCTGTCCCTTGTAAGCAGCCAAAGCTGTTGCAGCAGTTAACCAACCAGCGTTTCTTCCCATAACTTCCAAAATAGTGATCATGCCAGTATTATAAACTCTAGCATCATGGTAAACTTCCATAGTTGAAGTAGCAATGTACTTAGCTGCACTTGAATAACCAGGGCAGTGGTCTGTTCCGAAAAGGTCATTGTCTATAGTCTTTGGAACGCCCATTACGCGGCACTCGTAACCATTTGCAAGCATGTACTTGCTTATCTTGTTACAAGTATCCATTGAGTCATTACCACCATTGTAGAAGAAATATCTGATATCATACTTCTTAAATACTTCAAGAAGTCTCTTGTAATCAGTATCATCAACATCTGCAGCCTTTAGCTTATAACGAACTGAACCCAAAGCTGATGAAGGAGTAGTTTTTAATAATTCTAACTCATAAGCATCTTCTTTGCTCATATCGTAGAATTTTTCATCTAGTATACCCTTGATACCATGAGCTGCACCGTAAACTGCTGTAATGCAGTCCTGCTTTAATGCTTCCTGGAATACGCCACATGCGCTAGCGTTAATAACTGAAGTTGGTCCGCCTGACTGTCCAAATATGCAGGCACCCTTTAATACTGCCATTTTAGTTACCTCCTAAATATTCA
>JAEYTP010000139.1 GCA_023433945.1 Bacillota bacterium | reverse complement strand
GTACTTATTTTCCTCTGGTACATCATCGGGTAACTCTATATGTATTATAGTGGTTATTGTAGGTAGTATTTCCTTCTCCTTAATTACAGGGATATTAAAGGTGTAATAGTAGAGCTTTCCGTTATTTCTACTTAGATGGTACATTCTACCCGAACCAGTGTTTTTAATGGTTGGTCTTTGCATTACATTGAGATAATTATATACATCGGGGTAAGTGCCATCTATAGAATAAACCATAGGATTATTTGAGTCCTCAGACATTGGTTTCATGCTGTCAGCTATCCACTTACGCGTGAATTCGTTTTGAATATCCTTTCTAATTGCATATTCATTAAAATCACTCATTTTGGAATACTTATTTGGGTACTTTTCTTTCCACTTGGTTTCCCAAGGATTTTTTACCCAGTCTTTGAGCGTGAGTTGACTCATATTAACTTGAGCACCCTGTCCTATGTATGGTTGATTTGAAAACTTGTTTCCGCTTACATCATAGCCATTATATTCCCACTCACCACGAATAGTATTGTCGCTGTTTTTGTGAGAGCAAGTGCTACCATGCCTTTGACATACTACAGAGTTTAGACTTACCTTATAAAATCCAGCATTTTGGGTTATTACAGGTGTTCCGTTGTCATTTCTAGGGGCAGTACCACACATAAAGTTGTTGTTTGGTACTTTGGTAAAATCTCCATATACTACAAGCTGTTTCTTTTCCCATAGCCAACAGTTAAGATACAGAGTAGTTGACTTACCCGAAATGCTTACTGTAATACTTCTAGGTGAAGGCTGACCCATTGCAGTTAATGGTAGTTCATCTTTTATCAGATTGTAATAACTTTCTCCATTACTACCAATTGCAAAGTTTGGAACTCCGCTTACCTCCTCCTCATATTTCCCTGTAGTTTGCTGTGATGCGAAAGCTACTAAGGTCGGAATTAACATAGCTACAGTTAGAATCCATGGCATGATAACAACACGATATGGCTTCTTGAACTTATATTCTTTATTCAATTAAATCACTCCTTTTCATTTTACCACTTTAATAAGTTATCTTTAGATATATAGCCTTTAGCCCATATATCTATGCTGAATACAGACCTCCCTGTACTGTCAGCTCCACCGTCAAAAATAACTTGTCTACCATTAAGGTATGCAATAGTAAAATCGCAAGGGTCTCCACTAATAGTCATTTTTAAATACTTATCATGTAATTGTTTTGCCTTGGCATAATCACTTTCAAACCACACCTTCATTAATTCATAGGTGTAGTTTTTCAGGTATTTATCGTAGTTTGTAGCATCATAAGACGATACACGGTACAAATTGCCATGTTCATTATCCCCTAAATTCTCTTCTTCAGATGCTTTCTTAAGTATTTTGTCATTACAAGTATAGATTGACTGATTGGGTACTATTAATCCTTGGTAGTTGTCAAATAAGAACTTCCAAGCTGAATCCTCTGAAGGGAACCAATTCATGCTTATACTTTTAGTTACTTCATTATACAAAATAGCAGGAGAACCACCAGTAATAAGCTTTCTATTATCCGACATTGCCTTATATACGTAGAACAATTCTTCCATAGGTACATCATTCATATTAAGGTGAAACTGCTTTTCAGATACAGTCCCAACCCATCCGGTACCATCAACATATTTGCAGAAAAGGTTGTTGTTTAACTTTGGATTTTTAATATCAATGCTAACCTCAGAAGTAGTTGGTACTTTAAGTCTTTTTGCCTTGTCTATAAGCCTTACTATTACAGTAGCACCCTCTGCCCTTGTTAGGTTACTCTTTGGATTAAACTTGCTTGAAGAATCTCCTGCAAGAAGCCCCATTGTAAATGAAGCAAGTACTGAATGCTTATAGCTGTTGCCTACTGAATTATAGTCCTTAATAGCTTTGGTATAATAAGCAAACAGGTCAGCATTGTATGGGTCCTTTTCCACTTTCATAGCTGTGTTATATAGTAGCTTTGCCATTTGCTCTCTAGTGATTGGTACGTTGTATGCCTTGTATTCACCCTCTGTGATAATTCCTTCCTGAAGAGCGAGTTGTATGTATGGCTTTGACCAATATGTACCCGTAGGTTCTTCAACCTTATGTCCCATTGACTTAATTAAAACCTTTATAAACTGCTCTACTGTCAATGTGTCATTTGGAGCAAACTTGTTATTGCCTACACCACTTACAATTTCCAAACAAATCAGTGTTGCGATATCCATTTTTCCCCAATGCTTACTAATATCATTAAACTTTGAAGCTTGAGTAGCAATATCAGTAGCGGTTAGGGCTTTAATCTTGTCCACTAACGGCTGCATTCTCATACCAGTAGTAGTACTGTCTTCATTTATCAAAACGTAAGTGTTTAAGTCACTCTGGGCTGCACCGGTATTAGTGCCATTATAACTCTGGCCAGCTCCATCATTAGTGCCATTATCATTCTGGCCAGCTCCATCATTTGTGCTATTATCGTTACTTACTGTTCCAATAATAGTATCATTATAATTTTTCACTACTCCAGGTTTAGTGCCATTCTGCACTACTCCAGAAGCGGCGCTATTCTCATTCTGCACACTGACAGCATACGCTCCATGGTTTATTATGCTTTTATCTTTTGCAAATATATTAAGAGTTGTAAAGTTTAGAAGAGTGGATAATATTAGAACAAGTGAACATAATTTCATTAATTTATTTTTCATAATAGTCATCCTTTTCTTTTTATAAAATATTTGTAATTAGTTTTATAGAGTATAAACTTTTTTAGGGTTGTCTTGGTAAAGAGAAATATGCTAATGCAATATTGTTTTAAATATTTAGAGTTAAACAAGGGTTTTGTATTTGAGTAAATAAACCAAAAGCTTTGAATTTAGCTATTAGGTAACCAAAGCATTTATATTTCATAATAAAAATCCCCTCAGAAACAAAAAAGAATTGGAAAAGATATGCCAATAATGAAATACTATCAATATTTCTATTTATTGTCAATATTTAACAAACAACTGGCGTATGTAGCCTTATGAACCTGAAAATATAGATAAGAAAAAAATCCAATAAATTGCATTATATAATTACCGTGCAGAACACAATATCTGGAGTGATTATGGACTGGGTATTACGGCTTTATTTTTGCTTCAATTATAGTAATATCCTTCTTTGATGGAGCTGTAGCAGAGTATCTCGCCAAATCATAGCACTGTGCAATAAAACAGTGAAAATCCGCATCCGCTGGAACAGTCTTTTTTGCTAATTCGCATATTTCGCCTGATGTAAGGCTGGAAAACGCATTCTCTGCTGTGACATTATCTTGAGAGAAATTAAATAAATTCTTGTTTACAGCCGTAGAATTATTATTACCTTTACTCTTAGCAACATTTTTAAGGTAAAGCTGATATAACCTTCTCATTCTCGAAACATCATCCGTCAAATGAGAGTATGGTATTTCTCTTTCGAAAAAGCTTTTAACCATGTCATTCAGCTTTGAAGCAGTTTTTGAGATATTCCTTTTTAACAGACTCTCTTTTTCATCAATATGCCCATTTTCAGCATAACTGTATGTATACTCACGCCCCTTCAGCCATGCAATCAAATTAGTAACAAGCCACTTTATGAACTTGAATAGCTTGTAGCTTAAGAATGCCAGGCAAGCTAATACCGCGAGTATTGCTATAATCTTAAAAGCATACTGAATAATTATGTCTAGTATGGAATCTGGTTTGTTTTCTGCATCAAGCTGAAGCATTTCCATGTTCTGAGGCTGCTGTTCAGACTTAATAGCACTCGGCTTTGGAAATAGAGAACTTATTATTTTAAAAAACCATTTAATTATATTACCAATCGCGCTGTAGATAACTGACCACTGACCAAAACTCCCTGCCAAAATTACAAATGCTACAAAAACCGTTGCGAGAATTTTATTATTCTTTCTCTGAGTTTTGGTTATTGTCATAGTGTTTTGTCCGAATCTGCGAGAAGAATCTACCTGTTTCAGTATTAATACTACTGTAGAAATAATGGTCGAAACTGCTATAAACAAATTAAGCTGCCATGAAATATTTGAGTTATTAATGTTATTCCACAAAGCAAGCGGTATATTTATCAATAGCGCGGCAAAAGCAAATACATCGGATGTATCTGCATTAGTTTCAAAATTGTATTTGCTCAATTCCAAAGCTGCAAAGCACAATATAGACACTAAAATACTGCCCACTATAGGTAAGCGCATAGCCTCACTATTAAATAAAGCAATCACAACAAAGCCAATTAGTATCGCAATCGGTATTGTAATTAATCTATAAATATATGCCTTTTTTATTGATTTATTTAACAATCCACCTATAACCGGGAGAATAACTAGAATGCATGAAAACAAGAAAGCAGTATTCGGATAATAAAATACGCCTATTAATGTATAAATTATCGGTATAATTAATGCTATCTCACATACCCCTATAATGGTCAAAAACCAAAACATCCTAAGTCCCCCATATCAAGCTCAAAAAAAATTAGTATATATTTGTTTAAATCTTATGACTAAAAAAAATACCCAAACCAAATTTTAAAACTCAAGCAACTAAATACTTGTAAAATAATAACGTTCGATAGAAGCTAATTCATAGAATCCGATAAATTCCACACCTCTACCTTAAATCCTCCACGCCTCAATAGAGTAAGCTCTTCTTGCATGGTTTCATCTACATACAGCGAAATTACCACTATATCAGTATTTTTAGGAATAGTGCCTCTGAGCTTTTGTAGCATTGTAATAAACGAAACCGTTCTATTGAGTTGCATTCTTCCTAGTGACTCAAATATAGTATATATCTGTGTCTTACTGCAACGCGAAGCAATGTTAATAAACTCTGTGCTGTCCCTGTAGTGAGCATTAGAGCAGAAGCCTGCGGCTATGCCCATTCCAATAACAGTCTTGACAGCAGATGCGCAAAACCTTATTGCATATTCTAGCATTTTTGCTTCCTGTTCATTTGGAAAAGGCCCTTGGTCGCTGCAAGTATCAATATTGAAGAGAAAAAGTACATTTGAATTAGAAGTGAAATCATATTTATAAACCTGCAATGAGTTGGTCCTTGCTGTGGCTTTCCAGTTTATTGAGTACATCGGATCTCCCGGTGCATAATCCCTTACGCCTGCTACCATAAATGGGTCAGCATTAATAAATCGCCTCACTACAACATCACCCTGCAGAGAGCTGCAGCATTTTGCTAGCTGTTTATTGTCAAGGGGTGTTGGATATACGATAATAGCAACCTCATTGTCATAGGTTTTTATTTTAGAAATTAGGCCCAAAACATCTCCGCTTGTGATGGTAACATTGCCAACAGGGTACTCACCCCTATGTATACATGTAACCTCATGAGTTCTTTTAATCTTGTAAAAGGGCATTATAGAGAAAACACTTCTGTGATAACCACCTTGAATTGTTTGAAGATTCTCAATCTCACCAAATTCAAAGGACGGGCCAAATCTCGCTTCAGCCTTTAACCATGGTATTGGAAGTAAGTTATTATTTTCAATTACCTCTACCATATTAACCTTCTCACCCTCAAAAACATGAACTTGTGAAAAAGTTCTCTGGTAATTAACGCCCCTTAACATGAAACGATTATATATAAAGTATTCCAATATCAAAATTACCGGTAAAGCAAGGACCAATTGCACAAGCACATTGCCACAACCTTTCAATGCATATATTTTTACATCCATTAAACATCTGGCTATTCCTTGGGCACTTCGGTATGTGACAATATGTCCATAATTATCTTTTTGCCGGCATCTAAGTTTTCATGGGTAATACCCTTTGAAACGATTCTATGTGATAACACAGGAACTGCCATGGCTTTGATATCATCGGGCGTAACAAAAGTCCTACCACTCAAAAGAGCACGTACCTGTACCGCCTTTAGTAGGCTCAACGTACCACGCGGACTTACTCCTAGGTAAACCTCATGGTGTTTACGAGACGCTTCTGCAATTGCAATGATATATGCCAATAAATCTTCAGAAACCTCCGTTTTGTTATATATCATAGATGCCTCCATCAATTGCTGAGCCGAAGCAACAGGCTTTAATTCAGATAATGGATTGCTTTGCTTAAATCTTTTGAGAATATTCATCCCATCCTCATTATCGGGGTAGCCCATGGCTGTTTTGATAAGAAATCTATCCAGCTGCGCCTCTGGTAAAGGAAAAGTACCCTGTATCTCAACGGGATTCTGTGTCGCAATGACCAAAAAAGGGTTTGCAAGAGCAGTGGTTTCACCATCTATTGTAACTTGGCGCTCTTCCATACATTCAAGCATTGCTGATTGGGTTCTGGGTGTTGCTCTGTTAATCTCATCAGCCAGTACTATATTTGAGAAAATTGGCCCTGGTCTAAAAGTAAATGCACTTTCCTTTTGATTATAGAAGTTTATACCGGTAATATCAGAGGGCAGCAAATCGGGAGTAAACTGAATTCTATGAAAACTACAATCCAATGAAGCGGCCAATGCCTTTGCCATTACGGTCTTTCCTGTCCCAGGGACATCTTCTAAAAGCATGTGCCCACCGGTAATGATGCAAATTAACGAAAGGTCTATTATATCTTCCTTCCCCACAATAACCTTTGAAACATTATCCTTTATTCTCTTACCCAAGACGCTTATATCTTGCAGCTCCATAATTATATACCTTCCTTATGTAAAATTCTATTATAGCGTATTAACTCTGTACAAATGCATTTGTTATACTTAATTGCGTTTATTTTTTTCAATTGCGTTTATTATTCCAAAATACATTTATTATACTTAAATGTTTTACGCCTCGCATGTAATAATATTCCAACGAAATAATATTACTACTATATCAAAATTAGTAGCATGTCACAAGTGTACTAGTGCAATAAAAAAGTTAACCCCTTTTATTGATTATTCTAACAAAAGGGGTTTTAACTAAGGATTATATAATATTTTAAATTAAACTTAAAAGATTTGATATCACTATTAATTCAAACACTATAGAGCTCTAAACAATTCAGTCCCTCTTTTTTTGAGATATTCGTAGCATCCCCAAGCCACTAGCGCAACAACTGCAAACCATATTAGTTTAAACAATTCCAAATTAGAAGGCTGTATCACTGCAAATAATATCATCGGAACCAAAGTAACTAGGAAACCTGCACCAACAGCGATTGTTACGCTAGCACTCTGTTTGATAACAGTAACCTGTGCATTCCACTCCATCTTTGGAAAATGCAGATTAATGATAAGACCAATTAAAGCTATTAACACACTATAGCCACAACCAATAGCTACCGCTAGGATATATTCTATAGCCTTGAACTTGAATATTATAGCTAATATAGTTGTACATATTATCATGATTGGAGCAGTGACCACAATATTAACCCACATCTTACCCTTGAAAATATCAATTACCTTTATAGGCATTGTTTTGATTACCCAAATATTCTTTCCCTCTAGCGAAATGGATGGTGCTGTTGTACAACACAGAGATGTACACAGTGCCATTATCAGTGTTACAAGAAGCGCCATAGATAAATTCATAGGCACCAATGAAAAAATCTTTGTTATTTCCGACCTGCTTAATATTAACATAATTGTTGAGATAACCATCATTATTACCCCAAATCCCATATTGAATACATATATAAACGATGAAAAGAAAAAGCCAATCTCCTTTTTAAAAAGTGCAACCGCTTTGGTCTGTACCTTTAGTTCAGTCATTTTATAGTCTGAGGCTTTATACTTTTCCTGCATTTTAGTATTTATTGATTTAAAGCTGCGAGAAAAAGCAAAAACAAATATCATATAAATAATAATAGAAATAGCAACAAATATAACTAAAGAAATAATACTCAAGTTTTCAAGTGCGTCAACAAACAACCCAAATGGATAATATACGGAATTAAATGACCTCAATACATCAACAATTTGTGAAATGTTATCAGTGGTTAAGGAATTTATAGATAACATCCCCATCATGAATGCACCAAATACAGCAAACGAGCTTACAATCAGTATTAGGTTGGTATACCTTGATTTTGCTGATATTCTCCCTAGTAGCAGCGATATAATGGCTCCGAATACTACTGGAACCAAACTAACTATAACAAGTAAAGTAAATGCCAAAACATAAAATACAGCATGAGCTGACGTCCTGATTCCGTACATCATTAAGAATGGAAAGCCTATAATCAGTGATAAACCGGCATTTGTAAGGACTATCATAAATAGCTTGCTAGTTAATATAGAACGCTTTGAAATTGGCAATGACATGAGCAAGTCAAAATCCTTAAATGCAAATAAATATCCAGTTGCCTTAGAGATGGACATGAATAAGCATAAAAGGATAGACAATAATACTCCAACAATAATTAGTACATTCATTGCATTAACTTTTGCTAGATAATCTGATGAAACCCAAGCGTAAGCAGTCATTTGAGCAAAAATGACCAGTGCAACAAATACCATCAGTGCTACAAAAAGTCCAAACTTAACTTTGTCCTTGAATGTGGATCCCTTTTTTAATTTGTTAATACCCAGTGAATTAATCAACTGAGCTTTTATTAGCAGAATTGTATTATTCATGATCAATCAACTCCAAAAATAATTTTTCAAGGGAATTATCGCCCTTGACTTCATCGGTGTTTCCACATGCTATTAGCTTACCGCCCTTAATGATGGCTATCTTATTGCATAGCTTTTCAGCAACTTCAAGAACATGCGTTGAAAAGAATATTGCTCCACCTTGATCACACAGCTCCTTCATATATCCCTTCAAAAGGTGTGAGGCTACAGGATCCAAGCCTACAAAAGGCTCATCCAGTACCAGTAATTTTGGCTTGTGAATAAATGCAGAAATAAGAGCCAGCTTTTGTTTCATACCATGTGAATACGCTGATATGATATCTCCTAAGCTTGACGTGAGCTCAAAGGCATCAGCATATTTCTTTATGGATTGTTCTCTTTCTTTCTTTGATATACCAAAAATATCACAAACAAAATTGAGGTATTGTATGCCCGTCATGTTTTCATATATATCAGGATTATCAGGAATATATGCCATTTCTCTTTTACATTCAATATCCTGAGTTTTTATTGATTTACCATTGATGAGTATCTCTCCCTCTGTAAACTCCAACAATCCCGTTACACATTTAATCGTTGTGGTTTTTCCTGCTCCATTGTGACCTATGAAGCCAAAAATATCTCCTGGCTTTACTTCTAGCGATAAATTATCAACTGCCTTTTTACCAGTCTTGTATGTCTTTGAAAGATTATTAATCTTAAGCATTTTTTCTCCCCCTTTTATCCCTTCTAACAACTGCAAAATAGTATACTATAAGTGGTGTTGGGAAATTTGAAATACCCCAAAGCCCCCACAGCCAAGGATACCTCCCTCTTTTCTGTGCATCTCTAAAAATACAAACTCCTTGGCAAAAAACAAAAATCAATGCAATTACTACTAGCCATATCGGTGGATTATATAATAGATCATGTACGCTCATTTGCACGCCTCCTTACTGTAAGCAGTAAGATAGCTGGTACTGAAATCAAAGCCGCTTCGGCAATCAAAAATATAAATGCATTTGCTATATATAACATAATTAATACTGATAAAATAGCAAACCCTACACAGCTAAAAACAGCAAGCTGTCTGTTATTCCTTTCAGCTAATTTGGACTGCTCATTTGTAACAAACTCAACCATATTCATCAATTCTGGTTGTTCTAGGTCAGTATTATCAATTTTTTGGGCAATAGTATTAAAATCATCGCTAATTTTAGCTTCATTATCTCGCCCATTATCTTTGTTTGCATACCTGCCTATATCCATATCCTTGCGTTTATCTATGTCTAAACCTTTATCTATGTCTTTCCCTTTATTTATGTTTTGACCTTTATCTATGTCTTGACCCTTATCTTTATAATTGTCTATATCCACTATATTTCCAGCTCCTTTCCCAAAAACTTTAATGCATTGGAAATCCTAGATTTCACCGTTCCTAGCGGTATTGCTAATGTCTTGGCAATAGCTTCATATGAATAATCAAAATTATATTTTAGTACTATTGGTGCTTTAAGTTTGGGAGACAATTTATTTACTGCCCGCACCAAATCTTCATTCTCGAACATATTGTCTATTGGACTAAAAAAGTCTTCATTTACAATCTGTGCCCTGCTATAGTTTTCAAATTGCTTTTTTCTTCGGACACTGGTCAGCCATATATTTTTGGCAATAGTAATAAGCCAAGTGCTAAATATGGCTCTTGAACCGTCAAATATTTGAATTTTTTCTACAGCTTTTGCCATAGTTTCCTGAGTTATGTCCTGTGCATCTTCTTTATTCAAAGTGAGTTTAAGACAGTACTTGAAAACGACAGTATAGTTATTTTGCAGTAGCTGAGCAAGGGCATGCCTATTTCCTTGTTGAGCACTGCTAACAAGATATTCATCTGTACTACCCAAGACTTAAATCACCTTTCTTTGAACGTTCTATATTTTATACTAATAATAAAAGTATTTTGTTCACTAATTATTTAAAATAATATAATTTTTTTATGTATTTGGGAATAGTATGAAATAAAAAAAGTTAGGTAATGTGATACCTAACTTTTCTATTTGTTCGTGTTTAATAATCTAGGCTCGCAAAAAAAGCGAGCCTATTTTTTGAAATCATCATATAGATTCTTCAAATTTGTTCAAGACTAACGAGGTTGTATATAGAACTTAATAGCTGTCCTCTCTTCTCCGTCAATGCTTACTTCTGCAAATGCAGGAACCGCCACCAAATCAATACCATTTGGTGCAACAAAGCCTCTAGTAATAGCTATGGCTTTGACTGCCTGATTAACTGCCCCCGCACCAACTGCCTGTATTTCTGCATAATTGTTGTCACGCAGCACTGCTGCTAAAGCTCCTGCAACAGATTTAGGCTGTGAATTAGCTGAAACCTTTAGTACCTCCATAAAACATCCTCCTAAAAATAGCAAAATAAAAAAATATATAACAAGCATATGTTTATATTCTATATTTTCCACCAAATTCCTTCTTTTTACATTTAGGAATTTGTACTTTTTTATATTTTGGAAATACTAAATAGTTTTTGGCTATTATCCTGAACAATTTTAACACAAATAAAGCCATATTTTTGCTTAAGTAGTTCTATATTTATTCTCTTTTGACCTACAACATCAGATACCAACCTGGAACTACAGGATATTGCTACATTTTTACAGTCATTTAAGCTATTACTTTCAATATATCTACACATTTTTCTTAGAATATTCCTTGACTCTACTAATTGACGAAAAGCAGCATGGAATGGACCTGCCACTACTTCACCGCTCTCACTGATATTATCTGTTGGTTGAAGACCAATCCTTATTACATTTATATTATTAGCTTGATACATATCGAGTAACTCAGCGCTCAGATCAACGGCATCTTCTAAAGATAAGGGACAATATTTTCCACTGTGGTAAAGCTTTTCAAGATAAGTATTGGTAATAACCAAGGTTGGATAAATTCTTACAATATTAGGCTTTAGCTCTATAACCCTTTTTGCAGTCTCTATAGCTTTATCTCTCGTATCACCAGGCAAGCCTATCATTGTCTGGATTCCAAGTGTAAAGCCATATTTTTTGATCAAATGCGAAGAATGCGTTACAACCTCACTACTATGTCCCCTACAAGTAATTCTAAGCACATCATCATGAAGGCTCTGCACTCCAAGTTCAATAGTCTTTACGCCATATTTTTTAAGTAATTCTAGTATATCCTCATTAATATAATCTGGTCTGGTTGAAAGTCTTAATGCTTTAACCCTGCCAGACTGTATATAGCTGTTGCCTATTTCAAGGTATCTAATCTGCTCTTCTTTTGGAATTCCTGTAAAGCTGCCACCGTAAAAGCCTATTTCAACAAAGGCATCTCCTGCACCACTTAAGTAGCTTTGTATACTATCACGAATTTCCTGCTCACTTGCCTCTTTTACTTGTCCGCTAATGGTTTTTTGATTGCAGAATATACAATCAAAAGGGCAACCCTTATGTGGCACAAATACAGGTATTACTATGTGTTTTTTAATATTTAACCACTCCTTGTACATTTGTACTATCATAGAAATAAATATTTAGCACACGCTTATTTTACATATGCTCCAAAGCGTTTTTGGCTGCATTTTGTTCTGATTCCTTTTTTGAATGTCCAGCCCCTGTGCCAAACACAACATTGTTTATATAAACCTGCGACACAAACGTTTTGTTGTGGTCGGGGCCGCTCTCCTCCACAAGCTTGTATGCTATAGTCTGATCACTCTTTTTTTGTACTGTTTCCTGAAGCTGTGTCTTAAAATCATAAAAAACCTTACCTTCAACACAGTTTTTAATAATATTCTCCATGTATTTCAAAATGAAGACTTTCGCCAATTCGAAGCCCCCATCCAGGTAAAGTGCCCCAATCAGGGCTTCAAATGCGTCCGACAGAATTGAAAGCTTCTTTCTACCGCCCGACTGCTCTTCTCCACGTCCTAGCATCAGGAACCTGCCGAGCTCAATATCATTTGCACATTTAGCTAAAGAATTCTCGCACACAATCTTTGAGCGGGTTATAGTGAGGACACCCTCTGGCAAATTGGGGTACATCTTGTAGAGGTACTCACTTATTACCAGACCAAGCACTGAGTCCCCTAAAAACTCTATTCTTTCATTATACTTTGGATTTTTCATTCTTTTTTCATTAGCAAATGAGCTATGAGTTATAGCTGTAAAGATGTGCTCCTTATTTTTAAAGATATACTGAATTTTTTCTTCCAGTAGAGCAGCGTTTTGTAGAAGCTTATCATTATTTACCATTATGGGATAGTACATCCTTTCTTGTTTATCGGCCTTTTGAACAATCTTGTTACATTGTTTAAATCCTATAAATATTGTATCCAAATCTACAGCAACTAACATTAAGTATAAAACATTAAGTATCAACCTTCAGTATCAAGCATTGAACGTAAAACGTTGAATATCAAATATTAAACATCAAATATTAAACATCAAATATTAAACATCAAACATTAAACATCAAATATTAAATATCAAATATTAATATCTAAAATTAAGTATTAAATAAGAATAAGCAAAAAAACAAGGCGGATTAATGTCCGCCTTATTATTTTATACCTATATTCTATTATCAGCAACCAATAATTACTTTTGTTGTTAGAACTTTTTCAAGCACAATGTTGCGTTATGGCCTCCAAAACCAAGTGCATTTGAAAGTGCATACTTGATATCAGCATTTCTTCCTACATTTGCAACACAGTCAATATCACAATTTTCATCCTGATTTACAACGTTGATTGTTGGTGGTAGGAAGCCATCCTTGAGAGCCATTGCAGTAATTATTGCTTCAATAGCGCCAGCAGCTCCTAAAAGGTGTCCTGTCATTGACTTAGTAGAAGACATGGCAATATCCTTAACATGGTCACCAAAAACATTCTTTACAACATTAACCTCTGTAGGATCGTTGAGTGGAGTTGAAGTACCATGTGCATTTACATATCCAATTTCTTTTGCATCAATGCCGGCATCATTGATAGCCATACGCATTGACCTGGTTCCACCATCTCCTTCGGGATGAGGTGCTGTAATATGGTAAGCATCACAGGTACAGCCATATCCAACGATTTCAGCAATAATATTAGCGCCTCTCTTCTGAGCGTGCTCAAGTTCCTCCAATATCAAAATCCCTGCGCCTTCACCCATTACAAAGCCATCTCTGTCCTTGTCAAAAGGTCTGCACGCAGTTGCAGGATCAGGATTTGTACTCATAGCACCCATGCTGCAGAAGCCGGCAAAGCTCATTGTAGTTACACATGCTTCTGCACCACCTGATATCATTACATCAGCATCACCGCGCTGAATTACCTTGAAAGCATCACCTATAGCATTATTTCCTGTTGCACAAGCTGTTACTACACATTCATTAAAGCCTTTAAAGCCATATTCAATTGCTATTCTTCCTGATGCCATATTTGCAATCATCATAGGGATAAAGAATGGGCTAACTCTTCCTACACCCTTGTTCAAACAAGTAGTGTGTTGTTCCTCGAAGGTTTCCATGCCTCCAATGCCTGAGCCAACTATAACACCACACATATCTCTATTGAGACTCTCCAAATCGAGATTTGCACTCTCAACGGCCATTTTTGCTGCCGCCATAGCAAATTGATTGTATCTGTCCATTCTTCTAGCTTCTTTTTTGTCCATAAACTGTGTAGCATCGAATTCCTTTATCTCTGCTGCTACTTTTGTTGGAAGGTTGGAAACATCGATTCTGGTAACCTCGCTGATGCCATTTTTGCCTTCTTTTATAGCTCCCCAGAATTGATTCAAGCCTAACCCAAGTGAGGATACAACGCCTGCACCTGTAATAACTACTCTTCTTTTCATTTACTAAACCTCCTTGAAGGATTTTATATTTTTTTATATATAAAAAATTTGATTTTAATAGTATTTAGGGTAAGCTTCGACATTTGCAATGATTAAATGTTTGAATAATAATTCGTATCAAGTGTATTGCTATTATTGAGATGATTATACTGTGAAAGGAATAAAAAAAGTCCCTTTTTAATTTAAAGGGACTTTTTTTTATGCAAGTATTATGCATTATTCTTAATGTACTCAACTGCATCACCAACTGTAGTAATCTTTTCAGCTTCGCTATCTGGAATTTCAAGATTGAATTCCTCTTCTAAAGCCATAATCAATTCTACTATATCAAGTGAGTCAGCTCCTAGATCATCTATGAAAGAAGCTTCCATAGTTATATCGTCTTCTTCAACGCCTAATTGCTCAACAATTAACTTCTTAACCTTTTCGAAAACCATATATTCACCTCCTTCCAAAGGATGGTTTTATTTATATAATATTATAAGCTTGAGTGACCAGTTTTATGAGGCCATCCAAAACATATATTATTACATTACCAATCCACCGTCAATATCTATTACTTGACCAGTTACATAAGCGGATTCTTCTGATGACAAAAAAGCTACTACGTTTGCAACTTCTTCTGGCGTCCCAAACCTTCCAAGCGCAATCTTTTCCAAGTACTTCTGCTTCAAGTCTTCAGGTAATATTTCCGTCATGTTACTTTCTATTAATCCCGGTGTAATAACATTACAAGTAATAGCTCTTGGCGCAAATTCTTTGGCCGTTGTCTTTGTGAGGCCTATCAAGCCTGCCTTTGAAGCAGAATAATTTGCCTGCCCCGGATTGCCATAGGCACCGGCGACAGAAGATACATTTACTATTCTTCCATAGCGTTTCTTCATCATAACCTTAGCAGCTGCTTTTGTGCATAGGAATGCACTTTTGAGGTTAACATCAAGAACTGTATCCCAATCCTCCTCAGACATTAATGCCATTGGTTTGTCTCTGGTAATCCCAGCATTGTTTACTAAAATATCAATACCACCAAAAGTATCAAGGGCTGTTGAAATAAGGCTTTTAACATTTTCGGCCTTTGAAATATCTCCAACATGACAAGCAACCTTTATGCCTATTTCTTTGAGCTCTTCTCCTGTCTTAAAAACAGTATCAGAGGTGGCATTAAGCACTACATTTGCACCGAGCTTTCCAAGTTTTATAGCAATTGCCTTGCCAATTCCTCTTGAAGAACCAGTGACAATGGCAGTTCTTCCATTAAGTTGCATACTGTCTCCTCCTCAAAATTATTCTGCAATTTCAAATATGCCTCAGCTTCTAGGGCTAATTGAATGCTGCTAAACTGTACAGTTATTGTAAATATGCTTTAAACTGTCGCATTACTAATATACTAATGATTGCTGCTTTTTTTAATATGCTTAAGCAGTGTACAACTATTGTTAATATGCTTAAGCTATGTAGTAGCCTAACTATATATAATCAATAAAGTACTATATATATTTATGCAGCAACATTACTCTTATTGAGCACTAGCTTGCAGTTCTGCTAAAGTGTTATTTAATGATTCCAGGTTTTCAACATTGAGAGTTTTTGCCTCTTTATCAATTTTCTTGATAAAACCGCTCAATACCTTACCAGGACCTATCTCTATAAAAGTATCAACACCATTTGCAAGCATTGTTCTGATGCAATTCTCCCACAGAACTGAAGTACTTACCTGCTTGATAAGTAAATCTTTCACAGCATTTTTATCGGTTATACTCTGCGCAGTAACATTTGTTACAACAGGTATCTGAATGTCATTGAGAGTAACCTTCTCAAGTTCCTCAGCTAGTTTTTCTCCAGCAGGCTTTAAAAGACTACAATGAAACGGTGCGCTGACCGGCAGCATCATAGCACGTTTAGCGCCTTTAGCCTTTGCAAGCTCGTTTGCCTTTTCAACTGCAGCAACCTCACCAGCTATAGCAAGCTGACCTGGACAATTGAAGTTTGCAGGCTCAACAACACCTACTGCTGATGCCTCTTTGCAGCATTCAATAACATCTTCATTGGAAAGATTAATAATTGCAGACATAGCTCCAACTCCCACCGGAACTGCCTCCTGCATATATTTACCTCTCTTTTTTACCAATGCAACAGCATCAGCAAAGCTCATTGTGCCAGCTGCAACATGTGCACTATACTCTCCAAGGCTTAATCCCGCAACATAATCAGGCTTAATACCCTTTTCAAGTAGTGGTTGCATACAAGCTACACTTGTAGTAACAATTGTAGGCTGAGTATTTTCAGTAATTTTTAAGGTTTCATCATCACCATCAAAAATCATTTTTTTGATATCAAAACCTAGAACCTTTGTAGCTGTGTCAAATATATCATTTGCACTCTTAAATTCTTGCGCTATTTCTCTTCCCATACCAACGTATTGTGCTCCCTGACCAGGGAATACAAATGCTATTTTGCCCATATATTACAATCCTTTCCAAGGCAATCCAAAAAAACAACAACTAATATACAAACATCTTATATTGGTAGCCTTTTTAATTAAATTTAATAATTGAAATCAAATACACCATTTGAGTAAAGTAGAACCCCAAGTCAAGCCGCCTCCAAATCCTACAAGAACAAGGTTATCACCATTTTTGAGCTTACCCTCTCTATAGGCTTCATCCAACGATACTGGAATTGATGCTGAGGAAATATTCCCGTATTTATGGATGATATAGTGCAGCTTATCATCTGGAACCCCAAGCTTTTTGATTGCCCCGTCAATAATTCGGGTGTTTGCTTGATGTGGAAAAATGAATTGGATATCTTCAATTGTCATATTTACGTCTTCAATAACTTTCTTTGTAGCAGAGGACATTGCTTTAACTGCAAACTTAAATACTTCTTGACCATCCATCCAAAGGCTATTGTATTTACCGTTCACTCTTTTAGCTTTCTCTTCTTCATTTAAATACAAGTTTGGAATTGTAATGAATTTTCCGTTCTCACCATCCGAACCAAGATGGGTGTTCAAAATACCAAACCCTTCCGGAACTTCACTAAGTACTGCGGCTCCCGCAGCATCTCCAAACAGAATGCATGTATTTCTGTCTTGCCAGTCAACTATTCTTGATAAGCCTTCACAGCCAATAACAAGAGCGTTTTTGTGTGTACCACTCAGTATAAACTTCTGTGCTACTGTTATTGCAAAAATAAACCCTGAACATGCTGCATTCAAGTCAAATGCTATTGCATTACTTGCACCAATCGCCCCTTGAATGAGGCAAGCAGTACTCGGAGTCATATAGTCAGGCGTATCTGTTGCAACAACAATTAAATCTATTTCTTGGGCCGAAAGCTTTGCACTTTCCAGTGCATTTTTTGCTGCATCAACACCCAGCATATATGCTTCCTGCTTATCGTCTAAAATTCTTCTTTCTGAAATGCCTGTTCTTTTTATAATCCACTCGTTAGAAGTATCAACACTCTTCTCCAAGTCATAATTTGAAATAATCCTTTCTGGTACTTTGCTGCCGGTCCCAATAATTCCAACATGTTTAGTTGGTATCATCATCGGCTAAATCCACCTCCTTATCTTGAAAGTTATTCCTAATAACCTCAACAACGTTATTTTGAACTAACGGAATTGCTCTCTTAAGAATACAGTTTCTAATTGCCTTTGCCCCTGAAGAGCCATGGCTTTTAATAACCAGTCCATTAACACCTAGTACTGGAGCACCTGGAAGCTCATCTGGATCTATTTTTTTCTTAAAACCTTTAAAAGTAGGCTTTATGAGTAGGTAACAAATTTTGGTAATAATGTTTGCTGTAAATATATCTTTCAACTCTGACACAAAGAATGCACCTGCACCCTCATATGTCTTTAGTGCAATATTGCCCACAAAGCCATCACTGACAACAACATCAGCTACTCCCTTAGGGATTCCATTGCCTTCAACGTTTCCAATAAAATTAATCTCATCAGACTCTTCTAGTGTTGCAAAAGCCTGCTTTATTGAATCATTTCCTTTTTTATCTTCTGAACCAACGTTCAAAAGACCAACCTTAGGTCTGTCTAAACCATACAATAGCTTCATATATAATGAACCCATTTGTGCAAACTGCAAATAGTTTATCGGACGACATACTGTATTCATACCAGCATCAATAATCAAAGTCATTCCTTTTCTGCTAGGAACAAGTGCTGGCAGTGACGGTCTGTCTATACCTTTAATTCTACCCACTATCAATAGTGCACCCGTCATAAGAGCACCAGTATTTCCAGCAGAAATAAAAGCATCCACCTTTTTTTCCTTTAGCATTCTGAGACCAACTACCATTGATGAATCCTTTTTGCCTCTAATAGCTTTTGTAGGAACATCTTCACCTGTAATTACTTCAGACGCATGTACTAAGCTGACTCTAGAAGTGTCAAATTTCTTTGTTGCAAGTATGCTTTGTATTGTATCACTATTACCCACTAGGGTTATGTTAAAGCCTTCTTTCTTATTTATAGCTTCAATGCAACCTTCAACAATTGCCTTTGGTGCATTGTCTCCTCCCATTGCATCGACAAGTATATTCATAGTTTCACGCTCCATATTATTCTTCCTTGGTTTTAATGTTAGTTTTATCTATAGAGACAAGTATAAACTTCCCTCTAAAAACTTCAACATTTTTTTCATATATTTTGACCCAAACTATAAATCTACTGCCCTTTTTCTGCCTAACCTCAGCTTTTGCTATTAATTTAGCTCCTGCATACACAGGTATTTTGTACTTGATGCTAGCCACACCAACAAGTGCCACATGTGCATCAATAACAGCAATAGCAAGGGTCTCAGCTAGTGAATAAATAAAATGTCCCCTAACTATTTGTGTTTTTTCAAATGCCATAGCACTATTTGTCTCCATAAGTGATATAGCACTCTGCCCAAGATTCAGATCAATGAGTTCTCCAATAAATTCCTTGCTCTCGAGAGATTTCAACTTATCGTGACTGTTCTCAGCCACTGTTTTAATTCTTTCTCTGAGTTCAGGTATTTGAAGCTCAAGTCTATCTAATCTTATTGTTGGTACACTACACTTGAAAAAATCAGCCAACTCCTCGTCTGTTAAAAACGGATCATATTTAATTTTTTCAAGCAGAATTTTCTGTCGTTGTTTTTTGTACAATGACGGCCTGCTCACAATGTACCACCTCATTTTAGATTATAATTATTACCAGATACTAAGTGTTGATAACAAGAGTATAACGTATTTTTTTTATTATTGCAACTATTTTCCTAAATAAATAAACAGGAAAACATTTAGGACACTCAAAAAGGGACACTCAAAATTGAGTATCCCAAAATTTTGTTCATATATTCATATTTATATCTCTTCTGGCTTAATAAGCTTAATATTTCGAACAAAGAAGTCAATACCAGAGTAAATTGTCACCACTACAGCAATAAACATAAGATATGCATCTACTGGTATATCAGTAAATAAGGAAAATGGGAAATTATTAAGAAGCGCAACAGATACCGCTATTGTCTGACATACCATCTTGATCTTTCCTGATGTGTTAGCAGCAACAACCTGGCCTTCTCCTGCAGCAACTAATCTTAGCCCGGTAACTAAAAGCTCTCTTGATATAATAATCATAGCAGCCCAGCTTGTAACAACGTCTCTTTGAACAAGAGCAATCAACGCAGCAGTAATTAATAGTTTATCTGCAATTGGGTCAAGGAATTTACCAAAAGCAGTTACCTGCTTTCTTTTTCTTGCAATATATCCATCCACTCCATCTGTACTAGCAGCTAAAATAAACAATACAGCTGCAATATAGTTACCATATTCAGATATAAATTTATTTATAGCTAACATCTCTTGCTTCATAAATGCAAATAGAGAAAAATTTACTGTTGCATCAGGAATGGGTACCAAAAATACCATAAATATCGGTACAAGTATTATTCTAGAAATCGTTATCTTATTGGGCAAATTCATTGGTTACCTCTCCTATCAAATCATAATCCTCTGCGTTTAATATCTTAACGTCTACATATGTTCCAATATCTAATGGATCTGGACTAGTAAAATATATAATTCCATCAATCTCTGGAGCCTCAAACTGGGTTCTGCCATAATAGAATATGCCATCATCAGCAATGCCCTCTACTATAGCTTTGTACGTATTACCCAACCTCAGCAAATTCTTCTTTGTACTTACTTCATTTTGCAGAGCAAGCAGTTGTTTTTGCCTACTTAGCTTAATATGCTTTTTTATCTGATTTTTCATTTTATAAGCAGGTGTACCTTCTTCTTTTGAATAAGTAAACACACCTAATCTATCAAATTCAAATTGCTCTACAAATTCTTTTAGCTCTTCAAAGTCTTGTTCTGTTTCTCCAGGGAAGCCTACAATCAATGATGTACGAATAGCTATTTCAGGTATTCTCTGCTTAAGCTTATTGAGAATATCTCTTGTTTGCTCAGCCGTTCCCCTTCTTCCCATGGTTTTCAGGATGTTGTTCGATGCATGTTGTATCGGTATATCTATATATTTACATACCTTTTTGTTATTTGCCATTTCATCGATAAGCTCATCTGTAATCTCTTCTGGGTAACAATATAAAAGCCTTATCCACTCTATCCCATCTATCTTGGATATCTCTCGAATCAAGTCCGGCAGCTTCTTCTCACCATATAAATCTACCCCGTACCGAGTAGTATCTTGAGCAACAAGAATTAATTCCTTCGTGCCGTTATTAGCTAGTATATTTGCTTCTTTTATGAGAGATTCCATCTTTCTGCTTCTGTACTTACCTCTTAGCGAAGGTATTATGCAATAAGTACAATAGTTGTCACACCCTTCTGCTATTTTTAAATAGGTAGTATGCTTCTGAGTGGATGTAACCCTTTCTTCATCAAGATAGTCTGTTTCATCTAACTTTCCGTAGAGTACAGTTTTCTCTCCATTATACGCCTTGTTTATTACCTCAGCAATATCCTTGTAGTTACCCGTTCCCAGTACGGCATCCACTTCAGGAATTAACTCAAGTATCTTCTCCCTGTAGCGTTCTGCCATACAACCAGTAACAATCAATACTTCGCAATTCTTTTCCTTTTCCTTGGCCATTTCCAAAATGGTATTGATGGACTCCTGCTGAGCTGATTCTATAAACCCACAAGTATTAACTATCAGCACGTCAGCGTTCTCTTTATCATTAACTATTTCGTACTGTGCGCCTTTTAGCAAACCCAACATTATCTCACTATCAACTAGGTTTTTGGGGCACCCCAACGAAATAACGCCTATTCTTTTGTTCAAAATATACACCTCAAATAATTACTTTAACTATATTTTACTCAAATTTTCTAACTTTACAAAGCTAAATTTAATAAAACTCAATCTTACAAAACTTAGTTTAAAAAACCTCAATAAAAATTATTTAATAATCGGGCAATAATGTCAATATCTTTCACGAAAATTACAAAAATTTTCAATAGAAATTGAATAAAAGTATATATTTTAAGTCATTATTTTCTATAAATAAGTAATTTAGTTTAGTAATGTAAATTCTTCTATATAAAAAATATATATCATAAAAATTAATATCATAGAAATTATTAATTTTCTTATAATAAAAACCTATATAATATAAACCTATATAGCATAAACCTATATAATATAAACCTATATACTAAAATACTGTATCACCAGTACTATAGCAAAATATAAAATATTTAATCTTCTACTGACGTTTTGCATTCAACTAGCTTCTCTACCGCAGAAGAAATCTGAGAGTATTCAAAACCTCTTGCTGCTAAAAAGTTCTTCATTTTGGCAATAAGTTTATCATCAAAATCAGTATATTTGGAATACTTCTTTATAAGAAGTGTATAGGCAACATCTTCGTCTTGCTGTTCCTGTCCGCTCAATGCTTGGTCAATAATACTTTCATCTATCCCTCTGTGCTTAAGCTCCATTCTCATCAAGCGTGAGGACGTAGGCTTTAATTTATTGCGGTCCGAAATAAAGCAGTTTGCATACTTTAAGTCATCTAGATAGTTTATCTCAATCAAGTCATCTATTACCCGGGAAATACAATCTTCCTCATATCCTAGTTGGAATAATTTCTGTTCTACCTCATAACAAGTTCTCATTTTAGTAGCAATATACTTAACAGCATCAGCTTTTGCAGCCGCATATACCTCATAATCTATTATATATTGTATCCTACTATCATCAATATTGGAGCCTTCTGTAATATCCAAAATACTTAATCTTTTCAGCGGCAAACAGAATTGTGTCCCACCTTCTAATGTTACCTGTGCATGAGACTTAACCCTGTCATTTGTGGTAATACTAACTACCTTCATTTATACCCCTCCCCAGTAATTGCGTCTACTTTATAAAATAATAAATAATATATTAATTATAAATTATTGTGTCATAAATAAAGCCATAATAAAATAAAATTCTTATTAATAAATTACTGATTCTGTATTTTTTAGCTCTGCCTCCTGTGACTTTGGAAATTTTTAGTTTATTTGTATTTAAATAGTTGAAAAAGCACTAAGCATACTATATATTATTACTTATGGGAATTTATGATTCTGTTCAACATTAGTAAAACCTGCTAATCCGACAAGAAAGGGTTACAAATTTGTGAACAGGTATAAAGATACCAAGTGTACAAAGATTTGAATTTTCTTCGTAGCCTCAAACACAACAGAATAAGCGGCTTAGAATAAATAATTATTACGCGTGGTAGGCGAGGGCGAGTTTTATGCTCCTTAAAATAAACAATGAAAAGAGGAATGTAAGAAATGAGAACAAAAAGAATTATATCAGTATTATTAACCCTAGCTATGCTGTTAACTTTATCCGTATCAGCATTTGCAGCAACGACCAGCACTAAAACTATCACTTTCAATTCATATGCTACAGATGACATTGCCTTCAAGGATTTGACTGCCACTGTAAGTGTAACAAATGTAGTATCACAGGAAAAGAAAGACTTCTCCACGTATTTGAGTGATGACAAAGTAACTATTTCCGGGAAAAATAGTACAGTTATCACATGTAAAGCTCCTGTTACTGTAACACTTCAGCCAAATAAGGGTGAGAAAAACACTGGATATGCTTATATCGGGATATTTTATGACATGAATATAAATCCTATAGAGACAGTCAAGACAAACATGAAGTATTATGTACTTAATACAGTAGGTAAGCTTGAGTTTGATTATTCGAAGAAGTTAAGTACTGCTCCTAAAGAAGGTTTTTATGGTGTAGCTGATGGCAGCTCCATGAATATCGCAAAAGCAGGTACATATGTATTGACAGTTGGTCACGTAACAGGTATTAATGATTCGGATATACCAAAGAATTTTTTATTCATAGTGGTCGAAGGCAACGCGTCAGATGCTAAGGAAATTAAAGCCACATCAGTAACACTAAGCAAGACAACAGCTACGCTTACCAAAGGTAAAACAGTTACATTAACAGCAACAGTGAAACCTGCTGATGCAACCAATAAGGCTGTCAAATGGACATCCTCCAATACAAAAGTAGCTACTGTAGATGCAAAAGGTAAAGTAACCGCAAAGTCAAAAGGTACTGCAACGGTAACCTGTAAAACTGTGGATGGTAAAACAGCCACATGTAAGGTTACAGTAAAATAGTCCAGAAGCGTTTTATTTTCCTTATAAATCGAATTTAATATGACTGATAAGAATACCCTCAGAGGTTTTAAAATACTTCTGAGGGTATTCTTTTTTTTCTTTTAAAAAAGGAAATATCGTTTTAATCTGCTGCTACTAATATCTGCTTAAACTGATTACTGCTTCAAATCTCAGAACTTAAGATGGTGCCTTTAACAGTATCTAGTATACCTAACAAGATAACACTGATTATTCCGCATCCTCAACAAAAACTTCTTCTTCTTCACTTGCTGGTGGTGTTGTAACAGGCTTGAAATTCTCTCTAACCTTAGCTTCAATCTCATTGCAAATAGAAGTGTTTTCTCTTAAGAACTGCTTTGCATTTTCTCTTCCTTGTCCAATCCTCTGACCAGCATAGGAGAACCATGCTCCACTCTTATTGACAATGTCCATATTAACAGCAATATCGAGAATACAGCCTTCCTTTGAAATGCCTTCTCCATATACGATATCGAATTCTGCTTCTCTAAAAGGTGGTGCAACCTTGTTCTTTACTACCTTAACTCTTGTCCTATTACCCACAATCTCATTTGACTGCTTGAGTGCTTCGATTCTTCTAACATCAAGTCTAACAGAAGAGTAGAATTTGAGAGCTCTACCTCCAGGTGTGGTTTCTGGATTGCCGAACATGATACCTACCTTTTCACGAAGCTGATTAATGAATATTGCAGTAGTTCTAGACTTGCTGATAACACCAGCCAACTTTCTAAGTGCCTGGGACATAAGTCTAGCCTGAAGTCCTACGTGTGAATCACCCATCTCACCATCAATTTCAGCCTTTGGAACCAAGGCTGCAACAGAGTCAACAACTATAACGTCTATAGCGCCACTTCTAACAAGTGCCTCAGTAATCTCAAGAGCCTGTTCACCGGTATCAGGCTGAGAAACGATAAGATTTTCTATATCTACCCCAAGTTTCTTTGCATATACTGGGTCAAGTGCATGTTCTGCATCAATAAAAGCAGCTTCTCCGCCTGCTTTTTGAGCCTGAGCAATAATATGAAGTGCAACTGTTGTCTTACCTGAGGATTCAGGTCCAAACACTTCAACAATTCTACCTCTAGGTACTCCACCAACACCGAGTGCAATGTCCAAGGACAACGCTCCGGTTGGTATGACTTCTATATTCATGTGGGAATTTTCTCCCAACTTCATAACTGCACCTTTACCAAATTGCTTTTCTATCTGACCTAACGCCATCTCAAGAGCCTTTTTCTTTTCTAACATGGGGAACCTCCTCACAATTATCGAACATTTGTTCTTATTATATATTTCTTTTACTATTTAGTCAAACGTTTTTTTAGAAATCTTCCAAAATATTTATTTTTAAACGAAACCGCCTCCGGGACCCTGAATAACATGGTAAAACCAAAGTATACCAAACAACCTACTGCAACTACTGCTAGCATTGCAGCTATTTCACTGAGCTTCAATGAAAGAGTAAACCCTCTGGTAAAATCAATGGCAATCAATTTATTCATCAAGAACACAACAACCCCCATAACGCTTGCTGCAGCAAGCAATCTCAGGCCATAAAATGTAAGACTCTTCCACTGCATACCCTTCATCTTTCTTGATAACAAATACATCATAACGAGCATATTTACAAGGCTTTGTATTGAATAAGCAAGTGACATTCCCGCAGGTCCTAATCCTGTCTTGAATACAAAGATGTTACAAAGTATAAAATTCAGAAAAATAGAGCCTGCTCCTACATATAGCGGAGTCTTGGTATCATTGCTAGCATAGAAAGCCCTATTCAGTAGTGCTAACATGGATTGTCCAACAATTGCTACGGTAAAAAGCATCAGTATGGAAGATGCCATAATAATTCTCTCGGCATCAACCTTACTTCCCCACTTGTAGACAACGCTGATTACTGGTTGCGGGATAACAAGAAGCGCAACTGCTGACGGTATAATCAGATACAAGATTGTCCTGAATCCCTTTAGCATAATATCCTTGAATTCGCTTATATTGTTGAGCGAAAGCTTCTCTGAGAGCGTTGGCAAGAGTGCTGTACCCAACCCCATTGCAAATATACCATATGGGAGCTGCCACACCTCATTTGCACAATTGTATGCAGTGATACTGCCCTGTGAAAATGAGGATGTAAAGGTCAGAGAAATAACAATGTTTATCTGGGCAACCGCAGAAGCGCCTAAGGATGGAATAGCAAGCTTAAATAGTCTTTTAAAGCCCTCGTCCTTTAAATAAATCTTGGGTCTGTAAAACTTAAAGTTTGGTAGTGCAAAGGAAATCTGTATTATGAAATATACAACTGCGCTTGCCAAAACTCCATATGCAACGTATTTTACACCAAAGCGGCTTAATGCAAAAATACTCAGTGCTGTGCCAAGATTATATATTGATGGACCGTATGCAGCAGCTGCAAAACGTTTGTACGAGTTAAGCACCCCGTTTGTCATACCTGCCAGCATCATAAATCCTACAGATGGGAAAAGAATTCTTGTAAGGTATATTGCATCTTCCCTGACAGTACCTTGCAATCCCTGTGCAGTCAGTTGAATAATCTGAGGTGCATAAATTACACCCAGAAAGCTTACAACTGCCATTGTCAAAAATACCACATTAATAAATGAGCCTACTGCCTTCCAGCCCTTTTCCTCTTCCTTTTTGGCTAAATAACCTGAAAGAATTGGGATAAGTGCAGCTGAGATAGCCCCTCCTATCAACATATTGTACATCAAATCGGTAGTACGGAATGCTGCCAAAAGGGCATCTGACTGGTGCGCTGTAAGCAAATTGTTAATGAGTATGGTTCTAAGGTAGCCAGTAATTCTGCTGACTACTAAAGAAGTCATTACAATAACAGCAGCACCCGTAATTTTTTTACTATTTGAGTTCAAGTGACTCCCTCCAGACTGTTCTAGACCAGCCGTTTCTTTTGTGTGTATTATAACGAATCAATACAAAATTTCGGCTGTAGAAAAGTTATATTAGTCGTTAATTTATCTCCAACCCCAAAACATGCCTTCTTATCATATCAAATACATGTAATGCAGTTACGTTTCTAATTCGGTTTCTGCTACCCCACAGATTTAACTGTTTGATAACCGTTCCATCTTTCGATGCCAATGCTATATAGACAAGCCCAACAGGCTTTTCAGGTGTTCCTCCGTCCGGTCCTGCTATACCTGTAACCGATACAGCTATGTCTGTTGCTAGTCTTTTCCTAATGCCTTCAGCCATCTGTGCAGCGGTTTGCTTACTAACAGCTCCATACTGAGAAAGTGTTTCCTCTTTGACACCTAATAAATCACTCTTTGACTGATTGGAATAAGTGACACTCCCACCCATAAAGACTTTTGAAATACCAGGAACATTGGTAAGTATCTCCGAAACAAGGCCCCCAGTACAAGATTCTGCAGTAGAAATAGTAATATTATTCTCCAAAAGTAGCTTTGCAGCTACTAGGTCCAGAGGTTCATCCTCTAAGGAGTATAGTGCATCACCTGTTCTCTTTTTAATTTCTGCAAGCATAGGACTGATTATTTCGTCACCCTTCTCACCAGGATTAACCCTTGCAGTAAGCCTTAATGTAACCTCTCCATCCTTGGCATACGTTGCTAAAGTGGGATTGGTCTGCCCATCAATCAAATCAAGCAGCATATCCTCTAGTGCCGATTCCCCTATTCCAAATACACGTAAAAATTTGGATTCAAGCTTAAAATCACACTTATTCATGAAATAAGGCATTACCTGTTCATCAAACATAGGTTTCATTTCTGATGGTGGTCCAGGCAACATAATAACTACCTTTTCTCCATTTTCGATAATACAGCCAGGTGCGGTTCCATTATTATTTTTCATAATAATGCATCCCTCTGGGAAATACGCCTGCTTTTCATTATTTATTGTCATTGACCTATGGAGGTTTTCAAAGAAGCACTTTATTTTTGTAAGACTTTCTTGGTGGAGCACTAGCTTTTTGCCCATAAGCCTTGCTACAGTTTCTTTTGTGAGATCGTCCTGGGTTGGGCCAAGTCCACCTGTCGTAATTACAACATCACATCTTTCCAACGCTAG
Source organism: Bacillota bacterium (assembly GCA_023433945.1). Taxonomy (GTDB): domain Bacteria; phylum Bacillota; class Clostridia; order Acetivibrionales; family DSM-1351; genus Ruminiclostridium. The sequence goes on along the minus strand of JAEYTP010000139.1, from coordinate 19,600 downwards.
TAAAAGACTTTTTTCTAATCTTTCAGCATTATCACCAACAACTGTATGATAGTATACACCAACTCCCGCTAAAGGAAGTTTAGAAGAAATGTATTGTGCATTTGTATTTGTAATTTGGCCCATGAGTAACTCGGTACCAACAGCTAATATCTCTGCTTTCATATATTTGTCATCCCCTTAAATATGATAAATAGTCAAATATATATAACTAATTACATATAAATATTCTTAACTATAATATTATAACAGTATATAGGTGAAATAGTAAGAGATGATGAAAAAAATGAAATGTGCTATAATTGTATACCATTTATTTACAATTATCAATATGCAAATTTGCTTTTCTTAATCCATTTAGGTGGAAAATATTGCACTGTTTAAAAAATTAAACTTTAAACTAAACAAAATAGTGCAATTATTCATACAATATTCCATTTTTTCTTCCTATTTTTTACTATATAATATAAATAAGTAAAATTATACAAAGGGGTTGATTATTATTAACAGTAATATTGCTACTTTTAATAAGCTAATAGACAATGTTGAAAAAGTAATTGTTGGAAAGCGTACTGAGATTGAACTAGCAGTTATTGCATTACTATGTGGCGGACATGTCTTGATTGAGGACGTCCCTGGTGTTGGTAAAACAAGTCTTGTTTCTGCACTTTCGAAGTCTATATCGGCATCATTTAAGAGAATCCAATTTACGCCGGATATTCTTCCATCAGATATTACAGGCTTTTCTGTATTTAATCCGAAGACTGGTGAATTTGAATTCCGAAACGGAGCAATATTGTGTAATATTGTATTGGCTGATGAGATAAATAGAACTACTCCCAAAACACAGGCAAGCTTGCTTGAAGTTATGGAAGAAGGGCAGTTTACTGTTGATGGTACTACATATAAGCTTCCAAAGCCATTTATGGTTATGGCAACACAAAATCCTATAGACTACTTAGGAACCTATCCCCTGCCCGAAGCTCAAATGGACAGATTCCTGATGAGAATATCTCTTGGGTATCCTCAGTCAAATGAAGAAACCTTTATACTTTCACAATACTTGAAACAAAACCCTCTAGAAAGCTTGACCCCTGTTATTGATATTTCAGAAATTCTGGAATTACAGCAGCAGGTAAAAAGCGTTTATATTGATAATACTTTATTAAATTATGTGGTTGAGATTATTAATCTTACCAGAAGAAATGAAAATGTGCTTTTAGGTGCCAGTCCGAGAGGTTCATTAGCTCTTTGTAAGTCTGCACAAGCTCTTGCATTAATGAAAGGCAGGGATTATGTTCTTCCCGAGGATATCAAAAAAATGATAATTCCAACACTATCTCACAGAATTATATTAAAGCAAGAAGCAAAACTCAAGAAAAAAAATGTGCTTGATATTTTATCTACAATAACAAATAGTGTATTTGTACCATTGGTAAATAGCTATGAGAAGAAATAGAATCGTTTTTCTTATATTATTAGTTGTATCAATTATTTTTCTTTATAATAAAAGTGGAAGAATAGCATTTTTGCTTTTTAATTCTCTACTTAGTTTGTTATTGTTTTCTATAGCTTATGCCTATTATGTCTTTCTTCGCTTCAAATATGTACAGAAGCTTGATAAGACTCATATTACCAAAGGTGAAAAGGTGCAATTGAATATGCTTATGTGTAATGAGGATTTTATTGTTTATCCATTTATACACATATCTTTCTTTGGTAATTCCTTGCTAAATGTCGAGAACCTGAACCACAATCTATATTTGAAGCCACGTTCCAAGATTGATATTAACTTGGAACTGGAGTTTAAATACCGTGGAGCATATGAAATAGGTATAAAAAACTTCTACGTTGAAGATTTTCTCGGCCTTATACGATTTAGATATAGGATTCAAGAGACAAAGAAGATTGTTGTTAACCCTAGGATTATTTATTTAGATAAGTTCAATCTTACTCCTGAGTATAGTGCAGATTTAAACGCAGGAACTGATGGCCGCTTTGAAGATACCACATCCATAAAGGATATAAGAAAATATGAGTATGGTGATAGCTGCAAACGAATTCATTGGAAGCTATCTGCAAAGAAAAATGATTTGCTTGTCAAAAACTATCAATGCCTTACATCTGAGAATATTAATATTGTCTTGGATTATAGAAAAAATACATATGATGATGAGACTAACTCAATGGTAGAAGATACGCTGGTCGAATCTGCAATTGCACTAATATATTATTATGTTAATAAGTCCATTCCCGTCAATCTAATAGAATTTAGAAATAAGCTGGAGTTAATACCTGTATCAACCTTGTCACAGTTTAATAGCGTCTATAAGTATTTAGCAACCGTTAACTTTCAGCAAATAATTCCTGTTGAAAGTATTTTGGAGCTATATTCATTCAGTGAAAACAAGTTAAAAGACACCATAATTATTACCAGTCACCTTACTGTTGATTTATACAATAGTATTTTTAATATTAAAATGGCTGGAGGAGATATTTGTGTACTCTATGTAACAGGTGAAAAGGAAGATAATTTTATTACCGAGGATATAAAAATGATTGTTGACAGCCTTTTTGATATAGGAGTAAATGCTTATATTCTTTATCCTGGATGCGACATAAAACAAGCTTTAGGAGCGTAAAACATGAAAAAGACAAAATTGTTAGATACAATTGCATACTGCATTCTGACAATACTGATGTCATATAGTCTATGTCAGTCCATATGGTCATCTTTTTGTATGACTGCAACAGTAAGTACTGAGTTACTAGGTATTGTTATTATTATTGCAGTTTTACTGGTTCCTTTATTATATAACAAGATTACAACACTTATAAGTGTAATCACCCTTTTATTTGGCGCTGGTACATACTTATTCTATACTGCTTCAACCATTGGAACCAGGGGAATTTTTAACTTCTTGGATAATTATATCTTCTGGATAGTTGATACTGTCACCGGATATATTTATCAGGACAGAGCTTTTATTCTAATAACAGAAATATTTATAGCAGCTTTTATAACAATATTTATTTACCTCTTTACTGTGAAGTTTTTTAATATTTATGTTATTGCTATTTTGGGATGTAGTATATTCCTAAGTCAAATAATGCTTAATTTTTTGGCATCTCAGGTTACTTTTTATTTATTCATCGGAACATTCTTCTTGTATTATCTATTTGATGTAGTAAGGGTTAGATCAAAAAAATCTGATTACACTATAGAGAATAAAATTCTATACTTAATCTATATTCTCCCGGTATGTGCAATTACACTCCTAATCACTAATACAATGCCCTATAGCAGTACACCTGTTGAGATAAAATGGCTAAATGATAGAATCACTAGTATCGAGGATTACTTTTATGGAACTCGTATAGAGTCCTTTGACTCTTTTAGCTTATCAGGTGTAGGTTTCAACAGTAAGGGAGGATTGCTTGGCGGAAACATAAATCCCGATAATATTCATGTTATGAATGTAAGATCCTCCTATTCAAACATATATTTAAAGGCATATACCCCCATTCTTTATGATGGAAGACAATGGTATAATACCAGTAACGAATATGCTTCAGTTGATAATAAAACGAATACATATATCAAGGAAATAAGCGATGACGTTGAAGAATACAAGCTTGGGGCATTTACTAGAAAAACACCAATTTCTGGTTTATCTATTTCTGGTTTAGATAACTCTGGTCCTAGCTATGAAGTAGATTCTGATATTGATATTACCTTTGTAAACATGAGGACCAGATCCATTTTTGTTCCTGCTAAAACACATGAAATAACATTTAAGCAAGCACAGCCATTGTTAAAAAATAATGAGGGTATTCTCCTTCTCCAAAAAGCAAAGGAAAAGGATTTCAAATATTTTATTAAATACACAAACCTAAATCTTACAGATACTAAGTTTATAGAAAGCATTAGGGAAAGTCACAAAGGAATGTATGCTGAATATAAGAAATCAAATTCAATAGTAAAGCTTAGCATGGATGGTGACCCCAACATACTAGATACACTTATTAAAAGGTCTGAAAATATATATAATACCTATTTGTCATTACCAAATACTATACCTCAGAGGGTTTATGACCTTGCCGAACAAATAACAAAAAACTCTGAAAGTAATTATGACAAGGCAAAGTCAATAGAGAATTATCTCTCAACAAATTATGTTTATACACTAAAACCGGGTAGAACACCACGTAATCAAGATTTCGTTGATTATTTCTTGTTTGAAAGCAAAAAAGGCTATTGCACCTATTATGCTAGCTCCATGGTGGTGATGCTAAGAAGTATTGGAATACCAGCAAGATACGTTGAAGGTTATATTTTACCGCCTACCTCTAATAAAGGTATCTACAAGGTTACCTCAAAACAAGCCCATGCTTGGGTAGAAGTCTACTTTGAGGGTTTTGGATGGATACAGTTTGAACCCACCGCGCCATTTGTTGCCAATATGTATGAGGGTACCAATCAAACCGTTCACGTAGACTCTTCCATGTCAGGCTCTACATATGTAGATTATATGGAAATGATGAAGAAATACGGCAATCAACAAAACAATATTAATATGGTTAACGTACCTACAGATAATGAAGATGACGACGATAATGAGGCTTTAAAAATAGTAGTAGGTTTTTTAGTAGAAGTAATTTTGGCCTTGGTCATACTTGCAACTAGAAATAAGCTCAAACATACCTTCATGTTAAAGAAAATACAAAAAGCAGAGCCCAACAAGTCGGTATTGATGTCATTTGAGTATATGTTTTCCGTACTTTCCTTGCAAGACATGGCTATTAATGCAGCTGAAACCCCATCCCAGTATGGTTTTAGGGTAGAAAAGTTCCTTGACTTTAGGGGTAACTCCTTTAATAAATTTGACTTTAGTAAAGTAATGAATTATTTCATTACTGCCAGATATACTCAAAATGAATTGTCTGAAGAAGAGAAGTTATGTGTTGTAAACTGTATTCAAGTCTTACTCCTTATAACAAAGCGACGTTTGGGTAGGAAAAAGTACTATTTTATGAAGCTAATAAGAGGCAAGATATAAAATATAAGATATGAGATATAGATATAAGATTTGAGATTTGAGATTTGAGATATAAGGGCATAGACTGCCCTTATATCTTACCTAAAGGCACGTGAAACTTGCCTCCGCTTGATTCCAATAATTAGCATACTGATTTCTGTGATATAATTATATTGATTTCTAATAGAAGAAAGGATTGATTAGATGAGAGCGTTATTTATAGGAGGTACCGGTATTATTAGTTCAGCAATAACCCAGGTTTTGCACGAGTATGGCTGGGACTTGTATTTGTTGAATAGAGGTAACAGAAATGACAGTCTACCAAAGGGTACTAAAATCTTAAAATGCGATATCAATGATGAAAAGGCTGTTTCAGAGTTAATAAAAGAATTGCATTTTGATGTTGTTGCTGATTTTATTGCATTCACGCCAGAGCATATTGAGAGAGATATCAGGTTGTTTAGTGGGAAAACAAGTCAGTATATCTTCATTAGTTCGGCATCTGCTTACCAGAAGCCGCTTTCACATTATAACATTACTGAGTCTACCCCACTATCCAATCCATTTTGGGAGTATTCCAGAAATAAGATAGCTTGTGAAGAAAGATTGATGCAGGAATATAGAAATAATGGTTTCCCTATCACTATAGTTAGACCAAGCCATACCTATGACAACCGCAGGATTCCTCTAGGCGTACATGGATCAAATGGCAGCTGGCAGGTTGCGAAGAGAATGCTTGAAGGTAAGCCAGTTATAATTCATGGTGATGGCTCTTCTCTTTGGACTCTTACTCATAATACTGACTTTGCAAAAGGTTTTATCGGACTTATGGGCAACATACATGCCATCGGCGAAGCAATACATATTACCTCTGACGAAAGTTTGACTTGGAATCAAATATACCAGATAATTGCCGATGCACTTGGTGTTGAGCTAAAAGCGGTTCACATTTCTTCAGAATTCTTAAGTATTTGTGGCAGTAAGTATGATTTTAACGGTTCACTTATCGGCGATAAGTCAAATACAGTCGTATTTGATAATTCCAAGCTAAAAAGACTGGTTCCTGGTTTTAATGCTACCGTTAGATTTGATCAAGGTATAAGGCTGCTGCTGGATAATGTTTTAAGCAATCCTCAATTACAGCAGGAGGACCCTGACTTTGATGCTTGGTGCGATAAGGTTATCAATGCCTATCAAGGGGCATTAGAACAAATAAAGTAACTATAAAAGAAAGAGAAAGTCACATAATTATAATTTAAAATACTACACTAGTTATATTAATATAATATTATAATCATTTTTTAATGTCTAAATCTAACATAAGGCGTATAACTCTTTGGTTATACGCCTTATTAATTCAAAACTGATATATCATATAGTATGAGATTATAAATATCTTGTTAGTTATAAACCTCATCACAACCGAGGACCTTAATGCCATTTGAAAGAAGTACTTTAATAGCTGCATCTGCATTCTCTACCCTTAAAATAACAAACGCTTCATTTCCACACTTTCCAACAAATGCATACATGTACTCAATTCCAATTTTATTATCATTTAATATTAAAAGTGCTTTTGATAGCCCTCCTGGAACATCATCAACTCCAATAGCAATTACATTGGTACAACTAACTGTGAATTCATTTTCACAAAGTACCTTCTCTGCTTCCTCAGGTTTGTTAACAATTAATCTGAGTATACCAAAGTCGGTTGTATCAGCGATTGACAATGCACTGATGTTAATATTGTTGTCTGCTAAAGTTTTGGTAACATCAGCCAAACGCCCTGATTTGTTTTCAAGAAAGACTGAAATTTGTTTTACAAGCATAGTTTCTACCTCCTATTAATTAGAGTTTATTTTTTACTTTCTTCGAAAATATAAAATGGCTTAGTATCACTTCTTTTGAATACTCCGCTAAAACTGTAATGATCCTCATATACCGAAGGTTTTCCATCAACAGTTACTGTCATAAGTTCAACTCCTGGAATATGTAAAACCGTACCAGCAAGAATATTTGTAAAAGTTCTTCCCGCAGCACTACCCGCATTAAACTTTTTGGCAGTTTCACTTGAGATATCAATAGTAATAGCTTTTGAAGCCTTTTCAAGCAAAGCCTTTGAAATTTGCAATTCAGCTGGTTCCAATACTGTATTTATTGCCTTTGTAAGGTCCGTATCAAATACACTTTTCTCAACTGAAATATGCCTTATTTCCTTTGGGTTTTCATAGTCATTTGCATCAAAAAGATATAAATCCAGAGTCATACCCGTTAGACTCACAGGGGTCATAGTACTACCTGCAGTATTCGGCGCAGCAATCGTTTCGGAGCAATATTGATTTATGTCCTCTACAAGAAACATAATACATATTCCCAATATCGCCAAACAAATAATAAAAGGAGTAACCATCTTTAGATTCTTATTCATACGTATCCCCCTGAAACACCTATTTATTTATACCTTTCTTTTGTCAATAACCCTCTTTGCCTTACCTTCACTTCTTTGAATAGATTTAGGTTCAACAAGCTTAATCTTGGCGCTTATTCCAAGAGTACTTTCAATTTCTTTTCTAATCTTTCTCTCAATATCTTCTAATTTTTTGACTTCATCTGAAAATAAAGCAGGTGTAATCTCAACAAGTATCTCGAGAGTATCAAGGTTGTCTACGCGATCTACTATTAACATATAATGTGGTGCTGTTTCCCCTATTGCAAGTAATACACTCTCAATCTGTGATGGGAATACATTAACGCCTCTGATTATCAGCATATCATCAGTTCTTCCAGTAACCTTTGTCATTCTCACCTCAGTACGCCCGCATTCGCATACATCGTAGTTAAGAGAAGAAATGTCTCTGGTTCTGTATCTGATAAGTGGCAGACCTTCCTTGGTTATAGTAGTAAAAACTATCTCTCCCTCTGAACCAAATGGAAGTACTTCTTCTGTTTCAGGGTCAATTATTTCAGGAATAAAGTGATCTTCTGGAATATGCATACCACACTGGTGCATACATTCACATGCAACACCTGGTCCAATTACTTCACTAAGACCATAGATATCAATTGCCTTCAGACCAAGTCTTTCTTCTATTTCTCTTCTCATATTATCTGACCAAGGCTCTGCCCCAAAAATACCTGCTTTGAGTTTGAGGTCGCTAGGCTTTATGCCAAGCTCCTCCATTTCCTCTGCAAGATAAAGTGCATATGATGGAGTACAAGCAATATGAGTAGTGCCAAAGTCCTTCATTAATGAAAGCTGGAGTTTTGTATTCCCCGAAGAAGTCGGAACAACAGTAGCCCCAAACTTTTCACCACCATAGTGTGCTCCTAAGCCGCCGGTAAATAATCCATAGCCATATGATACCTGAAAAATAGAGTCCTTGTCTGCACCTGCATTAGCAAGTGTTCTTGCCATAACCTCGGCCCAAACATCAATATCGTTTTTTGTATAGCCGACAACCGTTTTCTTACCAGTAGTTCCTGATGATGCGTGAACTCTGATAATTTCACTCATAGGCGCAGCAAACAGTCCAAAAGGATATGTATCTCTTAAATCCTGTTTGTAGGTAAAAGGTAGCAGTTTCAAATCATCAACTGATTTGATATCCCCTGGTTCAAGCCCCTTCTGCTGCATTTTTTCCCTGTATAGAGGTACATTATTGTATACCCTATTTACAGTTTTTATCAGTCGCTCTGACTGAAGCTTGCGCATTTCCTCTCTGGACATGCATTCACATGCCTGATTCCAATACTTCATAAAAAAGCCTCCCAATTTTGATATTTAGTTATTTAATAGCCAAACATCCCACCTAGGAATGGCTTTCAGGGTTTACGAAAACGCCCCACGCAAAAGCAATAGGCCAAATCTTTAATCATTTTACAAGTCATTAAAATAAATTAAATAATATATTCTTTAAATAATATATTCTTTAAATAATATATTAAAAATAGTTATATCCTGCTTCAAATGCCTTTATATTTACGTCCAAAACCTTCTTTGGAACTACTTCATGGATTGCTTCTAGGAAGATTTCCTTCTGCACACCTACTTGTTTAGCCATAACACCCAAAAGTACAATGTTAACAGCTTTTATTGTCCCACACTGCTGTGCTATGCTAAGAGCATCAAGTGTTAGTACTCCATGATTAGCTGTCAAACCCTCTATAATATTTTCTGGGTACTTTGCTTTTCCAATAATTACAGGCATTGGATCAATTTTTTGATCATTTATTATCATTTTACCATCTTTTTGAAGATAATCAATCCATCTTAATGCCTCGAGTTGTTCAAACGCAATAATTATATCTGCTTCTCCCTTTTCAACTAAAGGAGAGTATACTTTTTTACCAAATTTTACGTAAGTAACAACACTACCACCTCTCTGAGACATTCCATGTACCTCAGAAACTTTTACATCAAAATCCAGCTTCAAAGCTACGTTACCTAATATTCTACTGGCAAGCAGTGTTCCCTGCCCACCAACACCTACTATCATAAGATTTAACTTTTCCATATTATCATTCCTTTCTGAATATGTGCCTCGCATTCAAATACACTTTGTGCACATCCTATCTGCAGCTCATATAATTTGCCTCGCACTCAAATATGCTTAATCGCACATCCTATCTGCATCACTACGCTTTTTCAATAGCACCAAAGTTACAAATCTTTGTACAGAGCTTACAACCAACACATAGTGCAGGATTTATCATCAAGCAGTCACCCTTGTCAACAATAGCAGGGCAACCTATCTTCATACACATTCTACATTTTTTGCACTTATCTGTAATCTTCTGAACTCCCTCAAATTTAACATTCTTGAGCAATGCACAAGGTCTCTGTGAAATGATAACGGATGGCTCATCTGCCGCAGTTTCCTCTTTAACCACCTTCTCAAATTCCTTTATATCAAATGGGTCAACTACCTTAACTCTTTCTACCCCAACAGCCTTACATAGCAATTCCAGGTCTACCTGCTTGGTAGGCTCACCTTTTATTGTAAAGCCCGTTGTTGGATTGTGTTGGTGACCTGTCATACCAGTTATGGAATTATCCAGGATAATAATTGTAGAATTACCCTTGTTGTATACTATATCAATAAGCCCTGTAATACCCGAATGAATAAAGGTTGAATCACCTATTACCGCAACAGTCTTTTTGCGGAATTCAGCACCTCTTGCCATTTCCATACCGTGAGCAGCACTAACACTTGCTCCCATACATATACATGTATCCATACATTCATTAGGAGCCAAGGCACCAAGGGTATAGCAGCCAATATCTCCACTAACATTGAGCTTCAGCTTCTTGAGTACATAAAACATACCTCTGTGAGGACATCCAGGGCACATTACAGGAGGTCTTACTGGAATTGGAGCAGTATTTTCAGATGTCTTATCAAGATTAACTCCAAATAGCTTTTGAGCCAATAGCTGTGAACTATATTCACCCATAACAGTTAATTTTTCTTTGCCGATTACATTAATGCCCATTTTCTTTAGCTGATTTTCAAAGAATGGTTCTAGCTCTTCAACTACGTATAGAGTCTTAACTTTTTTTGCGAATTCTTCAATCAGCTTTTCTGGTATTGGATGAACCATACCAATCTTGAGAACTGATGCATTAGGAGCAGCTTCTTTAACATACTGATAGCAAACTCCACTAGTAATAACACCAATATCAGTGTTGTTGTACTCAATAGTATTTAAATTGCTGGTATTGCTATATTCTCTGAGTTCTGCCATTCTCTTTTCAACCACAACATGTCTTTTTTTAGCCATGGCAGGCATCATTACGTTCTTTTCTGTATTTTTTATGTATTCCTTGAGTTGATAATCCTCTTTTTCTGAAAGTTCTACAACGCTTTGAGAATGAGATACCCTGGTAGTAAGCCTTACTATTACTGGTGTGTCAAACTGCTCACTTATTTCGAATGCCTTTTTTACGTAATCCTTACACTCTTGGCTATCCGCTGGTTCTAACATTGGAACCTTGGATGCTCTTGCATAAAATCTGCTATCCTGTTCATTTTGTGAACTGTGCATTCCAGGGTCGTCAGCAACCATTATTACAAGGCCGCCATTTACTCCTGAGTAAGATACTGTGAATAATGGGTCAGCAGCAACATTCAACCCTACATGCTTCATGGCACAAATTGAACGTGCACCCACAATTGAAGCACCAATTGCAACTTCCATTGCTACCTTCTCGTTTGGTGCCCATTCTGAATAAATATCATCATATGTTGAAATGTACTCCGTAATCTCAGTACTTGGTGTACCTGGATATGCGGAAGCTACTGTACAGCCAGCTTCATACGCACCTCTTGCAACAGCTTCATTACCTAGCATGAGCTTTCTCATCTATATATCATTCCTTTCGCTTCTTTAGCGGAAGAAAAGAGCTCTTAAGCTTCTAACCCCCGGCTATTTAATTATATGTGTATATTCTTTAATATTATAAATTATTATGAATATAAAGTAAATAAAAAAGCCTTGGTTTTCACCATGGCTCTAGGTTTCCTTTTGTATAACTTTAATCAGTAAATCGATATCATATTGCTGCAATTTTCTATTGCACCAACCTTCTATACTATTTAAATCGAAGACATCTATTTCGTTAATATCCTTATCGGCTTCATCAATTTGAAGTTCATGCACTGTAGAATATGATTTTTCTATAACTGTACTCATATAATCACCACGGTCCCATTTAGTTTGAAATCACATTTCAAATGCCAATAATGTGTTTACAATATTTACATCGTCATATTCTACCATTTACTTAAGTATTTTCAAGATATTCCACAATGGTAGACATTAAAATGTGTGTATCAGAGTTACTATATTCACTTGCAAAACTGGAACAGAAACACAAAATATGATAAAATGATTAAGTAATTCTGAACAGATTAGTTGCATTAAAAAACATATATAGGGACTGCTGTAGAAGGGAAGGTCAAATATGAACGAAGAAATGCCACAATTATTAAAAGATTTTCTTAACTATATGGAAACAATCAAGGGAAAGTCCCCAAATACCACAAAGGAATACTTCTATGATCTAAGACTGTTTTTTAGATTTATAATTCAGCAAAATGATTCTTCATATAAGGACTATGACATCGAATCTATTCCTATATCAAAGATAACAATTGAGGATATTAAAAGGGTTGGATTATCCGACCTTTATAGCTTTATGTCATTTGTAACAAGAAGAAGGGATAATAATCCTAGTTCCAGAGCAAGAAAGGTTGCAAGTTTGAGGTCTTTTTTTAACTATTTAACAAATAAGGCAAAGCTGCTAGACTACAATCCTACTAGTGAGTTGGAATCTCCCAAGCTCATGAAAAGACTTCCAAAATATCTTAATATTGAAGAAAGTAAGAAGCTTCTTATAACTATAGATGGTGAGTTTAAAGAAAGAGATTATTGTATTATTACGCTATTTTTAAACTGTGGCCTGCGTTTGTCAGAACTGGTCAACATTAATATATCCAAGATTAAAAATGATACCTTGACTGTTATCGGTAAAGGTGACAAGGAGCGAACAATTTATTTAAATGCTGCGTGCCTTGATGCAATGGAGAAGTATCTTGCAGTGCGACCACACGAAGGAGTCAAAGACAAAAATGCTCTCTTTCTCAGCAAAAGAAAACAAAGGATTAGCAACAAAACTGTACAGTATATCGTCAAAAAATATATTAAATCAGCCGGACTTGACGTAGAACGTTATTCCACTCATAAGCTCAGGCATACAGCTGCAACACTGATGTACAAGCATGGGGGCGTTGATATTCGTTCACTTCAAGAGATACTGGGGCATGAAAGTATAAAAACTACTGAGATTTATACACATGTCGATAATGCTCAACTAAAAAAGGCTATTGAAAGTAATCCTTTATCTGATTTTAAGGCAGAATAAAAATATTGGAATTACTTAAAATATTTACATCGTAAGAGCAATATTTTTTGATACATGTTATAATAATTTTTGCAAATAAGAATGATTGGGGTTTATTAATGAATACACGTAAGTTTTTTTATATTATTAGTATAGCTTTAGGATGTTTCCTATTTTCTTTAGGATCATTCTTTATGTTTTATATTAACAGTAGTAGTAATGGTTCTGGTCAAAATGGTGCTGGCATCTTCGATGGATTAATAACAGATAAAAGATCTATGAATTTCCTACTACTCGTCGGTGACAATACCGGGAATACAGACTCTATGATGGTTGTTAATTATAATCCTAAAAATAGTAAATTGAGCCTTTTGACAATACCTCGTGACACTAGGGTTAAATTGAAGAATAATACCCTGCCAAAGATTAATGCTGCATACGGAGCTGGTGGTAGAAAACATGAAGGAGCAGCATATGCCGCACAAGTGGTAAGTGATTTGACAGGCATAAATATTAACTATTACGTTCATATAAACCTTGAGGCTATCAAAAAAATAACTGATATGCTTGGAGGGGTATATTTCGATGTACCAACCGATATGAAATACAGTGATCCATCTCAGGGATTGTATATAAATCTAAAGAAAGGTTATCAGCATTTGGATGGAGACAAAGTTGAACAGCTATTGCGTTTCAGAAAACCAAGTGGTAAATATACAAGTGAACTTAAGGAGTATTATGACGGCAGTGATATAAAAAGAACTGAAATGCAGGTTAAGTTTTTGAAGGAATTTATGAAGCAGAAGCTTACTCTCCAGTACCTACCACGATACAACTCGGTAATAAACTATGCTTTTTCAAACATGATTACCAATATGAAACTTAATGACGCACTCACTTTAGCACAGGGAGTTATAAACATCTCTCCTGATACTTTAACATCCTTCAGATTGGGCGGTGAAGATAAAAGCTTAAGTTCTGGCTGGTTCTATATTTACAATGATACAATTGTCAACATTGAGACCAAAGAAGCACTCGCTGCTGAAGATGTTATAGAGGAATATTTTGCTTCTGACAAAGGAATTGCCTCACCTGATCCTGACTCCAATGTAAAGGAACCAAGTAAAAGCAGTACAACAAGCAAACCATCAACAACAAAAAAGCCTTCTACAAGTACCAAGAATCCTTCTAATTCACAGTCCGATTCTAAAGGAGAAGGCACTGACAAGCCATAAAGCGGTAAAAACATAAAACAACTAAAAACGAGCCTTTAGGCTCGTTTTTTTTTTGATGTAAGTGATATTAAATTAAAAAAAGTAAAATTTATTTGTGTCTTGGGGATCTCTTTACAAGAACTGCAGCCTTTGTAATAGCAGCTATAACATCAACTTCAAATTGACTCTTGAGTGAATTGACTCTTGAATATAGCTCTCCTTTTTCTGTAACTATATATTTCGGCGGCAAATCATTCAAAGCAAGAGCTGCAATGTCCATAACACATATTTCGCACTTACACATATTGATATCATCAAGAACGCCTTCCATAAGGTTTAGTACTATTTCTTCCATATAATTTTTTAATTGTACCATATTTATCTGCCCCCTAAATAATATAATCAAAATAGAAATTTTAACCATGTAAATAATTCGATATTTTTGTTATAAATCCTCTAATTCTCTGATAACTTTTATTAATTTTTGTGAAAAACTATTTTCAACCTTTTTTTCAGTCCATATTTCAAATGCTAATACAGCTTGATTTATAAGCATTCCTAAACCATTGCATACCTTGCAACCGGCATTTTGGGCTGTATAAAGTAATTGAGTAAATTCAGGATTATATATAACATCATAAATCATCTGATTGGGTGATAAAACAAAAGGATAATCAAAAGGCATTCCTCCCCCAGTTGTACTCATTCCCACGGGAGTTGTATTTATAATAATATCACTGCTATGTAATAGCTCCAAAAATAATGTGTCAGTAGGCGAAACCGTTGATGTAGGTGCATACTGCTCAACAAGTGCCGCTATTTGCCCGGCCTTCTGATTAGTCCTATTTGCTATTGCCAGATGAGAAATGCCAGACTTAGAAAGCTTTAGGCAAATAGCCCTTGACGTGCCTCCGGCACCAAGAACCATAATCCTCTTTCCTCTAATCTCAGATGTGAGGTTATCACTCAAATCCTTAAGAAAACCATCAGCATCTGTATTATACCCTATTAAGCAACCGCCATCATTTTTAACTGTATTTACAGCCCCCATTTCAAGTGCTTCAGCGTCAACCTTATCAAGGTATTTTATAATCTCCTGCTTATAAGGAACTGTGACATTAAAGCCAAGGCAGTCAAGTGCCCTAAGCCCAGCTACAGCTGTGCCTAGGTTTTCTTGTTTCACTTCAAACGGAAGGTATATTGCATTTATACCATATTCCGTGCACAATGTGTTATGAATAAGCGGTGATTTTGTCTGAGAAACAGGACTGCCTAGCAAGCCCATAACTCTAGTTTTACCGTTCGCGTATTGTGATAATATCATTGTACATCCTCGTTTCATAAATTGATTAGCTGATTGAAGCATGAAGTTTGCTTAATCTAGCTGCCAGTTGCAATTACTATTTACCTTATTCTTTAAATTTTTTTGTCTCTGTATCAAAGCTTTTTTTCTTCCATGCCTTCCTTTTTTCAAGCAATGTTTTATCATTCTTGCTGAATTGCTTTAAAATGACCATTTCAGGTATTCTTTTGGCCCTGACATAAACAATTTCTCGCTTATCAATAGGCTTAACCAAAATAGTTGTCATGTTTACCTTATTGCCGCCCCTAATATCAGTAAATATTTGGTCGCCGACAACAGCAACATTTTCGGGATGCAGCTCCATCATCCTTGCAGCCCTCAAAAATGCTTTGCCTGATGGCTTAAACGCTCTATGCACTGCTTGTACTGAGAGATTCTTATTAAAGCGTACAACCCTGTCCTGTGTTGCGTTTGAAAGAATACACACCTTAAAATCCATGCTCTTTAGCTTATTAACAAAAGCTATAGCATTTTCATCTGCCTCTTTAACATGCATGGCAACCAAGGTATTGTCTATATCCAGTATAAACCCTTTAATACCAGCCGCTTTGAGACTATCTAAGTCAATATGATTAATGCTGTCGTAATAATAATCAGGAAAATAATTTTCTATCAAAATCTTCAATCCTCCTTAGTTTGCAATATTATGATACTATATTTTGTAAAGATAGGTCAATGTGGCACGAAACATGTAAACAAAAAACTAAAGAACAAGTATTTAAATTGGTACAATATACGGACTATTTTACTTAAAATCCGTGTTCCAAAATCTTTGTAAAACGTGGGTAACATGCGTAATATTTTTAACTATTTTATAATGTCTCATATGCTCCGGCATTATACTTTTGTAAGCAGAGTGCGTAAATCTCTCATCTATAAGCAATACCATTCCAACATCACTTTCCTGTCTGATAACACGACCTGCAGCCTGTAACACCTTATTCATCCCAGGAAACATATACGCCTTCTGAAAGCCTGTCCCATCTAAATCGTTAAAATACTTCAATATAATATCAAGCTCATTGCTTACTTGGGGCAAACCAACTCCAACAATTATTGAGCCAATCAATCTCTCACCTTTTAAATCAATGCCTTCACCAAACAGCCCACCCAAGACAGCAAATGCAACAAGTGTTTTGTCATTATCAGCTTGGAACTTCTTTAAAAAGTCTTCTCGTTCTTGTTCAGTCATGCTACTCTGTTGGATTATGGTGTCAATGTCTGTCTGGTACATCAGGTTGTCCTTCTGGATACTGTCTGTTTGTAGATATACATTCTGTAAACAGCTTGTTGTTTTATCAAGCTGTCCCCCATCAGCGGTATCGTTAGTGCCATTATCTGATTGTACATTGTCAGCAATATCGGTGGTGTCAATTTCCGATTGTACACTGTCAGCAATATCGGTGGTGTCAATGTCTGACTGTACGCTGCCAATAACTCTAGCTACAAACCTATTGTATACTTCAGTCATATATTTATAGGATGGAAAGAACACCAGATAATTGCCCTTTCTCTGCTTCACTGTGGTTTCAATAAGCTCAGCCACAGAATCATAGCTTTCTTCCCTGTCTCTGTATCTAGTTGATATATTGTCAGCAACCATGAGACACAGTTTGTTTGAGTCAAATGGAGAGAATAGGCTCATAGTATAGTCTTCTTCAGCTCCTCCCAAGATATCCTTAAAATATTGCAGCGGTGTCATTGTCGCTGAATAAAATATTGCGCTGTTACCCCTTTTAAGTGCCTCAGAGATAAGGTAACTAGGGTCTAGACAAAAGAGCTTGAGCCTTACTTCTGACCCACCCACCTCAATATATGTCATGTACCTCTCATCAAAGAATTCTGCAATCTTGAGAAAATTAGATACCTCAAAATACATCTTGAGTACCTGCTCCTGATACTTGCTCTCGGCATTGTGCTTAAGCCATTCTTCTGTATGAACTGACAACAAGTGTAAATGGCGTATCATTTGCTCAGGTAACTCAGGACTGGTTTTATACCCACATTCAATACAGGATTTTTTGAGCTCTAGCATATATGAATTAAGCTTTCCAACCTGCTTTGAGTATTTAGGAAAGTCATCCTTCAACTGCTTCTTTAGCTCCAGGAAGTCCGACTTGGACAATTGAGCAGAGAACATCTCCCTTGACCTATCTACCAAGTTGTGAGCCTCATCTATAAGAAATGCATAATCTCCTCCACTTAAAAAGAAGCGTTTTAAATATACTCTAGGATCAAAAAGATAGTTGTAGTCGCAAATAATAAGGTCCGCAAACAATGATAAATCTAGTGCAAACTCAAAAGGACAAACACAATGCTTTTTTGCATATTTTTCAATGAGTTCCCGTGCTAAGCTATCCTCACACTCAAGTACATCCCATATCGCTTCATTCACCCTGTCAAAATGGCCTTTAGCATACTGGCAGTACTCTGGATTACATTTTGCCTCTTCCATGAAGCATATTTTTTCCTTGGCAGTTAGAGTAATACTTTTGAGCTTTAACCCTCTGTCGCGCATCAATTCAGCTGCCTCTTGAGCAACCTGCCTTGTTATTGTCTTGGCTGTCAAATAGAATATCTTTGAAGTATGCCCCTCACCTATTGATTTAACTGCTGGAAACAGTGTTGATATTGTCTTTCCTATACCAGTAGGTGCTTGAACATATAGCTTTTTACCTGCTGTAATAGTTTTATAAGCAGCAACTGCCAGCTCCCTCTGCCCTCTTCTATAGCACGGAAATGGAAATTCAAGCTGTTTGATAGAAGCATCCCTAATTAAGTCCCATTGATGGGAAAGTTTTGCCCATTTTAGATATCTATTGACTATATCATTTATAAAGTCTTCAAGCTCATTAAATGAATACTCTCTTCTAAATCTCTTTATCTCTTCAGTATCTAGCTGACAATATGTTAATTGTACTGTAATAGTCTCAATTGAATTGTTATGAGAATAGATGTACGCATAACACATTGCTTGAGCCCAATGCAGAAGGTTTGAGGATTCTTCAATATACTCTAGCGAAGCGGCTGTGGTCTTTATTTCATCAATTATTATTTTGTCCTCTTCTATAATAATACCGTCTGCTCGACCCTCTAATATCAACTCAAAACCTTCTGTTTCAACGCAAAAAGAGAGAGCTACCTCTTTCTTGTATGCCTCTCCTCCTGCTTTTTGCAGCTTTTGGTGGAGTTTTATACCGTCAGTCATTCTGCTCAAGCCCGTAAAACGGCTATCCAGATCACCCGATCTAAGTACAAACTCCACCAGATTCCTTATTGAAATTTTTACTTGTTTATTTGACATTTGTGATTCCTTAAATATTATTCAAACTTCATTGACTGCCATATTTTATCAAATATCTGTTTATTATAGTCCGAATATCGTATATCTGTAACTGTAAAATAAACACTATATAGGTAGCCATTTATATTTATTATATAGCAAATCTCCTTAAAATAACTTTCATTTACTCGTATGCAGTCACGAACTAATACTTGTAGCACTAGACCTCATGAACAGCTAGCTACGCTGCTTTATTCATTGGTCGTTTTATATCATTTATCATCTTTTCTGCATCGTACTGACTACCATTTTTCAGTATTGCATAATAAATTCTAATCAGTTTGCCACACAATGCCACTATTGACTGCATCTTTTTTAGTGGATTGTTTGCTCTATTTATATAATACATGTGCAGTTGCCTAAATTCAAGGTTTCTAGCCACTAACGGCAGTACTGCTTGGAATATTGCATATCTTCCATCAGAGCGTCCTCTTCTGGATATGGTGGTTTTCCCTTGATGCTTCCCTGCAACGCTGCCTTTCCAGTCCACTGCTTGAAAACAGTACTGAACTCAGGAAAATATATTTAAAGAGCAATCCAATACTTTATAGCAGCACCAAACTGCTCTCTAGTAACGTTTGGGGCTTATGCTTTACCAATAACACATTTTATGTTTAAAACTCAGCTTTAAAGAAATTAGCAAGTGCGTACCCTACGTTTTGCTCAGTAATTTTAATACTTGCAGCTTCATTCAGTGAAGCTATTGTATCTAAGTCGCTATTGCCCCCGTTATATCCTATA